>NZ_JBFIKK010000006.1:0-47274 GCF_041600255.1 Nocardioides sp. | reverse complement strand
CCTGGTACTCCTACGGCGCCTCGTCCACCGAGAAGCGCGAGGTGCGCGGCTCCAACGGCGTCCAGTGGGCGATGATCCGCGCGGCCCTGGCGGCCGGTGCGGACGTCTACGACTTGCGCGGCATCACCGACACCCTGGCCACGGACGACCCGCACCTGGGCCTCATCCAGTTCAAGGTCGGCACCGGCGGCGAGGCCGTGGAGTACGTCGGCGAGTGGGACCTCCCGCTGAACCGGCCGCTCTACAAGGCGTTCGAGCTCTACCTCCGGCGCCGGGGCTGAGGGGCCCGCGATGAGCCTGACCCTCGCCGTCGACGGCGCCCGCTGGCGCAGCCACCTACGCGCGGTCGCCGACGAGACCCCCGGGCTGACCCCCGTGATCAAGGGCAACGGCTACGGCTTCGGCGTGGGCCGGTTGGCCCGCCGGGCCGCGTGGCTCGGCGTCGACACGATCGCCGTGGGCACCTACGACGAGCTGCCGGAGGTCGCCCAGCGGTTCTCCGGCGACCTGCTGGTCCTGACGCCGTGGCGCCCGTTCGGCCCGGCGCTCGAGGCGGACCCGGCGCTGGCCGACCGGGTGATCCACACCGTGGGCCGCGTCGAGGACCTCGAGCAGCTGCTGGCCCGCGAGCCCCGGGCGCGGTTCGTGCTCGAACAGGTCACCAGCATGCTGCGGCACGGCCTCTCCGGACGCGAGCTCTGGGCCTGCGCCCCGATCCTGGCCCAGCACCCCGGCGCCCGGCTCGAGGGGATCGCGCTGCACCTGCCGCTCGCCCAGGGCTCCCACCTCTCCGAGGTGCACCGGCTGCTGAACGACGTGGTCGCGGCCGGCCTGCGCACCCGGACGATCTGGGTCAGCCACCTGACCCGCGACGAGCTGTCCGCGCTGCGCGCGTCGTACGCCGACTTCACGATCCGGCCCCGGATCGGGACCGACCTGTGGCTCGGGGACCGCGGCGCCCTCCGCGTGCACGCGACCGTGCTGGACGTGCACCCGGTCGAGCGGGGCGACGTGTTCGGCTACCGCGGCCGCACGGCGCCCAAGTCTGGCCACATCCTGGTCGTCAGCGGCGGCACCGCCCACGGGATCGGGCTCGAGGCGCCGACCGGGGAGACCACGATCCGGGCCCGGGCCGCCACGCTGGCCCGCGGCGGCCTGGACGCGGTGGGCTTCGTGCGTTCGCCGTTCTCGATCCACGGCAAGCAGCGGCTCTTCGCCGAGCCCCCGCACATGCAGGCCTCCATGCTCTTCCTGCCGCACGGCCCCCGGGTGCCGGAGATCGGCGAGCAGGTCGACGTCCGGGTGCGCTTCACCGCGACCCGCTTCGACAGCGTCGTCGTCAGCGGCTGAGGGCCGGCTCCGGTAGCGGCGACGCCGCCTCCGGCTCCGGTTCGTCCTCGCCGGCACGCACCGGGTCGTGGTCGGGACGGAGCACGTCGCGGACCACCACGGCCACCAGGTACAGCTCCGCGACCATCCGGACGACGATCGCCACCCAGTAGGCACCGACGTCGCCCCCACCGCCGGGACTGAGGAAGCCGCCGAGGTACCACCACACGGCGGCGAAGTAGAAGAGCTCGCCGGCCTGCCAGACGATCTGGTCGCGCCACCGGGGCCGGGCCAGGACGGCCAGCGGGAGCAGCCAGAGCACGTACTGGGGTGAGTAGACCTTGTTCACCAGCAGGAAGCCGGCCACGACCAGGAAGCCGAGCTGGGCCAGCCGGGGGGTGCGCGGAGCGAACATGCCCAGGAGCAGCACCCCGAGGCACCAGCACCCGAAGAAGACCCAGGAGGCCTGGTTGATCGTGACCGGGTGGAACGAGAACGCCTCGCTGCCGTCGCGGACCTGCTGGATCACCAGCCAGATCGAGCCGAGGTCGGCGCCCCGGTCGGCGTTGAACCGCCAGAAGACGTCCCACTGCTCGCGTCCGGTCAGGTAGGCCGGCAGGTTGGTGACCACCCAGGCGCCGGCAGCCGCCACCGCGGCCGTCGCGAACCGCATCAACCGGCGGTCGCGGGCACAGATGACCAGCACCCCGCCGAGCAGGAACAGCGGGTAGAGCTTGATCGCCGCCCCCACCCCGATCAGCACCCCGGTCAGCACCGGCCGGTCCCGCGACCACGCCCACAGCGCGCCGGCCACCGTGACGACGGCGAGCAGGTCCCAGTTGACCAGCCCGGTCAGCGCGAGCATCGGCGAGAGCGCGAAGAGGGCGGCGTCCCAGGGGCGACGCCGGTGCACCCCGGCCAGGAACCAGGCGGCGAGCAGGGTCACCGCCGCGAGACCGATCGCGTTGACCGTGACGAACAGCCGCATCTCGCGCTGGATCGCCTTCTCCTCGGTGAGCTTGCCGACCGACCTCCCGTAGCGCGGGGAGAGGTCGGGCGAGCCGCTGAGCCAGTGCGTCACCCAGGCACTCCCCCACGCGAAGTAGGAGATGCCGGCCGGGTACTCCATCACGTCGTAGCGGGCCCGGACCTGCTCGTCGCCGGAGTAGGGCCAGTTCAGCTCGACGAACCCGCGACCGGTGTAGAGGTAGGGCAGGTCGGAGTAGCACATGTGCGAGTAGCGGGTGTCGCCGTTCTGCCAGGAGGCCTGGTAGCAGGTGTTCTTCTGCACCATCCCCAGCGCGAAGCAGACAGCCGTCAGGGCGAGCACCACCCGCAGCGGGGTCCACCAGGGGTGGCGCGTGCCGCGGCTCCCCATGGGTCCACCGACTCCCTCGCTGAGCGAGGCCACGACCGGGTCGTCGAGCGTGGGGTGGACCCGGTCGCTCATCGGCCGGTCACCACCACGCGTACCAGAAAGGCTCGCGGGCGGCCACCGCCCGCGGGCTGGCCTGCGGCCGGGGGGCAGCGGAGCCGGAGCCACCGGACGACGGGCTGTTGCTCGAGGGCGGCGGCGAGGAGGAGGACGGCGGCGAGCTCGAGGACGGCGGGGGCGAGCTGGACTCGCAGCCCAGCGGACCGCACGGCGGCGACGAGGTCGGCGGAGCCGAGCTGGACGGCGGCGCCGTGGGGGTCTTCGACGGCTTCGTGGTCGGCGACTCGGTGGTCTTCGTCGGCGACGGCTTGCGCGAGGGCGGCTTGGTCGGCGGGGTGTACGGCGCGTGGCCCTCCTCGGGCGCGTCGCCGTCGACGTTCGCCGGGGGCGGGAACTCCTCGACCTCCATGCCCTCCATGGCCCGCTTCATCACCGCGGTCCAGGTCTCGGTGGGGTAGCGCGACCCGAAGTACGACGGCAGCCAGTCACGGAGCTGGTCGTCACCGTCGCCGCGCACGTACATCACCGCGGTGGCCAGCTGCGGGGTGTAGCCGACGAACCAGGCAGACGAGACCTCGCCCTTGTCGTTGGTCGCGGTGCCGGTCTTGCCGGCGGCCGGGCGGTCCAGGCCCTGCGCAGCGCGGCCGGTGCCGTTCTTGACGACCTGCTGCATCGCGTACGACGTGTCGGCCGCGATGTCCTTCTCCATGGCCTCGTCGGTCGACTGCTTGTACGACCACAGCTCCTCGCCGTTGCGGTCGACGACCTTCTCCACCACGTGGACGTCGGCGCGCTCGCCCTCGTTGGCGAGGGTCGCGTAGGTGTTGGCCATGTTGACGGCGCTGATCCGGGCCTTGCCCAGGGTGAGCAGGGAGTCGGCCTCGAGGTCGCGGCTGGTGCCGGGGATGCCGGGGTACTTCTTGGCGTCCTTCTCGTAGTTGGGGTCCTCCTTGGCGGGCGGGATCCCCATCCGCTTGGCCATCGCGAGGATCTTCTTCGGCCCGTCCGGGATGCTGTCGGACATGTCGACGAAGGCGGTGTTGATCGACTGCTCGAGGGCGTACACGGCGTTGACCGAGGAGCCGTAGTCGTTGCCGGTGCCGGGGCCCTCGTTCTGGACGGTCAGGCCGTCGGGGAACTCGAAGGGCGAGTTGCCCTCGAAGGTGTCCTTGAGCGAGTAGCCGTTCTCCAGGGCGGTGGCCAGGGTGATCGGCTTGAACGTCGAGCCGACCATGCCGCCGGCGACGGCCCAGTTGATCTGCGAGTCGAGGTAGTCCTGGCCGGCGTAGAAGCCTCGCAGCGCGCCCGTCTCGGGCTCGACGCTGGCGACGCCGATGTGCAGCTCCTTGTCGCCGAAGCCCTCGGGCTTGGCCTCCTTGACGCCCTCCTCGGCAGCCTTCATCGCCTGCTGGGTGAAGGTGGTGGTGACCTGGAGGCCACCGCCGTCGATCTCCTCGTCGGAGTAGCCGAGCGCGTTGAGCTCCTTGCGGACCAGGGTGAGCATGTGGCCGCGCTGGCCGCCGAGCTGGCTCTGCGCCTCGATCTCGGGGAACTTCGGCAGCCGCTTCGCCGCCTTCTCGGCCTTCTGCTCGCTGACCGAGCCCAGCTCGGCCATCCCGTCGAGCACGTAGCGGTAGCGGGTCTTGAGGGCCTGCTTGTTCTCCTTGCCGTTGGCCGGGTCGAAGTTCGCGGGGTTGTTCAGCACGGTGGCCAGCACCGCGGCCTGGCGCAGCGACAGGTCCTTGGCCTTGACGTCGAAGAACGCGTGCGCGGCCGCCTCGATGCCGTAGGCGCCACGACCGAAGTAGATGGTGTTGAGGTATCCCTCGAGGATCTGCGACTTGCTGAGCTGGTTCTGGATCTTCAGCGACAGCACCGCCTCCTTGACCTTGCGCTTCAGGGAGCGCTCCTGGGTCAGGTAGAGGATCTTGACGTACTGCTGGGTGATCGTGGACGCCCCTTGGGTGGAGTTGCCGCGGGCGTTGCTGAAGGCGGCGCGCAGGATGCCCTTGGGGTCGATGCCCTTGTCGGTCCAGAAGGTGCGGTTCTCGGCCGCGACCACGGCGTCCTGGATGTTCTGCGGCATCTCCTTGAGGGAGATCGACACCCGGTTCTGCGTCGCGAAGCGGCCCAGCTCGTTCTCGCCGTCGGCGTAGTAGATGAACGAGGTCTGGGTCTGGAAGTCCTTGTTGGGGTCCGGGATGTCGGTCTTCTTGTAGACCACGACCAGGGCCAGGGCCCCGAGCAGCGCGCCGACCAGGCCGACGACCAGGCCCCACTTCAGGATGCGCTTGACCAGGGCGCCCCTGCCTGCCGGCTCGGCGGGCTTGCGGGCGGACTTCCTGGCGGCTCCGCCAGTCTTGCGCTTACCACTCAACTTCGGCACTCCGGGGGGACTCGACGGGCAGCGACTGGCGCCCGTAACGACGCGTGCAGGAACAGCGCGCCCAGCAGGCACACCGAACACAGGGTACGCAACGCGCGCGGCGACGCCGATTCACGCCATCTGGATATATCGGTACGATAGGTCGCATGGCACGTCGCGCAGAGACCATCGAGCTGGCAGTCCTCGGACTGCTGCACGAGGGACCCATGCACGGCTACGAGCTGCGCAAGCGCCTCAACCTGATGCTCGGCTGGGGTCGGGTGCTGTCCTACGGCTCGCTCTACCCCACGCTGAAGAAGATGCTGCGCGGCGCGCTGATCGAGGAGACCACGGCCACCGTCACCCCGGTGACCCGTCGTCCCCGGATCGTCTACCAGGTCACCGAGGCCGGACACCGCGAGTTCGAGCGGCTGATGTCCGAGGTCGGTCCGACCGCGTGGGAGGACGACACCTTCGACATCCGGTTCGCCTTCTTCGGGCGCACCGACATGGAGATCCGCCTGCGCGTCCTCGAGGGGCGTCGTACTCGACTCCAGGAGCGGCTCGAGCGGGTCCAGAACCAGCTCGCGCTGACCCAGAAGGAGGTCGACCAGTACGCCGCCGAGCTCCAGCGCCACGGCGTGGAATCGGTGGAGCGCGAAGTGCGTTGGCTCTCCGACCTGATCAACGCCGAGCGCACGCACGGCTCACCCGCACCACCCGCACCACCTGACGAGTCATCTCCCACCGCAACCGGCCCCTCGGCCGACCAGCACAAGTAGGACAGGAAGGAATCCCGATGGGTTCGGTACGAGTAGCAATCGTGGGGGTCGGCAACTGCGCCACCTCCCTCATCCAGGGCGTCGAGTACTACAAGGACGCTGACCCCGCCGGCTCCGTCCCGGGGCTCATGCACGTCATGTTCGGCGACTACCACGTCAAGGACGTGGAGTTCGTCGCAGCCTTCGACGTCGACGCCAAGAAGGTCGGCTTCGACCTCGCCGAGGCCACCCAGGCCTCGGAGAACAACACGATCAAGATCGCCGACGTGCCCCCGACCGGCGTCCTGGTCCAGCGCGGCCCGACCCTCGACGGGCTCGGCCGGTACTACCGCGAGACCATCGAGGAGTCCGACGACCAGGCCGTCGACGTCGTCCAGGTCCTCAAGGACACCCAGGCCGACGTCCTCGTCTCCTACCTCCCGGTGGGCTCCGAGGAGGCCGACAAGTTCTACGCCCAGTGCGCCATCGACGCCGGCGTCGGCTTCGTCAACGCGCTGCCCGTCTTCATCGCCTCGGACCCGGTCTGGGCCAAGAAGTTCGAGGACGCCGGCGTCCCGATCGTCGGTGACGACATCAAGTCCCAGGTCGGTGCCACCATCACGCACCGCGTGATGGCGAAGCTGTTCGAGGACCGCGGCGTCGTGCTGGACCGCACCTACCAGCTCAACGTCGGCGGCAACATGGACTTCAAGAACATGCTCGAGCGCGAGCGCCTGGAGTCCAAGAAGGTCTCCAAGACCCAGGCCGTCACCTCCAACATCGGCCACGACCTCGGTGCCCGCAACGTGCACATCGGTCCGTCGGACTACGTCCAGTGGCTCGACGACCGCAAGTGGGCCTACGTCCGCCTCGAGGCCCGCGCCTTCGGTGACGTCCCGCTCAACCTCGAGTACAAGCTCGAGGTGTGGGACTCCCCGAACTCGGCCGGCATCATCATCGACGCGATCCGCGCCTGCAAGATCGCCAAGGACCGCGGTCTCGGCGGCCCGATCATCTCGGCGTCGTCGTACCTGATGAAGTCCCCGCCGGTGCAGCTGCCCGACGACGAGGGCCGTCGCCGCGTGGAGGCGTTCATCCTCGGCGAGGAGTGACCCGGGGCGGTCGCGCCCGACCCGCCCCCGGGGCCGCGGTGACCGACCGCTCCACCCCGCAGCACCCCGGTGCCCCGGAAACCTCCTGGTTTCCGGGGCACTGGTGCGTCCGGGCCGGGTGGGACTGCTCGCGAGGTGTCCGCGTGCGCCACACCTCACGGCACCTTCGTAACCGCCTCCCCCCTCGACTCGTTGCACCGTCACCGCCATCGCGCGTTCGCGCGCGTGACCAACTCTCGAGGGATCCCCATGTCTCAGTCCCACCTGCGACGCCTGCGCACGACCGCGGTCACCACCGCCCTGGTCGCCGGGCTCAGCGCCGGTCTCGTCACCCTGCCGTTCACCACCGCCAACGCGACCGAGGCCACCAGCCCCGTCTCGACGGTGGGCAAGAAGCTCCTCACCGCCGACTTCGACCACCAGTCGAGGAGCATCCGGGTGGGCCAGCAGTTCAAGGTCTCCGGCACCATCGCCACGGTCACCCAGGGCGACGTCGGGCGCCCCGGCGACGGCGTGCCCGCGCGCTTCACGCTCGCGGTGAGCGACGCCACCGGCGAGGTGCTCGGCACCCAGGAGGTGACGGCGGCCGGCGACGGCACCTTCTCCACCATGGTCCCCGGCTCGGTCACCCGTGGCCTCGAGACGGGCGCGCGCGACCTCGTGATCGGCGTCCGTGCCGTCGACGCGACGTACGGCGACTTCGCCTCCGCCGACGCGGGCGCCACCGCGGTCACGGTGGGTGCCACCAGCACCACGCTGCAGATCGAGAACAGCTTCGTCTCCTCGGTCGGCTGGGTGAAGCCCGGCGAGAGCTACCCCTCGCGGATCATCGTGACCAACCCCACCGAGTCCCCGATCGCCGGCGCGACGGTGAAGGTCACCGCCCCGCGCGGCTCCCTGATCACGGCGGCCGGGTCCGGCGGCGTCATCACCAGTGCCGGCAAGACCGTCACCTGGGCCGTGCCGGTGATCGCCGCCAAGGGATCGCAGAGCATGGTCCTCGAGAGCCGGGCCGCGACCGTGGTGGCGGAGCCCACCATCGTGTGGCGTGACCTCTCCACCACCGCCGAGCTCACGCTGGGCGGCGTCGCGGCGGCGCCGGTGACCAGCCACGGCCCGAAGGTGATCCCGCCGAACGAGACCTACGACAGCGCGCGCTACGGCGACCGCCCGTTCCCGGTGGTGCCGATCCAGTACCTCGACCGGCCCTACCAGGCCGAGCACAGCGGCGACCAGCTCGAGCAGATCATCAACGACCCCACCTTCGACGGCTCGACGTTCAACCTCTTCCAGGAGATGTCGCTGGGTCAGCTGTTCCCGAACGGCACCGTGCCCTCGGCCGGCATCGCCACCGCGGACTTCACCTACGCCAAGGGCTTCCCGTTCACCAAGCGCGCAATGCCCGGCAACACCTGCCAGGGCTACACGCTCGCCGACGTCCCCGGCAGCATCCCGAACCCGGTCAACTACCCGGAGCGGATCACCGACGGCATCTACAACCTGCCCGGTGACACCGGCTACTACGGCTCGGACTCCAACGGCACCGCCATCACCGGCTCCGTCACGGGTGTCGGCACGCTCCAGGACATCGACTCCGGCTGCGGCCCCACGGGCAAGATGGTCTTCGACGCGGCCGCGCTGGCCGACCCGGAGATCGACTACTCCGACTACGACACCGACAAGGACGGCGTGGTCGACTTCTTCATGGCGGTCTTCGCCGGCTGCGGCGGCAACGGCTCCTCGCAGCTGACCGTCCTCGGCTGCGACTACCCGGACGCGCCCTACGACAACGTCTGGCCGCACTCCTCCTCGCTGGAGTACTACTACACCGACCCGGCCACCGGCCTGGCCGGCTTCACCACCGACGACCAGCTCAAGGACCTCGAGGGTCGGCTGCTCTTCTACACCGACGCCTCGCGCACCGACATGACCACGACCACCACGGAGTTCCCGGTCTTCGTTCGGGTGGGCCCCTACAACGTCAACCCCGAGACCGCCATCGACGCGGCCAGCGTCATCTCGCACGAGTACGGCCACTCGCTGGGCCTGCCGGACTTCTACTCCACCGGCAACCGTGACACCTACGGCGACTGGAACCTGATGGCGACCGACAAGTCGCAGAACATGGACGCCTTCTCCCGCCAGGAGCTCGGCTGGGTGGTGCCGCAGGTCCTCGAGCCGGGCGAGACCCGGACGGCGTCGGCGATCACCGACTCCAAGGAGGACACCGACACGATCGTCTGGCAGCGGCCCGACGGCACGCCGTACACGCTGACCGAAGGCGTGGACGGCCGCGTCCAGAACTCCGCGATGTACGTCGCGAAGCTCCCCGGTCGCCAGCTCCTGGACCCGGCGAAGTTCGACACCGGTGAGACCGCGACCAAGAAGCACGCCTGGTGGTCGGGGTCGGGCAACGACTTCGGCTGCACCCCGCAGGCCGGTCGCAACCTCGACTTCTCGATCCCCGGCCTGGCCACGCTGCCGGCCGGGACCACCGCGAGGCTCTCCATGAAGTCGCTGTGGGACATCGAGTGGGACTACGACTACGGCTACGTCCTGACCACGGTCGACAACGGGAAGAGCTACACCTCGCGTCCCTCCCTCAACGGCTACACCACGTCGAACACCGACCCGAGCGCCGGCAACCCGAACCAGAACGGCTGCCAGGCCACGTTCAACAACGGTCTGACCGGCTCGAGCGGCTCCTACGAGGCGGGCAGCGAGGCGCTCGACCGCAAGACGGGCGACGTGCCGGACCCGGTCTTCCTCTCCGACAGCTACGACATCACCAACCTGGTCGGGAAGCCGAACGGCGCCCTGCGGTTCAGCTACGCCACCGACCCGGGTCTGGCTCGTCCCGGCTGGTTCATCGACGACCTCAAGGTGACGGTCACCGAGCCGGGCAAGGCGCCGTACGACATCTTCGCCACGGACTTCGAGTCCGACGGCGGTCCCGACGACGGTCGTGTCTTCAACGGCGGCTGCCGCGAGGACCTGACCGTCGCCCAGAGCTGCACCCTGGGCTGGAAGTTCCTGGAGGCGGGTGCCGCCTCCGAGCAGGACCACGCCTACTACCTCGAGATGCGCGACCGTTCCGGCTTCGACTTCGACGGCCACGGCCAGGCCGACCGCGGTGGTGCGGCGTTCCAGGCGGGGCTCTACCTCGCCTACACCGACGAGGCGCACGGCTACGGCAACGCCGGCACCGACGACCCGCCGGCGCAGACCCCGCTGGACGCGACGCCGACCCCCGGCAGCTCCTCGCCGAACCTGAACGACGCGGCGTTCACCGCCGCGGCCGGACGCAAGGCCTTCTCCGACGCCGGTCAGGGTCACACCGACAACTACCGGAACCCGGCGAACACCGAGCGGGACAGCCGCTACCCGAGCGTGGCGAACCCGTGGCGGTTCCGCTACGACTGCCTCGGCTTCGAGGTGCTGGCCATGACCGGCAACGAGAACGGCCCCGGGCCGAGCTCGCCCGCCGGTGGCGACCTGACCGGCGACGTCCGGTTCACGATGGGTGCGGGCTGCGCCGAGTTCGACTACGGCTACGAGCCGAAGGTGGAGACGCCCAACACCGCGCCGGTGGCCGAGGCCGGCCCGGAGACGCTGGAGGCCAGCACCGGGGAGACGGTGACCTTCGACGGCACCGGCTCGACCGACGCCGAGGACCCGAACAGCCTCGACTACAGCTGGAACTTCGACGACGGTGCGCCCGCCAAGGACGCCTCGGGCGCCGTGGTCGAGCATGCCTTCGACACTGCCGGCGAGTACGCCGTCGAACTGCTGGTCACCGACCCGCAGGGGCTCACCGACACGGACACGATCGTCGTCACCGTGACCGAGGCCCCGAACACGGCCCCGGACGCGCGGATGAAGGTCTCGCCGAACTCGCCGTTCGTCAAGCAGCGGGTCAAGCTCGACGCTCGCGGCTCCAGCGACGCCGAGACCGACGGGCGAGACCTGACCTACTCCTGGAACTTCGGGGACGGCGGCAGCAAGGTCGACGCCACGACGCGGGTGGCCCGGGTGAGGTACCGCGAGGCCGGCAACCACCGGATCACGCTCACGGTCACCGACCCGAGGGGCGCGAAGGACGTCACCCGCCAGAAGATCCTGGTCCGGCGCTCGACGGGCTGCGGCGACCGCTCGGTCGCCTGGACCGGGAGCTGGCGGATGGTCCAGTCGGACTCGCGCGGCGGCAGCCACTGCGACAACAAGGGGCGCGGTCGCGGCCAGGACACCCTGACCACGACCATCACCGGACCCCGGGTCGACCTGTGGCACGGCCGGGCTCGTGACGGTGGCGCCGCCAAGGTGTTCATCGACGGCGTGAAGGTGGGGTCGCTGAGGTTCCGCAACAACTCGCGGACGCCGAAGATGAGGTACCACCGCACGTTCGCCGGCCTCGGCCGGGGCGAGCACGAGGTCCGCGTCGTCGTCACCCGCGGCGCTGCCTACATGGAGGGTTTCGTCACGATCCGCTGACGTCCCGCCCCGGGGCCCCCAAGGCAGAGCCGGCCCGTCGTCCTCGCAGGACGGCGGGCCGGTTCCGGGTGGGGCCGGGGCGGGGTCAGACGGCTTCGGCCTCCGCCTTGATCCGGCTGAGGGTCTGGCGCATGCCCTGGCGCAGCTCGCCACCGAAGCCACGCTGGCCACCGAAGACCAGGGCGGTCAGCTTGATCGAGATGTCCGAGATGCCGTTCGGGGCTTCGCGACGCTGGATGATCCGGGTGCCGGCGTCGGTGGGCTCGAGGGTGAACGACCAGACCGTGAAGTTGTCCTTCACCCGGAACGCCAGCTCGCGCTCGGGCTCGAAGCGGACCACCTTGGCCTGGGTCGGCCAGACGAGCAGGCCGCGCCGGTTGATGTTGAAGGTCCGGGTGCCCTGCTGGACCGGGCCGCCTCGTACGAACGTCTTGACGACCTGCGGGCTCCAGGCGCTCATCCGGCCCAGGTCGGAGACCAGGGACCAGACGGTGGCCGGGCTCGCGGCGACCTCGATGGTCTCCTCCAGCAGGGGGTCGATCTCTTCGGGCATGCGGCACTCCAGGGTTGGTGGGACGACGGCTACCCCGGCCAACGAACCTACCGGCGGTATGTCACGGCCGCAGGACTGTGATCAGCGTTGCGCGGCCCATTCGATCAGGGCGGCCCGGGCCTGCTCCTCGGACATCGGACCGCGATCCATCCGCAGCTCGAGCAGGTGCTGGTAGGCCTGGCCGACCTCGCGACCCGGGCCGATGCCCAGGATCTCCATGATCTGGTTGCCGTCGAGGTCGGGCCGGATCGAGGCGAGCTCCTCCTCCTCGGAGAGCCGCTCGATCCGCTCCTCGAGGTCGTCGTAGGTGCGGCGCAGCCGGTCCGCCTTGCGCTGGTTCCGGGTGGTGCAGTCGGCGCGGGTCAGGATGTGCAGCCGCTCGAGCTCCGGGCCGGCGTCGCGCACGTAGCGTCGTACCGCGGAGTCGGTCCACTCCCCGGAGCCGTAGCCGTGGAAGCGCAGGTGCAGCTCGACCAGCCGGGTCACCGCGTCGATCTCGTCGTTGGAGAAGCGCAGCGCCCGCATCCGCTTGCGGGTGATCTTGGCGCCGACCACGTCGTGGTGGTGGAAGGTGACCGTGCCGTCGCCGACGAAGCGACGGGTCTTGGGCTTGCCGACGTCGTGCATCAGTGCGGCGAAGCGCGAGACGAAGTCGGGTCCTCCGCCGGGCAACCGGTCCTCGAGCTCGATCGACTGCTCGAGCACGGTCAGGGTGTGCTCGTAGACGTCCTTGTGCCGGTGGTGCTCGTCGCGCTCGAGCGCCAGCGCGGGCAGCTCCGGGATCACCCGGGCGGCGAGACCGGTCTCCACCAGCAGGGTCAGCCCCAGGCGCGGGTACGGCGCACACACCAGCTTCACCAGCTCGTCGCGGACCCGCTCGGCGGAGATGATCTCGATCCGCTCGGACATCGCGGTCATCGCCGCCACGACCGCCGGGTCGACGGTGAACCCCAGCTGGGCGGCGAACCTGGCCGCCCGCATCATCCGCAGCGGGTCGTCGGAGAAGGAGTCCTCGGGCCGGCCCGGCGTCCGCAGCACCCGGTGCGCCAGGTCGACCACGCCGCCGTAGGGGTCCTCGAACTCACGGTCCGGGACGAGCACGGCCATCGCGTTGACGGTGAAGTCCCGGCGGCCGAGGTCGCCGGCCAGGGTGTCGCCGAACTGGACGTCGGGCTTGCGGGAGCTCGCGTCGTACGACTCGGAGCGGTAGGTGGTGATCTCGACCTGCCACTCGCCCTTGCGGCAGCCGATCGTGCCGAAGTCGCGACCCATGTCCCACATCGCGTCCGCCCAGCCCTTGAGCAGGGCCTCGGTCTGGTCGGGGTGCGCGGAGGTGGTGAAGTCGAGGTCGTTGTGGTGCCGACCGAGCATCGCGTCGCGTACCGGACCCCCCACCAGGGCCAGCTGGTGCCCGGCGTTGCGGAAGCGATGCCCGAGCTCGTCGATCACCGCGGAGATCCGGTCCAGCTCCTCGGCCGCCGACTGCTGGACGTCGGCGATCTGGAGCGGCGGGAGCGGGGCGTCGGACACGGGAGGCCACTTTAGTCCCCGGGACACCCGACCCGGACCAGCGCACCGTCCCTCGCCGACGGGGCACGGCGGATAGAGTCGGCGCGTGGTCCGCCCCCCGTCGTTGTTGCCTGCCCTCGCGGCCGTGGTGATCACTGTGACGGCGCCGCTGCTGACGGCGCCCTCGAGCGCGTCGTCCCGACCCGCCCCGGCCCGCAACGACGCCCCGCTGTCGGTCTCGATCGACGACCTGGCGCCGTCGGTGGTCCCGCGCAGCGGGCCGGTCCGGATGAGCGGTTCGGTGACCAACACCGACGACGAGACCTGGTACGGCATCAACGTCCACGCCTTCATCTCCGGCCAACCGATCACCACGCTCAGCGACCTCGAGGCCACCACGGACGTCGCCCCCGGCGCGCCGACCGGGGAGCGGATCACGGCGCCGGGGACCTTCGACACGATCAGCTCCCTGGAGCCCGGGGAGTCCGCCCAGTTCTCGGTGCGGGTGCCGCGTCGCGACCTCGAGGTCACCCTGCCCGGCGTCTACTGGTTCGGCGCCCACGCGATCGGCGAGGGTCCCGAGCCGCGCGACAGCACGGCCGACGGACGGGCGCGCACCTTCCTGCCGCTGGTGCCCGAGGCACGTCGCCGCCCGGTCGACACGGCCCTCGTCGTACCCGTCCGCCACCACGTCGACCATGCTCCGGACGGCAGCCTGGTCGACCTCGGACGTTGGGCCGCCACGTTCGGCTCCGAGGGGCGGTTGCGGCGACTGGTGGACTTCGGGGCCGCCGCCGGGTCGCGTCCGATCACCTGGCTGGTCGACCCGGCCGTCGTGGACGCCGCCCACGCGCTCGACCAGGGCAACCCGCCGCGATCACTGGCGTCCACGGTGGCCCCGACCGGTGCGCCGGAGCCGACCGGCAGTCCGTCCGCCGAGCCGGACGAGGGGGGCGAGGCGACGCCGCCGTCCGGGCTGGACCCGGACCTGCCCGCCGCCGCGGACGCAGCGGGCACCTGGCTCGCCCGCCTGCGCGAGGGGCTGCGCGGCAGCCAGGTCCTGTCCCTGCCGTACGGCGACCTCGACGTCGCTGCGGCGGCCGAGATCGCCCCGGACCTCTACTCACGCTCCCGGAACCGGACCAGCACCCAGCTCGCCGACTGGGGCGTGAGCACCAGCCCGGCCGTCGCTCCCCCGGGCGGGTTCCTGAGCACGGCGGCCCTCGAACTGGTGGGCGACGACGCCACCGTGCTGATCAGCGACGACGCCGTC
Organism: Nocardioides sp.; assembly: GCF_041600255.1. Lineage (GTDB taxonomy): Bacteria > Actinomycetota > Actinomycetes > Propionibacteriales > Nocardioidaceae > Nocardioides. The sequence goes on along the minus strand of NZ_JBFIKK010000006.1, from coordinate 32,446 downwards.
CCCGGGCCCACCCCGTCGGTGGCCCGGGTCGACGGCGCCACCGTGGTGCCCACCTCCAGCGCCGCCGCCACCGGGGGGCCGGGACCGAACGACCCGCGCTCGCTGGTCGCGATGCGCCAGCGGATCGTCGCCGAGGCGGCCGTCCGGGCGCTCTCCGACCCGGCACAGCCCTTGGTCCTGGTGCTGCCCCGCAAGTTCGCGCCCGCCTCGAGCACCGGCTTCTTCGAAGGCCTCGACCTCGACTGGCTCCGGCTCACCACGCTCGCCGACATCGCCCAGCGACGCGGTCGGGCCGTGGACCCCGCCGAGATCGTCTACCCCCGGGCCGAGGCCCGTCGGCAGTTGGACGCCGCCAACTTCTCCTCCGCGAACGCCCTGATCGACTCCGGCGAGAGCCTCCAGCGGGTGCTCAGCGAGAACAAGCAGATCGCGGGCGAGGTCACCGGGGAGGCCCTCACCGACGTCTCGTACACGAGTCGCCGACGTCCGAACGCGGCCCGCTCGTCGGCCGACCGCTCGCGGTCGTGGATCGACGCCCAGCTCGCCTCGGTCCGCGTCGACGCCCCCCGGGCGGTGACCCTCTCCAGCGAGGAGGGACGCTTCGCCGCCACCCTCACCAACGGTCTCGACCATCCCGCGACCGTCCGGATCGAGGCGGTGACCGACGGACCGCTGACGATCTCCGGGCCGACCAGGGTCGAGATCGGGCCCGGCGCCCGCACCACCGTGCTGCTCAACGCGACCACGACCGCCCTCGGCGTGAACAACGTGACGCTGGTCGTCACCGACCTCGCCGGCAACCCGCTCGGCTCGACCGACACCGTCCCGATCCGCTCCGCCCAGGTCAGCCGGGCGATCTGGCTGATCCTCGGCACCGGGATCGGCCTGCTCTTCACCGCCATCGGCGTACGGCTGGTGCGACGGGTCCGCTCGCGCGCGGGAGCCGGCACCCGATGAGCGACTCCGACGACACCCGGGACTCCGAGCAGTCCTCGATCCTCGCGTCGAGTGCGGTGATGGCCGCCGGGACCGTGGTCTCCCGGTTCAGCGGCTTCCTCCGGTCCGCCCTGCTCGCCGCGGCGCTCGGCAACCTGCTGCACGCCGACCTGTTCACGATCGCCAACACGATCCCGAACATGCTCTACATCCTGCTGGCCGGCGGCGTCTTCAACGCCGTCCTGGTGCCGCAGCTGGTCCGGGCGATGCGCAACGACCCGGACGGCGGCGACGCCTACACCAACCGGATCATCACGCTGGCCGGACTCTTCCTCGGCGTCGTCACCGCCGTGCTGGTGCTGGCCGCGCCGGCGGTGATGTACCTCTACCTCGACCAGTCGTTCCAGTGCTCCGACCTGGTCCCGCAGCGCGAGTCGGTGATCGACTTCGCCCGCTACTGCCTGCCGCAGGTCTTCTTCTACGGCATGTTCGTGCTGGTCGGGCAGGTGCTCAACGCCCGCGGCCGCTTCGGCCCGATGATGTGGGCGCCGATCGCGAACAACGTGATCTCGGTCGGCGTGCTGCTCGTCTACCTGTTCGTCTTCGGTCCGGCGAAGGGTGCCGAGCTGACCGGTGGCTACACCCCCGGGCAGGAGGCGCTGCTCGGGCTGGGGTCCACGGTCGGCATCGCCGTGCAGTTCCTGATCCTGGTGCCCTACCTGCGCTCGGCCGGCTTCCGGTTCAAGCCGCGCTTCGACTTCCGCCACGCCGGGCTCGGGCACACCATGCGGCTGGGCATCTGGACCGTGCTGTTCGTGATCGTGAACCAGATCGCCTACCTGGTCGTCGTACGTCTCGCCTCCAGCGGTACGTCGGCCGGCGGCTGCGGGGCCACCCCGCCCAGCGACGGCACCGGCTACACGATCTACTCCTCGACCTTCCTGATCATGATGGTGCCGCACTCGATCATCACGGTCTCGCTGGCCACCGCGATCCTGCCGCGGCTCTCGGCTCGCGCGGCCGAGGGCGAGCTCGGCGAGCTGGCCCGCACGTTGACCTCGACCCTGCGCACCGCGCTGGCCGTCGTGGTCCCCTTCGCGCTGCTGCTGCCGCTGATCGCACCCGACGTGTCCCAGGTGATCTGGGGTCACGGCGCGGCGAGCGAGACGTACCGCAACTACGCGCCGTCGCTGGCACTCTTCGGGCCGGGCCTGGTCGTCTTCACGATCCACTACCTGATGCTGCGCGGCTTCTACGCCCTCGAACGCACCCGCACGGTCTTCTTCATCCAGTGCGCCGTGGCGGCCTCGAACATCGCGGTCGCGCTGGTGCTGGTCACGCTGGCCGACCCCGAGCAGACCTCGCCGGCCCTGGTGCTGGCCTACACCGCGTCGTACGCCGTGGGCTCGCTGGTCTCCTACCAGGTGCTCCGCCGTCGCCTGGGCGGCCTGGACACCCCGAGGCTGGTCCGCTTCGGGGTCCGTCTCCTCATCGCCGCCGGGCTGTCCACCACGGTCGCCCTGGTCGTCGCCCGGGTGATCGACCTGCTGGCCCCCAGCCCGAGCTGGCCGGTGGCGGCCCTGCAGGCGCTGGCGATCACGGTCGTGGACGTCGTCGTCTTCCTCGTCCTGGCCCGCGCCATGCGCTTGCGCGAGGTGACCCAGGTGATCGACACCCTCACCCGCCGCCTGCCGTCCGCAAGCCGACGTTGAGGCGCCCTACGATGGCCTCGTCCGTCCATGAACCACCCCCACCGGGGAGCAGAAGGGAGTCGCGTGCCGCATTCCGTCCGGCCCGGTGACGTCCTCGCCGACCGGTACCGCCTGATCGACCTGCTCACCGAGAGTGGCGGCGGCCGGTTCTGGCGGGCCCACGACCGTATCCTCGAGCGTCACGTGGCCCTGCACGTCATCTCCGAGTCCGACGAGCGCGCGTCCGGCCTGCTCGAGGCGGCTCGGCGCTCCGCCACCGTCCTGGACCGTCGCCTGCTGCGGGTCCTGGACGCCGACCAGGTTGACGGGCTCTGCTTCGTGGTCAACGAGTGGGGTCAGGGGCACTCCCTGGACGTGATGCTGGCCAAGACCGGTCCGTTGGCCCCCCGCCGGGCCGCCTGGCTGGTCTCGGAGGTCGCCGCGGCGATCGCCGTCGCGCACGACACCGGGGTGGCCCACGGTCGCCTCGTGCCGGAGAACGTCCTGGTCGACCGGACGGGGTCGGTCCGGGTGATCGGCTTCGCCGTGGACGCCGCCCTGCACGGGCTGCCGGCCGGTCGGATCGCCACCGACGTGGCCGACCTCGGCGGACTCCTCTACTGCGCCCTGACGGGGAAGTGGCCGGGGGTCTCCCGGTCGGACGTCGCTCCGGCGCCACACGAGCACGGCCAGGTGCTCCGCCCCCGCCAGGTGCGGGCCGGCATCCCGCGTCCCCTCGACGCGCTCTGCGACGCGGTCGTCAACCCGTACGCCGCCGCCACCCCGTCCCGGCTGGGCGAGGACTTCGACCTGAGCACCGCCCGCGGGATCAGCGGCTACCTCGCCGACTTCGTGGGCGACGCGACCGGGATGGCCGAGGCCGAGCTGCTTGGCGCCTCGACCCCGGGGCAGCCCGAGACCGTGGTGCTCACCCCGCTGTCGGAGCTGGAGGCCGCCGCCCAGGAGTCGAACGGCGAGGAGGATCCGGTCGAACCGGTCACCCCGGCGGGCCACGACCAGCCCACCCAGGCCGGGATGCCGATCTTCGACGACGAGGCCGACGAGGTCTCGTGGCTGCGGGCCCGCTCCGAGCCCGCCCCGCCTCCGCCCCCCTTCGAGGACCCGCCCGAGCGGCCGCTCTTCGCGCCCGAGCCGACCAACGGCGAGCCGGTGCGCCGGCCGCGTCCCGGGGTCGCCGCGACCGGGTCCCAGGACTACTGGCCCTGGGGTGACACCGGCACCGGAACCGGTACGGGCACCGGTGCGGTGGTGAACACCGGCACCGGCGCCTTCGGGATCGTCGACCCGCCGGCCGACGAGGTCCCGGGGCGCAACTGGCTGCGCCTGGCCGCCGCGGTCGCCGGAGGGCTGCTGCTGCTGGTGGCGATCGTCGTCGCCTACAACCTCGGCCGTGGCAAGACGCCGATGGGGGCCGAGCCCACCGGCCCGGGCGTCTCCGGCTCGCCGAGCACCTCTGCGGTCGCGACGGCGATCGATGGGGTCACCGCCTCCGACTTCGACCCCCAGGGCGACCCACCGACCGAGAACCCCGAGCTCGCACCGCTGGCGGTCGACGACGACCCGTCGACCGCGTGGCGCTCGCTGACCTACAAGCAAAACTTCGGGCCCGGCGGCCTCAAGACCGGGCTCGGCCTGACCCTGGACCTCGGTGACGCCTACGAGGTCTCCCAGGTCGACCTGGCGCTGGTCGGCGAGGACACCGAGGTGGCCGTCTACGTGACCGACGAGGCGCCCACCACCGTCGAGGGGCTGTCGCCGGCGGCGACCGCGACGCTCGGCACCACCGGTGAGATCGCCCTCGACGAGGCGGTCGAGGGTCGCTTCGTGACCGTCTGGCTCACCTCGGTGCCGGCGGTCGACGGAGGCTTCCGCGGCGAGATCGCCGACGTGGTGGTCCGCGGCTCATGACCTCCACGTCCCCGGACGCGTCCTCGAGCGACGTGGTCCTGCTGCAGGCCCACGTGGACGGCGACCCCGACGCGTTCGGGCTGCTCTTCGCCCGGCACCGTGACCGGTTGTGGGCGGTCGCGCTGCGCACGATGGGCAACCCCGAGGACGCCGCGGACGGTCTCCAGGACGGACTGGTCGCGGCGTACCGGCGGGCCGGCTCCTTCCGGGGGGAGGCAGCGGTGACCACCTGGCTGCACCGGGTCGTGGTGAACGCCTGCCTCGACCGGATCCGGGCCGCCCGGGTACGCCGCACCGAGCCGTTGCCCGACGACCTCGAGGAGTACGGCAACCGCGGCTCCACGACGACGTCCACCGTCGCCGACGACACCGCCGACCCGGCCGACCTGTCGGTGCGCGACGAGCGCCGGCAGGCGGTGCTGGCGGCGCTGGCGACGCTGCCGGAGGAACAGCGCGCCGCCCTGGTGCTGGTCGACATGGAGGGCTACCCCGTCGCGGACGTCGCCCGGATGCTCGACTGCGCGGTCGGGACGGTCAAGTCACGCTGCTCGCGTGGCCGCGCCCGGCTGGCAGTGCTGCTGGCGCCGCTGGAGGGCTCCGGTGACGAGCCCCACCCGTCCGCAGGGAACCCCGAGGCGGGCCGGGCCGTCCCACCCACCAGGGACGAGCGCGGACCCCCGGCCACGGCCTGACCCTGACCGTGCCCCGATCGACCCGCCCGCGAGACTGACCAGGAAGGAGGCGCTCCCCCGTGGCCCAGCACGACCCGAAGCTCACCAAGCAGCAGGACCAGGCTGTCCGCCGCCTCCTCGCCGAAGCCCGGCACACCGAACCCATGCCCGACGACGTCGCCGCCCGACTCGAGCGGGTGCTGTCCGACCTCGCCGACAGCCCCGAGGGGCCCGGCGAGACCGGGAACCTGGTGGAGCTCGCCTCCCGGCGCCGGCGTCGAGTGGCCTCCCTGCTGGTGGCGGCCGCCGCCGTCGTCGTGCTCGGGGTCGGCCTGGGCCAGCTGATGGACATCGGCCAGGGCGACGCGATCAGCGCCTCGACGGCCGACCGCTCGACCCCGGAGGACGCCGACAGCGCGGCTGGGAGCGCGGCCGGGAGCGGCGAGACGAACAGCGAGCTGGGGGCGGCCCTCGACTCCTTCGGCAGCTTCGAGACGCTGGCGCCGGTCGAGATCCGCCCGGACGACTTCTCCACCGACGTGGCCCGGACCCGACGCCAGCTCGAGAGCGGTCGGCTGGCCGATCGCACCTCCCCGACCGACAAGTCCCCGACCAGCTCGTCGGCCGAGTCCGCGCCGGCGGAGTCGGCGGGCAGCTCGGCGTACGACTGTGTCCGCCCGGAGTGGGGCGAGGGCAGCTACGTGCCGGTCCTGTACGGCGCCGATCTCGGGGTCCTGGTCTTCCGCGAGGTGACCGGGGACAGCCAGGTCGTCGACCTGTTCAGCTGTGGCAGTCCCGAGGTCCTGCGCTCGATCACCCTGCCCGTGCCCTGAGCCGGGGAATGCCTCTCGCCTACGATCGGTTGACCTGACGTCCCATCCGATCGAGGAGAGCACCCCCGACATGACCGAATCCACGGATTCTGCCCCCCGCAACGTGATCGTCATCGGCTCCGGGCCGTCCGGCTACACCGCAGCGGTCTACGCCGCTCGTGCCAGCCTCGCCCCGCTGGTCTTCGAGGGCTCGGTGACCGCCGGTGGTGCGCTGATGAACACCACCGAGGTGGAGAACTTCCCCGGCTTCCGCGACGGCATCATGGGCCCGGCCCTGATGGACGAGATGCGTGCCCAGGCCGAGCGCTTCGGCGCCGAGATGATCGCCGACGACGTGGTCGAGGTCGACCTCACCGGCGACGTCAAGGTCGTCAAGACCGCCACCGACACCTACACCGCCCGCGCGGTCGTCCTGGCCACGGGCTCGGGCTACCGCAAGCTGGGCCTGCCCAACGAGGAGGAGCTCTCCGGGCGTGGCGTCTCGTGGTGCGCGACCTGCGACGGCTTCTTCTTCCGCGACCAGCACATCGCGGTCGTGGGTGGTGGCGACTCGGCCGTCGAGGAGGCGACGTTCCTGACCCGCTTCGCCTCGAAGGTCTCGCTGGTGGTGCGCCGCGACGAGCTGCGCGCGTCGAAGATCATGCAGGAGCGCGCCTTCGCCGACCCGAAGCTGGAGATCCTGTGGAACTCCGCCGTCGACGAGATCCACGGTGAGGACCGGCTGGAGTCGGTGACCTTGCGCGACACCGTGACCGACGAGACCCGTCCGCTGGACGTGACCGGCCTGTTCATCGCCGTCGGCCACGACCCCCGCTCGGAGCTGCTCGGCGGCCAGGTCGACCTGGACGAGAACGGCTACGTGCTGGTGCAGCACCCCTCGACGGCCACCAACCTCGCGGGCGTGTTCGCCGCGGGCGACCTGGTGGACCACCACTACCGGCAGGCGATCACCGCTGCCGGGACCGGCTGCGCGGCGGCTCTGGACGCCGAGCGGTACCTGGCCACCCTCGACCACGCGGCTGCGACCGCCGACGAGGCGCAGGCGGCCGTGGCCCACGAGGCGCAGACGAACATCACCGAAACCGCTGGTCTGTGAGGTGTCGGGATCCCCGGATCTCCGGGGATTCCTGCGCTTCCAGGCCGTTGCAACCCCCGATAAGCGCCAACTTCCCCGGAGATCCGGGGATCCCTGCACCACCCACCCGGGAACAAGCACCCCCACCCGTGGTGTTCACTGATCACTGACTTCATCTGACGAAAGGTAGTTCCGTGGCGAACATTGCTGCCGTGACCGACGCCGAGTTCGAGGCGCAGGTCCTCAAGTCCGACAAGCCCGTCCTCGTGGACTTCTGGGCCGAGTGGTGCGGACCGTGCCGTCAGGTCGCCCCGATCCTCGACGAGATCGCCACCGCCCACGGCGACAAGATCACCTTCTTCAAGATGAACGTCGACGAGAACCCGGTCACGCCCTCGTCGTACCGCGTCACCGGCATCCCCACGATCAACGTCTACCAGGGCGGCGAGGTCGTGAAGTCCATCGTCGGCGCCCGCCCGAAGGCCGCGCTGCTCAACGAGCTGCAGGACTTCATCGCCTGAGCACCCTGGAGGCACCTCTGGTTGCCTTCGACGCCGGGCGCACGGCACCCCACAGGCGCTCCCACGCCGCTTCCACGTCGGTCCGCCACGTGATCGCGGACCGGAGCTCCATCCGCATCCGCGGGTGGGTGCCGTGCGCTCGCTGCGTCTTGAAGCCCACCCCGGACAGGAAGTCCGCGGGCACCACGCAGCACCCACCACCCCGGTGGTCCCCGAACGCCTCGACCGCCCGGATCCCCCGCTCGGTCAGGTCGCGCGCCATCCCCTGCACGAGCATCCGCCCCAGCCCGCCCTTCGCGTACGCCGGATCGACGTACGCCGTCGTCAGCAGCACCGCGTCCGGTGACACCGGAGCCGTCGGGAAGCCGGCCGCCCCGGGCACGAACCTCTCCGGCGCGTAGACCAGGTAGCCGGTCGGCTCCCCGTCCACCAGCGCCACCCGTCCGCACGAGCCCCACTCGCGCAGCACCTCGGAGATCCAGGCCTCCTTCTCGGCGGCCGGGTCCGCCACCTGGCTGCGACGCACCGGGTCGAGCTCCCAGAAGAGGCAGGACCGACACGGCGAGGGCAGGGCGTCGAGGTGGTCCAGGGTGAGCCGGACGATCTTGCGAGACATGGCACCTCCGCGGCCGGAGTGGACGAACTCCGTGCCCAACCACCGGGCTGGTGGTGCGCACGCTTGCTCCATCGTTCATGCTAGACGCGTCATGGAGCAGACTCCCGCGCGCAGCGAATCCCACCCGGCCAGCACCCGCCTCGACTCGTACGTCGATCGGTACGCCGCGCGCACGGCCGGCATGACCGCCTCCGAGATCCGGGCTCTGTTCGCCGTCGCCTCCCGCCCCGAGGTCGTCTCGCTGGCCGGCGGGATGCCCAACATCTCCGGCCTCCCGCTCGACCTCGTCGGCAGCGTGATCAGCGATCTGGTGGCCGACCACGGCACCACCGCCCTGCAGTACGGCTCCGGTCAGGGCGACCCGGTCCTGCGCGAGCAGATCTGCGACGTGATGCGCCTCGAGGGCATCGAGGCCCACCCCGACGACGTCGTGGTCACGGTCGGCTCCCAGCAGGCGGTCGACCTGGTCACCCGGATCTTCTGCGACCCCGGCGACGTGGTGCTCTGCGAGGCCCCGTCGTACGTCGGGGCGCTGGGCGTCTTCAAGTCCTTCCAGGCCGACGTGGTGCACGTGGAGATGGACGCCGACGGTCTGGTGCCCGAGGCGCTGCGCCAGGCGATCACGGCGGTCAAGGCGGCCGGCAAGACGATCAAGTTCCTCTACACGATCCCGAACTTCCACAACCCCGCCGGCGTCACGCTGACCGCGGAGCGCCGCCCGGAGATCCTCGCGATCTGTCGCGAGCACGACATCCTGGTCCTGGAGGACAACCCCTACGGCCTGCTCGGCTTCGAGGGCGAGCCGATGCGGGCGCTGCGCGCCGACGAGGCCGAGGGCGTCATCTACCTGGGCTCGTTCTCGAAGACCTTCTCCCCCGGCATCCGGGTCGGCTGGGCGCTCGCGCCGCACGCGGTGCGCGAGAAGCTGGTGCTGGCCCAGGAGTCCGCGACCCTGTGTCCGCCGTCGTTCAGCCAGATGGCGGTCTCGGCGTACCTCACCGCGCACGACTGGCAAGGCCAGATCAAGCAGATGCGCGAGATGTACCGCGAGCGCCGGGACGCGATGATGCAGGCGCTGGACGACTTCATGCCGGCTGCCTGCTCGTGGAACACCCCGGACGGTGGCTTCTTCGTCTGGGTGACGCTGCCCCCGGGCATCGATGCCAAGGCGATGCTGCCGCGGGCCGTGACGGCTCGGGTGGCCTACGTGCCCGGCACCGCCTTCTTCGCCGACGGCTACGGCTCGAGCTCGATGCGGCTCTCCTTCTGCTTCCCGACCCCGGAGCGGATCCGGGAGGGCGTGCGCAGGCTGGCCGGCGTGCTGGACGACGAGATGGAGCTGCGTGCGACCTTCGGGGCCGGAGCTCCCGTGCACGGCCTCGAGGCCCGCAGCGGGTACGACGCCCCCAGCACCGATCTGAGCTGACGAACCCCGATGAGTGGAGACGACGTGGCCGCACAAGGCGCTGACAGCAAGCCGGGACAGGTCCTGGTCCTCGCAGGCGGGCTCTCCCACGAGCGCGACGTGTCCCTGCGCTCGGGCCGACGGGTGGCCGAGGCGCTGCGCGGCACGGGCCTGGAGGTCGTCGAACGCGATGTCGACTCGGCGCTGCTCGGGGTGCTGCGCCGCGATCGGCCCGCGTGTGTCGTCCCGATGCTGCACGGCGAGACCGGCGAGGACGGCGCGGTGCGCGAGGTCCTCGAGCTCCTCGACGTGCCGTACGTCGGAGCGCCGCCGTCCTCGTGCCGGACCGCGTTCGACAAGCCGGTCGCCAAGGAGGTGGCCCGTCGGGCCGGGATCCTGACGCCGGACTCGGTCTGCCTGCCGCACGAGACCTTCCGCGAGCTGGGGGCGGCCGACGTGATGGCCGCCCTGGTGGAGCGGCTGGGCCTGCCGTTGATGGTGAAGCCCGCCAAGAGCGGCTCGGCCCTGGGCTGCTCGGTGGTCCGTACGGCCGAGGAGCTGCCCTCGGCGATGGTCAACGCCTTCGCGTACGGCGACGTGGCGCTGCTGGAGCAGTTCGTGGTGGGCCTGGAGGTGGCGGTCCCGGTGATCGACGACGGCTCGGGTCCCCGCGTCCTTCCCGCGGTCGCGATCCTGCCCGACGGTGGCGTCTACGACTACACGGCGCGGTACACGGCCGGCTCCACGGAGTTCGTCACGCCGGCCCCGGTCAGCTCGGCCGTCGCCACCGAGATCGCCCGGGTCGCGCTGCGCGCCCACGAGGCGCTGGGCCTGCGGGACGTCTCGCGCTCGGACCTGATCGTGGACGAGCAGGACCGCGTCTGGTTCCTCGAGGTGAACGTGGCGCCGGGCTTCACCGAGACCTCCACCGTGCCCCTGTCGATCCAGGCCGCCGGCCTGGACCTCGGCCAGGTGTGCGCCTCCCTCGTCGACGCCGCGATCGCTCGCGGCACCCAGGAGTCCCGTCATGCGTGACCTGACCTACCCGCCGATCATCCTTGCCGCGAAGACCGCCTTCCGGGCGCTGGGGCAACGCATCCGGCTCTCCGGCACCGAGCACGTGCCCCGCTCCGGCGGCGTACTGCTCGCCTACAACCACATCGGGTACGTCGACTTCGTCTACGGCGGCCTCGCGGCGAACCCGTCCGGGCGCAAGGTCCGGTTCATGGCGAAACGTGAGCTCTTCGACCACACCTGGACGGGACCGCTGATGCGGTCGCTGCACCACATCGAGGTCGACCGCGGCGAGGGCCAGTCCTCGCTCCGTACGGCGGTGGAGTACCTGCGGGCCGGTGAGGCGGTGGGCATCTTCCCCGAGGCGACGATCTCCCGCTCGATGGAGCTCAAGGAGTTCAAGTCCGGGACGATGCGGATCGCGGCGGAGGCCGGCGTCCCGGTGGTCCCGGTGATCCTCTGGGGCACCCAGCGAATGATGACCAAGGACCACCCCAAGGACTTCAGCCGGGGCAAGACGATCCAGATCTCCGTGGGCGCTCCCCTGCACCCGACCGGTGCGGACCCGGCCGCGGAGACGGCCCAGCTGCGCTCGGTGATGGCGGAGATGCTCGAGCAGGCGATCGCGTCGTACCCGGCCGAGGAGCAGCCGCCCGGATCCTGGTGGCTGCCGGCCTCGTACGGCGGCTCCGCGCCCACGCCGGAGCAGGCGCTGGAGCTCGATGCGGCCGAGAAGCGTGAGCGGGCCGCCCGCCGTGCCGCTCGCGCGAAGCCGACGAAATGATGAGTGTCTAACTCGCTTTATCGATAGGTCGCTTTGTCGACATATTGCTTCGCCGACTGAAGTCCGCGCCTGGAATCAGGGGTTCGGGCCCATCCCCGCCGGTGGAGCGCCGCTGTCCGGAGCGCTCCAGGCTTCAGATCGGGCGGTCGTCCCGGTTGCGGGGGTCCATCACGTCGACGATGCGCCGCAGGTCCTCCATCGAGGCGAACTCCACGGTGATCTTGCCCTTGCGAGCGCCGAGGTCGACCTTGACCCGGGTCTCCAGCCGGTCCGACAGCCGGTCGGCCAGGTCGCCCAGGCCCGGGGCGGTCGGCTTGCGACGTACGGTCCGTGGTGCGGGGCCACCGGTCTCGCCGACGGCGACGATCTCCTCGAGACCACGCACGCTGATGCCCTCGGCGACCACGCGCTGCGCGAGCCGGTCCTGCAGGTCGGCGTTCTCCACCGCGAGCAGGCAGCGGGCGTGACCGGCCGAGAGCACGCCGGCGGCCACCCGACGCTGGACGGCCGGGCTCAGCCGCAGCAGACGCAGCGTGTTGCTGATCTGCGGGCGCGACCGGCCGATCCGCGACGCCAGCTCGTCATGCGTGCAGCCGAAGTCCTCGAGCATCTGGGCGTAGGCCGAGGCCTCTTCGAGCGGGTTGAGCTGCGAGCGGTGCAGGTTCTCCAGGAGCGCGTCCCGGAGCATGTCGTTGTCCTCGGTCTCGCGGACGATCGCGGGGATCGCCTGGAGACCGGCCTCCTGGGAGGCGCGCCAACGGCGCTCACCCATGACCAGCTCGAACTCCTCCGCCCCGAGGCGGCGTACGACGATCGGCTGGAGCAGCCCGACCTCGCGGATCGAGTGGACCAGCTCCGCCATCGCCTCCTCGTCGAAGACCTGGCGCGGCTGGACCCGGTTCGGCGTGATCTGACCGACCGGGATCTCGGAGAAGTAGGCGCCGGCGATGGCCATCGGCTGCGCCTGCCCCAGCGATCCGCCCGCCGAACCGCCCGCGGCAGGAGCGCTGGGCGTGCCCACCGAGGGGTCACCGACGACGACCCCGTCGTCCTCGGCCTCCACGGAGGCCGGTCCGGTCGGGATCAGCGAGCCGAGGCCGCGCCCGAGGCCCCGACGCTGCGCGGGACGAGCGGGGTTGGTGCTGGCGTTCATGCGGGTGCTCCCTTGGTGGCGATCTCGCGTGCTGCCTCGAGGTAGCACAGGGCCCCCGGCGATCCGGGGTCGTAGGTCATCACGGTCTGGCCGTAGGACGGTGCCTCCGAGACCCGCACCGAGCGCGGGATGTTGGTGCGTACGACGGCGTCGCCGAAGTGCTCCCGGACCTCGTCGGCCACGCCCGAGGCCAGGCGGGTGCGCCCGTCGTACATGGTCACCAGGATGGTGGAGACGGCCAGACGCGGGTTCAGGTGCGCCTTCACCATCTCCACGGTCTCCAGCAGTTGGCCCAGGCCCTCGAGAGCGTAGTACTCCGCCTGGATCGGGATCATCATCTCCGCGCCCGCCACCAGGGCGTTCAGCGTGAGCAGGCCGAGCGACGGCGGGCAGTCGATGAGGACGTAGTCGTAGCGCTCCTCGCCCACCTCGTCGAGCGTCCCGACCAGCGGGTGGCCCTGGATCGCCTTGTGCAGGCGAGTCTCCCGTGCCACCACGCTGACCAGCTCGATCTCGGCTCCGGCCAGGTCGATCGTGGCCGGCACCACGAAGAGGTTCGGCACCTCGGGGCACGCGGTCACGACCTCCTCGAGGGGTACGCCGTCCACCAGGGCGTCGTACGTCGAGGGCACGCCGCGACGGTGGTCGACCGAAAGAGCGGTGGAGGCGTTGCCCTGGGGGTCCAGATCGATCACCAGGACCCGCTGGCCGAGCTGCGCCAGGGCGGCCCCGACGTTGACCGTGCTGGTGGTCTTGCCGACGCCACCCTTCTGGTTCGCCACGACGAAGACCCGGGTCCGCTCCGGTCGGGGGAGCGGTGGCCGCATCCTCGCGCCGTGCCGAACCATCACCGAGTGCTCGGCAGCCCGGGCCAACGGGGTGGCCAGGTCCTCGTAGGTCGGCGTCGTGTCGGCCAAATCGGCTGCCGTCCGAACCTTGTAGGGGCTGGCTGTCGATGTTTCACGTGAAACCACGGGGTGATCGCTCTCCGGGTCGACTTGTGGATGACTGGGGTCAACCTGTGGATAACTACGCTCAGGGAGGCTCACCTGACCGGTGGAAAACTCTGGGGTTGCTCGCCGGGAGGGGGCTCCGGTAGCGGGTTCGTCGGATCCCGAGGTCTCGGTCACCTTCGCCGCCTTCGCGTAGAACTCGTGCGGCCAGGGCCGCGCTTCCTCGACCCCGGACTCGTGGGCGCCGGCGGCCAAGATACCTCCCCGGGATCGGCCCAGGCCACCCGTAGCGCCGAGGTGGGAGAGTCGAGCAAGGATTCGCCGAGCAGCGACACCTCGGGAGTCGCACACCTCAGGGCACGGAGCGTCTTCTGAGCCGCCTCGATCTCGTCGTGCACACTCGCGCCCTTCATCGCCACGAGAGCTCCCACCGGTGCCACCAACGGCATCGACCACTGCAGCAGGCGCTCCAGCGGAGCCACCGCACGGGACGTGACCACGTCGAACACCTGAATGCCGTGCAGGGCATCCGCGCGACCCCGGACCACCGTCACGTTGTCGAGCTCGAGCTCGGCGACGACCTCCTCGAGGAAGGTCGTACGGCGCAGCAGCGGCTCCACGAGGGTCACCTGCAGATCAGGCCGGGCGATCGCGACGACCAGCCCGGGCAGACCCGCACCGGAGCCGATGTCACAGACCGTGGCGTCCTGGGGGAGCAGCTCGCCCAGGACGGCGCAGTTGAGCAGGTGGCGGTCCCACAGTCGCGGCGCCTCCCGCGGACCGATCAGGCCGCGCACCACGCCTTCGGTCGCGAGCAGCCCCGCGTAGCGCTCGGCCAGCGGCAGTCGCTCATGCGGAAACACCCTCCGCGCCACGTCCGGGGCGGAGGGTGTTTCACGTGAAACGTCGTTCATCGCTCAGTCCGCAAGGACCACCACGTACCGGCGCGGCTCCACGCCCTCCGAGGCGGACGACAGCCCGGCCGCGGCCACGGCGTCGTGCACGACCTTGCGCTCGAACGGCGTCATCGGGTCGAGGGAGACGGGCTTGCCCGACTCCTTGACCTCAGCGATGGTCGCCTCGGCCAGCTTCACCAGCGAGGCGCGCTTCTCGGCGCGGAAGCCGGAGATGTCGAGCATCAGGCGCGAGCGCTCGCCGGTCTCGCGGTAGACCGCCAGACGGGTCAGTTCCTGCAGGGCATCCAGCACCTCGCCGTTCTTGCCGACGAGCTGGCTCAGGTCGGCGCCCACGATCGAGACGGCTGCTCGATCGCCCTCGACGTCCATGTCCAGGTCGCCGTCCAGGTCGGCGATGTCCAGCAGCTCCTCGAGGTAGTCGGCGGCGATGTCGCCCTCCGCCTCCAGCTCCTTGATGCGGGCAGCGCGGCCACCACCGGTCGACGCCGACGACGCCTCGTCGCCGGCACCGCTGTCGGTGGATCCCTCGGCGGTCTCCACGGTCTCGGTGGACTCGGGGGCCTCCGGGGCCTCGGTCGTGGTGGTCTCGTCGCTCACTGACTCGCTCACTTCTGGTCCCCCTCGTGGGTGTTCGTGGTGTCCGCGGGCTTGCCGGCGGACTTCTTGCGCTGCTGTCGGGTCTGCTTCTTCGGCTGCTGCCGCACGGCGGGACGACGCTCGGGCTCCGGCTCCACCAGCTCGGCGGGCAGGGGCTCACCGCGCTTGGCGGCCTTGGCGGCGGCGCGCTCCTGCTTCGCCTTCTCGGCGGGCGTGCCGGGCGCCGGGTTGTTCCGGATCACGTAGAACTGCTGGCCCATCGTCCACAGGTTCGACGTCGTCCAGTAGAGGAGCACACCGATCGGGAAGGCGATGCCACCCACCGCGAAGACGACGGGGAGGATGTAGAGCAGCATCTTCTGCTGCTGGGCGTACGGGCCGGTCAGGGCGTCGGCCGGCATGTTCTTGCTCATCAGCTGGCGCTGGGTGAGGAAGGTCGTGGCGGTCATCCCGAGCACCAGGAGGGCGGCGAACAGCATGACGCCGACGTCGCCGCCGGCCTTGATGAAGGTCTGCGAGATCGGGATGTGCCCGAAGAGCTGCGCGTTCCCGAAGAGCTCGGCCAGGTCGTCGTCGAGGACCCCGTGGCCCTTCTTGTTCTTGGCGGCCTGGTCGAGCAGGCGGAACAGTGCCAGGAAGATCGGCATCTGCAGGAGGATCGGCAGGCACGAGGCGAACGGGTTGGTCCCGCTGTCCTTGTACAGCTTCATCGTCTCCTGGGCGAGCTTCTCCCGGTCGTGGCCGTACTTCTTCTGCAGCTCCTTCACCCGGGGCTGGATCAGCTGCATGTTCCGGCTGGACTTGATCTGCTTCACGAACAGCGGGATCAGCGCGGTCCGGATCACCAGCGTCAGCCCGATGATCGACAGGGCCCAGGCGGCGCCGCCGGCCGGGTCGAGGAACGTGCTGAAGAGCTTGTGGAACCCCACCAGCACGACCGAGATGACGTAGTACAGCGGCGTCATGATGAAGCTGCCGATGTCGCCGAAGATTCCCACGGGTCAGGCTCCTTGCTGGGGGGACGGAGTCGAGGAAGCTCCCGTGTCGCCACGGGGAGGAACGGGGTCGTAGCCGCCGGCGGCCCACGGGTGACAGCGCGCCACCCGGCGTACGGCGAGCCAGCTGCCCTTCACGCTGTTGTGCTCACGCACGGCCTCGAGGGCGTAGGCGGAGCACGAGGGGTGGTAGCGGCACACCTGCCCGTAGAGCGGGCTGATCAGGGCACGGTACGCCCGGAGCAGACCGATCAGCAGGTACTTCACCGGACGACTCGATCGAGCAGGCGGTGCAGATCGGCGTCCAGCTGGTCGATGTCGGCCTTCGCGGCCGGCGGGAGCGCTCGCACCACGAGAACAGCAGAGCCCGGAAGCCCTGGCACGGACTTCCGGGTGAGCTCGCGCAGTCGGCGCTTCACGCGGTTGCGGACCACGGCGTTCCCCACGGCCTTGGAGACCACGAAGCCGACGCGAGCTGGCCGCTGGGACTCCGGGGAGGCGTCAGTGGCACCGGCGTCGGTCTCGAGATGGACCACGAGGGTGCGCGAACCCGCCCGTCGACCGCGGCGAACCGCGGAACGAAAGGACTCGCTGTCCCGGAGCCGATGGGCCGCGGGCAACACAGTGTGCTGCTGGCCTGGAGGACGCTGGCCGTCAGACGGCCAGGCTCTTGCGACCCTTACGACGGCGCGTCGCCAGGATGGCGCGACCGGCGCGGGTCCGCATGCGCAGACGGAATCCGTGCACCTTGTGACGGCGGCGGTTGTTCGGCTGGTACGTACGCTTGCTCACGAGCTTCTCTCCATGGTGTGTCAGGGACAGTCACGTCGGCGGTTCGGCAGTGCCGTGCCATGTGTTTCGGCTGGCACCGCCCACCCACGGTCGTGACATTCCCGTGGACATGCGGCACCCGTCGACACCGGGTGACCGGCCAACGGTACGCGCTGGCGTCGAACAGGGTCAAACCCCGGCTCTCCACCCGTGGTCTGGCCTGTGGATGAAGTATTGCCCCGCGGGCCAAGACCTTGTTACGTTCGACCTCACCGAGCATCCCATCACCGCTGGATATCCCCAACTTCGGCGTCGGTGTGAGCCCCACCACATGAGGCCCGGAAACCCCATCTGACCTGCACAAACAGGTGGGCGCTCGTGGGTTCTGAGCCTTTCGGAACGGCGCTCTCCACCACGAGGGTCTCGGGTTCACAGCTTGTGGACAAAGCTGTGTAAACAAAACCGGCCACGGCCGGGTCGCGGGTTCGGCTGCGACACGCAAGCGGCTCGACGACCATTGGCCATCATCGGCTCAGAACGACCCAGCAGAAGGCGGTAACCCGTGGAGCAGAGCACCTCGGACCTGGACACGGCGTGGCGTGGTGTCGTCGACGACCTCCAACCCAACCAGCGCGCCTGGCTGCGCGCGAGCGAGCCGGTCACCCTGCACGAGAGCACTGCCATCATCGCCGTGCCCAACGACTTCACCCGCAGCCAGCTCGAGGGCCGGCTGCGCGGTCAGCTCGAGGACGCCCTGACCATCGCCTTCGGTCGGGAGATCCGGATCGCGGTCACCGTGAATCCGCAGCTGGAGGACAGTGTGCTCGCCCCTCCGGTCCACGAGGTCGATAAGTCGACAAGTGGACATAGTGACGTATCCCTGGCTCCGGCGCCGGAGGCGACCAACGCCCCCGCGGCCCCCCTGACCGAGATCCCGGAGTCGGTCTCCCGCACGAGCTCGCTGGAGACCCGGCTCAACCCCAAGTACACGTTCGAGACCTTCGTCATCGGCTCGTCCAACCGCTTCCCGCACGCAGCCGCGGTCGCGGTGGCGGAGGCGCCGGGCAAGGCCTACAACCCGCTGCTCGTCTACGGCGACTCCGGGCTGGGCAAGACCCACCTGCTGCACGCGATCGGCCACTACGTGCGCAGCCTCTACAGCGGGGCGAAGGTGCGTTACGTCTCCAGCGAGGAGTTCACGAACGAGTTCATCAACGCGATCCGTGACGACCGCCAGGACCGGTTCAAGCGCCGCTACCGCGACGTCGACGTGCTGCTGATCGACGACATCCAGTTCCTGGAGGGCAAGACCCAGACCCAGGAGGAGTTCTTCCACACGTTCAACACGCTGCACAACGCCAACAAGCAGATCGTGCTGACCTCCGACCGGGCGCCCAAGCGGCTCGAGGCGCTGGAGGACCGGCTGCGCAACCGCTTCGAGTGGGGCCTGATCACCGACGTGCAGCCGCCGGACCTCGAGACCCGGATCGCGATCCTCCGGAAGAAGGCCGCGACCGAGCGGATGACCGCGCCGCCGGACGTGCTGGAGTTCATCGCCAGCAAGATCCAGACCAACATCCGCGAACTCGAGGGTGCGCTGATCCGGGTGACGGCGTTCGCCAACCTGAACCGCCAGGAGGTCGACATGACCCTGGCCGAGATCGTGCTCAAGGACCTGATCCCCGAGGGTGGCGAGCCGGAGATCACCGCTGCGCTGATCATCGCCCAGACGGCTGCCTACTTCGGGCTCTCCATCGAGGAGCTCACCGGACCCAGCCGTGGCCGGCACCTGGTGATGGCCCGCCAGATCGCCATGTACCTGTGCCGTGAGCTGACCGACCTCTCGCTGCCCAAGATCGGCGCCCAGTTCGGCAACCGCGACCACACGACGGTGATGTACGCCGACCGGAAGATCAACCAGCTCCTCGCCGAGCGTCGGGCGGTCTTCAACCAGGTCAGCGAGCTCACCAACCGGGTGAAGATGCAGGCCCGGCAAAACTGATCCAGCGCGGGCGCCAGCCTGTGGACGACTTGTGGGCCAGACGTGTCACCCTCGCCGAAGCCTGTGCACAACCGGTCGACGAGTCAGGGACGACCCCGCGAACTACACAGGCACCCACGAGTCGGCCCGTCCGTCCTCCACAGCCCCTGTGCACCGGAAGTTCCCCGACTGACCTGCGCAAACGGAGTTCATCCACAGTTTCCACCGTTGCTATGACTCCCACTCACCTGCATCCAGAGAGATCCTCCGTGAACTTCTGTCCGGGCCCCAACCTGGGG
This sequence comes from Nocardioides sp., assembly GCF_041600255.1. Classification (GTDB taxonomy): domain Bacteria; phylum Actinomycetota; class Actinomycetes; order Propionibacteriales; family Nocardioidaceae; genus Nocardioides. Next base: position 13,305 of record NZ_JBFIKK010000006.1, on the reverse strand, counting down.
ACAACTCCCGGAACGTGTCATTCGCCGGACCGGACAAACCACACCGAACCTCCCGCCGTGGCAGCCCGCATGGCAGGATTCACGGACCACCCCGCAGCACCGTTCGACTCACCGACTCCGGAGGACCATCCACAGTGAAGTTCCGTGTCGACCGCGACGTGCTCGCAGACGCCGTCGCCTGGGCTGCCCGCAGCCTCCCGGTTCGTCCGAGTGTCCCGGTCCTGGCTGGTCTGCTGATCGACGCCAGCGACGAGGGCCTGGTGCTCTCCACCTTCGACTACGAGACCTCGGCCCGCGCCACCCTCCAGGCGGACGTCGCCGACGAGGGGCGCGCCCTGGTCAGCGGCCGGCTGCTCGCCGACATCTGCCGCAGCCTGCCCGCCAAGCCGGTCGAGATGACGCTCGACGGCGCCCGCGTCTCGCTGACCTGCGGTTCCGCGCGATTCACGCTGCAGACCATGCCGGTCGAGGACTACCCCGCGCTGCCCGACATGCCCGCCGCGACCGGCACCGTGCAGAGCGACGAGTTCGCCCACGCCGTCCAGCAGGCGGTCACCGCAGCCGGCCGCGACGACATGCTTCCCGTCCTGACCGGTGTCCGGATCGAGATCGACGGCTCGACGATCTCGCTGCTCGCCACCGACCGGTTCCGCCTCTCGCACCGCGAACTGAGCTGGAGCCCCCACACCCCCGACGCCTCGATGGCCGCCCTGGTCCCGGCGAAGGTGCTCGGCGACACCGCCAAGTCGCTGACCTCGGGCAGCACGGTCACGATCGCGCTGGCGGCGACCGGCTCCGGCGAGGGCATCATCGGCTTCGAGGGTGCGGCCCCCGGCGGCGTACGTCGTACGACGACCCGCCTGCTCGACGGCGAGTTCCCCAAGGTCCGCAGCCTGTTCCCGAGCGAGCACCAGACCGTGGCCACCGTCGACAAGGCGGCGCTGATCGAGTCGGTCAAGCGCGTCGCCCTGGTGGCGGAGCGGAACACCGCCGTCCAGCTCGCGTTCAGCGACGGCACCCTGACCCTGGACGCCGGCTCCGGCGACGAGGCCCAGGCGTCGGAGTCGATCGAGGCGAACATCGACGGCGAGGACATCACCACCGGGTTCAACCCGCAGTTCCTGCTCGACGGCCTGACCGTGATCGACCAGCCCGTCATCGAGCTGGCGTTCACCCAGGCCTCCAAGCCGGTGGTGATCAGCGGTTCGGTCGGCGAGGGTGGCGAGGCCTCCCCGTTCCGGTACCTGCTGATGCCGCGTCGCCTGCTGTCCTGACCGACCGCACGACGCACGACCAGACCTGACCAGCAATCTCGAGGGAGCGATTCGCATGGACATCGGACTCGTCGGACTCGGCAAGATGGGCGGCAACATGCGCACCCGTCTGCGCAACGCCGGCCACACGGTCGTGGGCTACGACGTGAACCCCGACCTCGCCGACGTCGCCAGTCTCGAGGAGCTCGTCGCGAAGCTCCCCTCCCCCAAGGTCGTGTGGGTGATGGTGCCCGCCGGCGACCCCACCCGAGCCACCGTCCGGGAGCTGGGCGAGCTGCTCGGCGAGGGCGACCTGGTCGTCGACGGCGGCAACTCGCGGTGGACCGACGACGAGGTGAACGCCGCCCTGCTCGCCGAGCGGGGTGTCGGCTTCGTCGACTGTGGCGTCTCCGGCGGCGTCTGGGGCCTGAAGAACGGCTACGCCCTGATGTGCGGCGGCTCGGACGAGGACGTCGCCAAGGTCCAGCCCGCCTTCGACGCGCTCAAGCCGGAGGGGGACTCCGGCTTCGTGCACGCCGGGCGCAAGCCGGGCGCCGGCCACTTCGCGAAGATGGTGCACAACGGCATCGAGTACGCGGTGATGCAGGCCTACGCCGAGGGGTTCGAGCTGCTGGAGAAGGTCGACCTCGTCGAGAACGTCACCGACGTCTTCGACTCCTGGCGCGAGGGCACCGTGATCCGTTCCTGGCTGCTCGACCTGCTGGTCGCGGCGCTCAAGGAGGACGCGCACCTCGACCAGATCGCCGGGTACGCCGAGGACTCCGGCGAGGGCCGGTGGACCGTCGAGGCCGCGATCGACCATGCCGTACCGCTGCACGCGATCACGGCTGCGCTCTTCGCCCGGTTCACCTCGCGCCAGGAGGAGAGCCCCGGCATGAAGGCGATCGCCGCGATGCGCAACCAGTTCGGTGGCCACGCGGTGAAGACGCCGCCGCCGCCGGGCGGTGACGTCAACCCCGACGCCGCCGAGTCACCGAAGGGCTAAGCCCGCTTGTACGTCTCCCACCTCAGCCTGCACGACTTCCGCTCGTACGCCACCGCGGACGTCCCGCTCGAGCCGGGCGTCACCGCCTTCATCGGGCGCAACGGCCAGGGCAAGACCAACCTGGTGGAGGCGATCGACTACCTCTCCCGGCTCTCCTCGCACCGGGTGGCGACCGACGCTCCGCTGGTCCGGGCCGGCGCCGACCAGGCCGTGGTCCGGGCCGCGGTGGTGCGGGACGGCCGGACCGCCGTGCTGGAGATCGAGCTCAACCCCGGTCGCGCCAACCGGGCCCGGGTGAACAAGTCCCCGCTCCCCCGGGCCCGCGACCTGGTCGGGCTGGTGCGCACGGTGGTCTTCTCCCCCGAGGACCTGACCCTGGTCAAGGGCGACCCCTCGGACCGGCGCCGCTTCCTCGACGACCTGCTCGTGCTGCGCACGCCCCGGTTGGCCGGGGTCCGGGCCGACTACGACCGGGTGCTGCGCCAGCGCAACTCGCTGCTCAAGACGATGGGGGCCGCGCGGCGTGGGGGCCGCGGTCAGCAGGAGTCGGCGATGGCCACGCTCGCGGTCTGGGACGACCACCTGGCCGGCACCGGCGCGGAGCTGCTCGCCGAGCGGTTGCAGCTGGTCGACGACCTGCGGCCCTACCTGGGCAAGGCTTACGAGACCGTCGCGCGCGGGGCCTCCCGCGACGACGCCGAGATCACCTACAAGCCGTCGTTCGAGCTGCCGGCCGGTGCCGGTCGGGCCGAACTGACCGAGGCGCTGCTCGCCGAGGTCGAACGGCGCCGCAACGACGAGATCGACCGCGGGATCTCGCTGGTGGGACCGCACCGCGACGAGCTGCTGCTCACCCTGGGCCACGGCCCCGGCGACAGCACGAGCGAGGGACCGCGGCTGCCGGTGAAGGGCTACGCCTCGCACGGTGAGTCCTGGTCGTTCGCGCTGGCGCTGCGGCTGGCGTCGTACGACCTGCTCCGGGCCGACGGCGACGACCCGATCCTGATCCTGGACGACGTCTTCGCCGAGCTCGACACCGAACGCCGCGGGCAGTTGGCCGCCCTGGTGGCCGGGGCCGAGCAGGTGCTGGTGACCGCGGCGGTCGCGGCCGACGTGCCCGAGGTGCTGGCCGGCACGCGCTACCTGGTCGGCAATGGCGAGGTGCGCCGTGAGTCCTGACGACACCGGGGAGGACCAGATTCCCGACTGCCCCGACTCCCCCGACGTGTCGACCCCGATCCCGGAGCCGCCCGAGGAGCCCGAGCACCGCAACGACGGGCTCGACCTGGCCAAGGCGTTGACCCGAGCCATGTCGAAGTCGACGCCGGCGGCGCGCAGGAAGCGCCCGTTCCGCAGATCGACCCCGGGCCGGGTCTCCGGGTCGCACCCCGACGAGCGCGACCCCCAGCTGCTGGACACCACGGTCGGCCGGCTGGTCGACGCCCACGGCTGGGAGGTCGACCTGCGGGTGCACGGCGTCTTCGGCCGCTGGGCCGAGCTGGTCGGCAGCGACATCGCCCAGCACTGCACGCCGGAGTCGTTCGCCGAGGGCAAGCTGACCGTGCGCACCGACTCCACCGCCTGGGCCACCCAGCTGCGGATGCTCGCGCCCACCGTCGTACGCCGGTTGAACCAGGAGCTGGGCGACGGCACGGTCGCGCTGATCGAGGTCCTCGGACCGCACGGACCGACCTGGAAGAAGGGTCCGCGCTCGGTCCGCGACGGCCGCGGTCCGCGCGACACCTACGGCTGAGACTGACGATCTGCGGGCCTCGCGGACGTATGGGGACCTGTCCGACCCCCTGATCGTGCGCCGAAACGGCCCTCAGGAGCGGCTCAGGGGCACATTTGTCCCCAGATGACCCCAACTTCCCAGCCCGGCGCGTGTCACACGGCCTCCTGACCGGTATCATGGCCCGCAGGCCGCTCGCGTCATGTCGATGCGGCCATCCTTGTGCCAGGCGAGGCTTGCCCGTGCCCCGCGACGACGTGTCGTGGAGCCCTTCGTGAAGAGGTGTGTGTGTCCGAAGAACCTGCTGTCGAGAGTTCGCAACAGCCGGCACTGCGGGGCACCGCCCCCGACGCAGGCACGTCGTACGACGCCTCGGCGATCCAGGTTCTCGAGGGCCTCGAAGCCGTCCGCAAACGCCCCGGCATGTACATCGGCTCGACCGGTGAGCGCGGCCTGCACCACCTGATCTGGGAGATCGTGGACAACGCGGTCGACGAGGCGCTCGCCGGCCACTGCGACCGGATCGTGGTCACCCTGCAGGCCGACGGCGCGATCCGGGTCGAGGACAACGGTCGCGGCATCCCGACCGACACCGCGCCGGGCCAGGAGATGCCCGCCGTCACGATGGCGCTCACCATGCTCCACGCCGGCGGCAAGTTCGGCGGCGGCGGCTACAAGGTCTCCGGTGGTCTGCACGGCGTCGGCGTCTCGGTGGTGAACGCGCTCTCGAGCCATCTGATCGTCGAGGTGAAGAACCGCGGCCACCTGTGGCGCCAGTCGTTCTCGATCGGTGTGCCGGACGGTCCGCTGGAGCAGGTCCGGCCGATGGAGCCCGGCGAGCGCACCGGCACCACGGTCACCTACTGGGCCTCGGAGGAGATCTTCGAGACCACCACCTACTCGCTCGAGACGATCACCAGCCGGTTCCGCGAGATGGCCTTCCTGAACAAGGGCCTGGAGATCGTCGTCCACGACGAGCGTCCGGCGGCCGCCGAGCTGCTCGAGGCGATCGAGGACGACACCGTCGCCGGCGACATCGACCAGGCGGGCTCCGACGCGATCCGCCCCGGCGAGGGCGGCGGCATCGAGCGCGTCTTCAAGTACGACCGCGGCCTGGTCGACTACGTCGAGCACCTCAACCGGCGCAAGGACAAGGCCAACCCGACAATCATCTCGTTCGAGGCCGAGACGCCCGACAGCGTCGAGAACCACATGAGCCTCGAGGTGGCGATGCAGTGGAACACCTCGTTCACCGAGTCGGTCCACACCTTCGCCAACACGATCAACACCCACGAGGGCGGCACCCACGAAGAGGGCTTCCGCGCCGCGCTCACCGGCCTGGTCAACCACTGGGGCGAGGAGTGGGGCCTGATCAAGAAGCGCGAGGACCGGGTCTCGGGTGACGACATCCGCGAGGGTCTGACCGCGATCATCTCGATCAAGATGGGCGAGCCCCAGTTCGAGGGCCAGACGAAGACCAAGCTCGGCAACACCGAGGCCAAGGGCTTCGTCCAGCGGATCATGAACGACCAGCTCGGCGACTGGTTCGAGAAGAACCCGGCCGAGGGCCGCGACATCGTCCGCAAGTCCCAGGCCGCGGCGTCGGCCCGGATCGCTGCCCGCAAGGCCCGCGACCTGGCCCGCAGCCGCAAGGGCCTGCTCGGCGGCGGCGGCCTGCCCGGCAAGCTCTCGGACTGCCAGTCGACCAACCCGGCCGAGTGCGAGGTCTTCATCGTCGAGGGTGACTCGGCCGGTGGCTCGGCCCGTCAGGGTCGCGACCCGCGGGTCCAGGCGATCCTGCCGATCCGCGGCAAGATCCTGAACGTCGAGAAGGCGCGCATCGACAAGGTGCTCGCCAACACCGAGGTCCAGGCGATCATCTCCGCGCTCGGCACCGGCATCCACGAGGAGTTCAACCTCGACAAGCTGCGCTACCACAAGGTGGTGCTGATGGCCGACGCCGACGTCGACGGCCACCACATCAACACGCTGCTGCTCACCCTGCTGTTCCGGTTCATGAAGCCGCTGATCGAGCACGGTTTCGTCTACATGGCCCAGCCCCCGCTCTACCGGATCCGGTGGAACAAGCCGGCCGAGCACGAGTTCGTCTACTCCGACGCCGAGCGCGAGGCGATGACCCGCGCCGGTCTCGAGGCGGGCAAGAAGCTGCCCAAGGAGAACCCGGTCCAGCGGTACAAGGGCCTCGGTGAGATGAACGCCGACGAGCTGTGGGAGACCACGATGAACCCCGACCAGCGGCTGATGCTGCAGGTCACGCTCGACGACGCGGCCCAGGCCGACGAGGTCTTCTCCACCCTGATGGGCGAGGACGTCGAGCAACGTCGCTCCTTCATCCAGCGCAATGCCAAGGACGTCCGCTTCCTCGATATCTAGGGATCTAACCAAGTCCTTAGACAGTCGTAGACGCAACGAGAGAGACGAAGACACGTGACTGAGACCCCCACCAACCTGGGTAGCGGCACCGGCGGCGACGGGCCCGGCGGTCGGATCGAGCCGATCGAGCTGCAGACCTCGATGCAGCGCGCCTACATCGACTACGCGATGGCGGTCATCGTCGGTCGCGCGCTGCCCGACGTACGCGACGGGCTCAAGCCGGTGCACCGGCGCGTGCTCTACGCGATGTACGACGGGGGCTACCGGCCCGACCGCGGCTTCTCCAAGTGCTCGCGGGTCGTCGGTGACGTGATGGGTCAGTACCACCCGCACGGTGACTCGGCGATCTACGACACCCTGGTCCGGCTCGCCCAGCCCTGGGTGATGCGCGCGCCGCTGATCCACGGCCAGGGCAACTTCGGCTCGCCGGGCAACGACTCGGCGGCCGCCATGCGGTACACCGAGTGCCGGATGGCGCCGCTGGCGCTCGAGATGGTCCGCGACATCGACCAGGACACGGTCAACTTCCAGCCGAACTACGACGGTCGCGGCCAGGAGCCGACGGTCCTGCCGTCGCGCTACCCGAACCTGCTGGTCAACGGCTCGGCCGGCATCGCGGTCGGGATGGCGACCAACATCCCGCCGCACAACCTGCGCGAGATCGCCGAGGGCGCCCAGTGGGCCCTCGACCACCCCGACGCCACCCGCGAGGAGCTGCAGGACGCGCTCATCGAGCGGATCAAGGGCCCCGACTTCCCCAACGGCGCCCTGATCGTCGGCCGCGAGGGCATCGAGCAGGCCTACCGGACCGGTCGCGGCTCGGTCACCCAGCGTGCGGTCATCGAGATCGACGAGGACAACCGCGGCCGCACCTGCCTGTCCATCACCGAGCTGCCCTACATGGTCAACCCGGACAACCTCGCGCTGAAGATCGCCGAGCTCGCCGACTCCGGCAAGGTCCAGGGCATCTCGGACGTCCGCGACGACTCCTCGGGCCGCACCGGCCAGCGCCTGGTCGTCGTGCTCAAGCGCGACGCGGTCGCCCGGGTGGTGCTGAACAACCTGCTCAAGCACACCGAGCTGCAGACCAACTTCAGCGCCAACATGCTGGCCCTGGTCGACGGCGTGCCGCGCACGCTGACCATCGACCAGTTCATCAGCAACTGGGTGACCCACCAGATCGAGGTCATCCAGCGGCGTACCCGCTTCCGCCTCGCGGAGGCCGAGCGCCAGGCCCACATCTACCGCGGACTCGTGAAGGCACTCGACGCCCTCGACGAGGTGATCGCGCTGATCCGCCGCTCCCCCGACGTCGAGGAGGCCCGCACCGGCCTGATGACGCTGCTGGAGATCGACGAGGTGCAGGCCCAGGCGATCCTCGACATGCAGCTGCGACGGCTGGCGGCCCTGGAGCGCCAGAAGATCATGGACCGGCTCGCCGAGCTCGAGGCGCTCATCGCCGACCTCGAGGACATCCTGGCCAGCGAGCCTCGGCAGCGGCAGATCATCGGCGAGGAGCTCGCCGAGATCGTCGAGAAGTACGGTAACGACCGGCGTACCCAGATCATCGCGGCCGACGGCGACCTGTCCATGGAGGACCTGATCCCCGACGAGGACCTCGTCGTCTCGATCACCCGCGGCGGGTACGCCAAGCGCACCCGCGCCGACCAGTACCGGACCCAGAAGCGCGGCGGCAAGGGCGTGCGGGGCGCGAGCCTGCGCGGCGACGACGTCGTGCAGCACTTCATCTCCACGACCAACCACCACTGGCTGCTCTTCTTCACCACCGCCGGCCGGGTCTACCGGACCAAGGCCTACAACCTGCCCGAGGCGTCGCGCGACGCGAAGGGCGGACACGTGGCCGGGCTGCTGAGCTTCCAGCCGGACGAGAACATCGCCCAGGTGCTCGCGATCCGCGACTACGAGCAGGCGCCGTACCTGGTGCTCGCCACCCGCAACGGGCTGGTCAAGAAGACCCGGCTGGCCGACTACAACAGCCCGCGCCAGGCCGGCGTCATCGCGATCAACTTCCGTGAGGACGACGACGAGCTGATCGGCGCCGAGCTGGTCAACGCCGAGGACAACATCCTGCTGGTCTCTCGCAAGGGTCAGGCGATCCGGTTCCGCGCCGACGACACCCAGCTGCGGCCGATGGGGCGCGCCACGTCCGGCGTCTCGGGGATGAAGTTCCGCGACGGCGACTCGCTGCTGTCGATGTCGGTGATCCGCGCGACCCAGATGGCCGCCGAGGTGGCGGCCGGGCTGAGCGAGGACAACGAGGACGCGCCCAGCGACGCCGTCGAGGCGCCCAGCGACCTCGCCGAGGTCAAGCCGCAGTACGTCTTCACGATCACCGACGGTGGGTTCGCCAAGCGCACCCGGATCTCGGAGTACCGCCTGCAGTCGCGTGGCGGCCTCGGGATCAAGGCGATGTCGCTGGCCAACACCGAGCGCGGCAGCCTGGTCGGCGCCTTCATCGTCGAGGAGGGTGACGAGATCCTGTCGATCACCCAGAACGGCCAGGTCGTGCGCAGCCCCGTCAACGACCAGTTCCGGGCGACCGGACGCTCCACGATGGGCGTGAAGTTCGTGACGCCGAAGTCCGGCGACGCGGTCGCCGTCGTGGCCCGCTCGGTCGAGGCCAAGGACGAGGAGGAGCCCGAGGTCGAGGCCGGTGCGGAGGCCGGTGCCGAGGGTGCTGCTCCGGTCGAGTCCGGTGCCCCCGACGCGGCTGTGACCGACGAGACCTCGGCCGAGGCGGTGCCGGATGAGACAATCGCCGAGTCCGACCCCTCAGCAGAGAGTGATGCCTGATGACGGAACGCCCCGTCAAGCAGTCCGCCCCCTCCCGGGCAGGTGCTGACAGTGACGCCGCCACCCGCCCGCCCCTGGCGGAGCGGATCCAGGCCCGGCTGAACAACGCCGCCAAGGAGCACAAGGCCAACGCCAACCGAGACTCCAAGCCGGCGTCGAAGCCGAAGCTGGACGGGCGTCCGACCCGCCGGGCCCGGCTGCGGATGTCGCGGATCGACCCCTGGTCGGTGATGAAGACGTCGTTCCTGCTCTCGATCGCCTTCGGCGTCGTCACCGTGGTGTCGGTGCTGATGGTCTGGTCGGTGCTCGGCGCGGCCGGCGTGTGGGAGTCGATCAACCAGACCGTGCAGGACGTGCTCGGTGGTCAGCAGTCCACGACGTTCGACATCCAGAACTACGTCGGCACGTCGCGGGTGCTCGGTTTCACCATGCTGGTGGCCGTGATCGACGTGGTGCTGCTCACCGCGATCGCGACCCTGGGAGCCTTCCTCTACAACATGGCGGCGGCGCTCCTCGGCGGCATCGAGGTCACCCTGACCGAGGACGACCGCTGAGGGTCGATCTCGTTTTGTCGGGCCGCTCGGGCGTGGGGTAGTGTCCGGTTCGTTCGCTGCGGCGATCACCCCTGGCTGATGCCAGAACGGGCCTATAGCTCAGACGGTTAGAGCGCTTCCCTGATAAGGAAGAGGTCAGAGGTTCAAGTCCTCTTAGGCCCACCACCCGTGTCGCACCCGAGTCCTTGGGAGTCACCATGAAGAAGATCCTTCTGGTCCTGCTGGCCGCCGCCGGCGCCGCGTTCGCCAAGAAGAAGATCGACGAGGGTCGCGCCGAGCAGGCTCTCTGGGCCGAGGCCACCGACAACGTCACCAAGGCCTGACCAGCAGCTCGTCCGCAGCACCACCCGCTGGACCATCTCCACCGGGGGCCTTGGCGCAATTGGTAGCGCACCTGCTTTGCAAGCAGGGGGTTAGGGGTTCGAGTCCCCTAGGCTCCACCACCCATGGACGACGTCGTCATCCACCATCCCCCCCGGCATCCCGGCCTGGGCCCGACTTGCGGCGCCCGGTCTTCTTCGTCGTCACGAACTCCGACGGATCGGGCGGTGCCGTGTCGGCCGTCTCGATGCCCAGCTGCCACCACCTCATGCTTGCCTCCTCCAGACCCGGGGGCAGGCTGTCGCCCTGCGAGAGCCCGTCCGCCTGCCGAGGGGGCAGGGGAGGCGGCCCGATGTCGGCGGCATCGGCCGGAAGATCGAACTCCAACTCCTCCAGACCGGGCGGCGCGAGGGCGACGTCGGGAACAGATCCCTCGGCGAGAGGTGCGGAATCCAGTTCTGCCTCCCACTCATCGGGCGGCAACGGGACCCACGCGCTTCCGGCCGGCTCCTCGGCTGCCTCCGAAGCCACCTGAGCGGTAGCGGAGCCGGTCGCTGTCGTACCACCCTCTGCCGGCACGTTGACGGTGATGTGGATGTCCATCACGTCAGCACCGCTCGGGTCACGCTGTCGCCGTCGAGGTAGACGTTCACCTTGCGGTTGTTGGAGTTGGCCGCCGACAGCAGGGTCACCATGTTGGCGACACCGTCATTGGAGTCCTTCGAGATCGACTTCCAGCCGCTCAGGCCATCGAAGAGGGCGTAGGCCGACTTCGACGAGCTGGACGAGTAGACGTAGCGCACGTGCTTGCTGTTGACCCACATGAGGATCGTCCTTCCTAGGCTTGCATGATCGCGTAGATGTACCGGTCGTCCATCAAGACGTTGACCTGGCCGGCCGTGGACTGCTGGTTGCAGCAGACGGTGAACATGTTGGAGATGCCGTCAGCCGTGCCGCTGTGCAGTCGTCGCCACCCGATGTCCTTGACGAAGGCCCAGGCGCCCTGGCTCGTGGTCAGGCAGTAGCAGTAGGACAGCGTCCGTCCCCACACCCACTGCTTCAGCGCCGCCGGAATGAGCTGCTTCAGTGAGGGGCGGTTCCCGATTCGTTGCGAGGACGGGCGACCCGTCGCGGACTGCTGGGGCGACCCCGTCTGTCGCAGCAGGGTCCGGGCCCGGGGCGAGGTCATCAACGGCATTCCCTTGGCCTTCAGCACCCCCTGCGTGACCGCCAGTGCCCCGGTCACGATCGGGGACGCGCTCGAGGTGCCCGAGAAGGTGTCGGTGTACAGCTGGTCGTGCGCGCCGTTCTGCAGGTCCCCGTAGCCGGTGGTGGTCACCTCCCATCCCCAACCCTGAGCGTCGACCCGTTCCCCCCAGTTCGAGAAACCGCACCGGGCACGGTCGACGTAGGGCTGGTTCCACGGGCTGATCGTCCGGTCGTGCGTGCCGGACGGGGGGTCTCCTGCCCCGACGACCACTGCTCCGGAGGAGGGGTTTGCCAACCGGAACGGGTTCTTCCATCCCGTGGGAAAGCCCGAACCGGGCGTGTTGTAGACAGCGGCGTCCAGGTTCTCCCAGCCGTTGCCCGCCGCCTCGACGACGATGATGCCCTTCGCCACTGCGTACGTGATCGCGGTGAAGTCATCCGGCCACCACTCGATCGCGATGTAGCCCTGCTGGCCACCACCGCCGCCGTTGGGGCCCCGGCGATGGATCTCGAGCAGGATGATGTCGCCTGCAGTCAGGCTGTCAGCGGCCTTCTTGATGGCTCCCGCCGTGCTCTGTCCAACGAACGACGACGCCCCGAGTGCCGAGTCGGGGGAGATCCCCTTGATCCCGATCCCGTTGTCATCGCCGCCGATCTCGCCCCACACGGCAGTTCCGTGGTGGTCATTGGCGCTCGAGCTGCCCCCCACAAGACCGATGTTGTTCGCCTTGAGGTCCTCGTGAGTCGAGTTCCAGCCCCATTCGCAGTCGATCACCTTGACGCCGGCGCCCCTGCCGCCGGGAAGGCTCCAGGCATAGTCGGCGTCGATCCCGACCGGTGCCGCGTCGAGATAGTGCTGACGGCTGCGGAAGTTCGCGGTGGTCGACGCGCTCTGATCGGTCGGCCTCGTGTCCAGGACCGTGGCCGGCTCCGCAGGCGGCTTGACGTAGGCGCCTTCGACCGCCGGGCTCTCGTTGAGTCGCCGGGCGAGCTCCTCCATCCGGCCGGGATCGACGTCCACGACGAAGTAGCGTTGAAGGTCATCTGGGGCATCACCGTTGGTGCTCGTGGACGGAGGACCGCTGGCTGCGTCGACGGGTGGTCCGTCGAACAGCGGTGCGATGGTGGCTGACGCCTCCCGGAGGATCGAGGCGACATCGTTCGCCTCTCCTCCAGCGGCCCCCGGTGCAGAGGTGAGGCTTGCCGCCTCTCCAGCAGCGGCAACGACCACCAGTTCGGGCTGGCCCGCCACCTCTGGCTGACTGCCGTCGTTCAATCGGACGGACATGGGCTTCTCCTCACGCTCGTGACTCGGATTCGTGCCGTACTGACAAGGAGGGCGCAGGAGCGGGGCCCTGATACATGGACCGGGCCCGGGTTGGGGTGACCTCAACTCCCCTGGGCTCCACCACCACTGTGACCAGCCCCATCCCCTGACCTCGCTCGTTGACTCGCCTCGTCCGAGCCCGGTCGAGGACAATGGGTCGGCGATGTCGAAGCGAATCCTGGCTGCCCTCCTCCTTTGCGCAGGTCTCGCGACCGGCTGCTCGGACGTCCCGCCCCCGCAGGTCTCACCCCCCGAGCCGACCCCCACCGTCCCCGGCACCCCGGAGTACGACGCGACGGCGGAGCCGGCGACCGCCGTCCTGCCGTTCGTGCCGGAAGAGGCGACGATCCTGACCGTCACCGACTTCGACCAGGTCCGCGCCCAGCTCGGCGTGCCTGAGATGACCAGCAACGACCCGCTGACCGACCGGATCGCCTTCTGGCGCCGGGCCGAGGTCGAGACGCCGATGCTGACCGACGGCATGCTGCGCGCCGACAACTCCGAGCTGATGCTGGACTTCGGCTTCACCCAGGACGACGTCGACTGGGAGGCGCACTTCGTCACCCCCGACGGCAACGGCTTCGTGCTCGCCTTCCGTGACGACCTCGACATGCACGGCGTCACCCGGGCCGTTGCCCACCAGGTCGGGCCCCTGGCCGGCGCGACGGTCCTGCCGCGCGAACACCTGGTGGTCT
>NZ_JBFIKK010000005.1:0-48374 GCF_041600255.1 Nocardioides sp. | reverse complement strand
GACCAGAGCCTCGCCGAGTACAACTTCGGACCCAGCCACCCGATGTCCCCGCTCCGTGTCGGCCTCACCATGCGGCTCGCCAAGGAGTTGGGCGTGCTCGACAACGGGCTGCGCATCGTCCCGGCCCCGGTCGCCAGCAAGGACCTGATCGCCACCGTCCACGACGCCGCCCTGATCGAGGCCGTCGAACGCTGCGGCTCCGCCCCCGGCCAGCTCGACGAACTGCACGGCCTGGGCACCGACGACAACCCGGTCTTCCACGACATGCACCTGGCCGCGGCCCACGTGGTCGGCGCCACCGTCGAGGCGTTCCGCCAGGTCTGGAGCGGCGAGAGCCTGCACTCGGCCGCGATCACCGGCGGGCTGCACCACGCGATGCCCGACCGAGCTTCCGGCTTCTGCATCTACAACGACCTCGCCGTCGGGATCCAGTACCTCCTCGACCAGGGCGCGGAGCGGGTCGCCTACGTCGACGTGGACGTCCACCACGGGGACGGGGTCGAGAAGATCTTCTGGGACGACCCACGGGTGCTCACGATCAGCCTGCACGAGACCGGGCAGATGCTCTTCCCGGGCACCGGGTTCCCCACCGACGTCGGTGGTCCGGGCGCCGAGGGCAGTGCCGTCAACGTCGCCCTCCCGCCGGGGACCGGCGACGGCGGCTGGCTGCGGGCCTTCCACGCCGTGGTGCCCCCGCTGCTGCGCGAATTCAAGCCCGACGTCCTGGTCACCCAGCACGGGTGCGACTCGCACATCGAGGACCCGCTCGCCCACCTGATGCTCACCGTCGACGGCCAGCGCGCGACGTACCTCGCCCTGCATGACCTGGCGCACGAGGTCGCCGGCGGGCGCTGGGTGGCCACCGGCGGTGGCGGGTACGCCGTGGTCGACGTCGTGCCGCGCGCCTGGACCCACCTGCTCGCGATCGTCGGCGGTCACCCGCTCGACCCGATGACCGACACCCCGCCGGGCTGGCGCGACTACGTCCGCACCTCCCTGGGGCGTACGGCGCCCTTCCGGCTCACCGATGGCCGCAATCCGGCCTACCGCGACTGGGCCGACGGCTACGACCCGAACACCTGGCTGGACCGCGCCATCCACGCCACCCGTACCGAGGTCTTCCCGTTCCACGGCCTCGATCCGCTGCCCTGAGCGTGGAAAGTGGCCCGGATCGTCCTCTGATCGGTCCAGCCGGACTGGTCCACCGAGCAAATCAAGGGGACACGCCGCGTGTCTCCCAAGTTTCTTCAGTCATTCCCTTCCCCATGCGTCACAGCCGCCCTATCCTCACCATGCGCGGCGCGTGCAATCACCGACGGGGAAGTCGGTGGCGCGCCGAACAGAAAGTCGGTGCCTGATGACGACCAACTCGAGCGGAGATCTCTCCGGATCGACCTTCCTGACCGTTGCCGAGGTGGCCGCGCGGATGCGCGTCTCCAAGATGACGGTCTACCGCCTCGTGCACGGGGGTGACCTGCCCGCCCTCCGGGTGGGCCGCTCGTTCCGGGTCCTCGAGGAGGACGTCGACGAGTACCTCCGCAACAGCTTCTACAACGCGGGCTGACCCTCCTGCGGCTCCCGCGAGCCGACCGTACGGTGGTCGGATTCTGCGGACTGGGGTGCGCCGGATAGTCTGTGCGGGTCCTCTGGGCTTTCTCTCCGGAGCGACCCAACTGCATTGTGAAAGGTTTCCCCGTGGGTTCTGTCATCAAGAAGCGGCGCAAGCGCATGGCCAAGAAGAAGCACCGCAAGCTGCTGAAGAAGACGCGCGTGCAGCGTCGCAAGCTCGGCAAGTAACCCCGAGTCGCAACCGTGGGCTCGGGCGGCAGGGTGGTGCTGGTCACGGGGGTCTCCCGTGACCTGGGCAGGCGCTTCGCGCGCGCTGTTGCCACCGACCCTGCCGTCGACCGGGTCATCGGTGTCGATGTGGTCCCCCCGCGGGGGGACATCGGGCACGTGTCGTTCATCCGTGCCGACATCCGCACCCCTGTCATCGCGAAGGTCATCGCGAAGGAGGACGTCGACACCGTCGTCCACATGAGTGTGATCGCGACCCCCGGGAGCACCGGCGGCCGGAACACCATGAAGGAGCTCAACGTCATCGGGACGATGCAGCTCCTCGCCGCGTGCCAGAAGGCGCCCGGGCTGCGCCACCTGATCGTGAAGTCGACGACCACGGTGTACGGCGCCAGCAGTCGCGACCCCGCGATGTTCACCGAGGAGATGGAGCCGCGCAAGGCTCCGCGGGCCGGGTACGGCAAGGACGTCGCCGAGATCGAGGGCTACGTCCGCGGCTTCGCCCGCCGGCGTCCCGACGTACGCGTGACGTTGCTGCGCGCCGCCAACGTGATCGGCCCCCGGGTGACCAGTCCGATCACGTCGTACTTCCGGCTGCCGGTGATCCCGACCGTGCTCGGTCACGACCCCCGGCTGCAGTTCCTGCACGAGCACGACCTCCAGGCCGTCCTGCGCCACGCGGTCACCCATGACGTCGCCGGCACCTTCAACGTCGCCGGCGATGGGGTGCTGATGCTCTCCCAGGCCGTGCGTCGCTTGCAGCGGCCCTCGGTGAAGCTGCCCGGGATGGCCGTGGGCAACCTCGGCTCCGTGCTGCGCTCGGCCCGTCTGGCCGACTTCTCACCCGAGCACGTGGGGCTGCTGACCTACGGACGCGGCGTGGACACCACGCGGATGCGTGAGGTCCTGGGGTTCCATCCGTCGTACACGACCGCCGAGGCGTTCGCCGACTTCGGGGCGACACTGCCCGCGACCGGTGGGCGCAGCGAGCGCGTGCTCACCACTCTGCAGCGTGCGCTGCCGGAGCCTTCGGTCCACACGGGAGCTGACCATGGGTGACGCAGAGATCATTCCGATCGGGACTCGTGGCCGACCGGGCCGCGCCACCGGTACCCAACCCTCCTCGGCGGCGCGCAGCCTGGCGCCCCGGGCGAAGGGGACGGCCCGGCGCGCGCACCACCGCGCCGAGTCGCCGATCGAGCCCCCTGCCGCGGAGCCCGGGAAGCCCGACGACCAGCCCGGCGAGGCCGCGACGGCGGCCGACCAGCCGGCCATGGCCGAGGTCGGCCAGCGCCCTGCGGTCACCACCCGGGATCGCGGCCCGCTGGCCGGCATCCCGGCCGCCGACTGGCTCGCCGCCTTCCAGCATGCCGCCGTCGAGCTCTTCGGCGATCAATGGGAGGTGCAGCTCGCCCACTTCCTGGCCTTCCTGCGCCGCCGCGTGACCGGCGACTACGTGGTCGACGAGTACGGCTTCGACCAGGAGGTCACCCAGCGGTTCTTCATGGCCGCGCTGCGCCCGATCGCGGAGAAGTGGTTCCGCATCGAGGTGCGCGGCGTGGAGAACATCCCCACCGAGGGAGGCGCGCTGGTCGTCTCGAACCACTCCGGGACCATCCCCGTCGACGGTCTGATGACCATGGTCGCCATCCACGACGAGACCGGGCGGTTCCTGCGCCCGCTCGGCGCCGACCTCGTCTTCAAGATGCCGTTCGTGTCCACCATGGCCCGCAAGGGCGGCGCCACGCTCGCCTGCAGCGAGGACGCCGAGCGCATGCTCAGCGGTGGCGAGCTCGTCGGGGTCTGGCCCGAGGGCTTCAAGGGGATCGGCAAGCCCTACTCCGAGCGGTACAAGCTCCAGCGCTTCGGGCGGGGCGGGTTCGTCGGAGCCGCCCTGCGCACCGGCGTACCGATCGTTCCGCTGTCGGTGGTGGGGGCCGAGGAGATCTACCCCCTCGTCGGCAACCTGCCGTCGCTGGCGCGCCTGCTCGGGGTGCCCTACATCCCGATCACGCCGCTGTTCCCGCTGCTCGGCCCGCTCGGACTGGTGCCGCTGCCGTCGAAGTGGCTGCTGGAGTTCGGCGAGCCGATCCGCACCGACGAGTACGACGACGGCGCCGCCGAGGACCCGATGCTGGTCTTCAACGTGACCGATCAGGTGCGCGAGACGATCCAGCAGACGCTCTACTCACTGCTGATGAAGCGCGAGTCCGTCTTCCGCTGATCTGGGGAAGCCGAGGGAGCCGGGGGAGCCGAGGCTCAGGGGTTGAGCTCCGACGTCACGTCGTCCACGGTCTTGCCGACACCGCCGAGGAGACCGTCCACGGTCGGCACCGGCGGTGTGGAGGTCGGCTGCGAGCCGGAGCCCAGGCCGTCGGTGAGCCGCTTGACCGCGCTGCGCGAGTCCGAACCGCTCGCCTCACCGGAGGAGTCGCCCGAGCCGCCCGTGCCGGAGGAGACGCTGCCCGGAGGCAGGTTGCCCGCGGTGACGTCCGGCAGCGCAGGCTGCTCCGAGGACGTGCCCTTCTTCTTCTTGATCGGCTGCTCGGCACCGCCGGCGGGGTCGCCGAGCACCGGGAGGTCCGCGGACATGGGGACGAAGACGTTCGGGATGACGCCGATGCCGGCGCCACCGCAGGTGGCACAGGCGACGCGGGCCGCGGCGTCGATCTGGAAGAGCACGCGGGCCGCGTTGAGCAGCTCGTCGCGGGCCTCGCTCGGAACGACCGGCTCGAGGGTGGTGAGCTCGCCGAGGCTGACCCCGGTGAAGTCGCGGAGCTGGGCGATCGAGCTCTCGTGTCCGGTGCTCGAGTAGTCGGCCAGCAGCAGGTCGGAGGCCTCGGTGGCCTGCTCGACGAAGACGTTGAGGGTGCTGGCGATCGCCGGAGCGTCCTTCAGGTTGCCCGCACGACTCAGGGCGCCGACCTCGTCGAGGCGGCCGTAGGCGTTGGCGAGCAACGCCTGGCCCTTCTGGCCCTCGCCGACGGTGACGCCGGTCTGCACGTTCTCGATCGCCCGCTTCATCGGGTACAGCACGTCACCCGGCAGGGCGCTCTGGGCGGCCATGGCCAGCGAGGTGGTGGCGCCGACCAGGGCGAATCCGCCGAAGGCAGCGGCGATCCGACGGTCCCGGGCGCGGGGGCTCAGCGGGAGCGTCAGACGTTCGGGGGTGGAGGGGACCAGGGCCGTGCCCGCGGCCAGCATCAGCCGGTCGCGCAGGTTGGCGACGAACGACGGGCGGGGGTTGACCTCGGGGACCTCACGCAGCAGCTCGACCACCGTGAGGAGATCGGCGTCGCGCATGCCCGTGGAGCCGCTGGTCGGGTTGCCCTCGACCAGTGCGGCGAAGTCGTCGGCGCGTCGTCGCGCCGAGAACACGGGAGTCATCGAATCGTTCCTGTCGTCCATCGCGTCCTGCGCCCGGTCTGGGGCAGTGACACCAGGGTCAACGACGGGGCGTGACCGGAAGTTACGGCGGCGCCGTTCGCGCGGCGGTCGGGAGTCGTCATCAGTCACGCAGCCCTTCGGGCATCAGCTTCGCGAGGTTGCGCACGCCACGCAGCTGCAGCTGCTTGACGGCGCCGTCGCTGCGACCGAGCACGGCGGCGGCCTCGGAGATGCTCATCCCCTGGAGGAAACGCATGATCAGGCAGTCCCGCTGCTCGAGCGGCAGCTCCTTGAGCGCCTTGAGCAGCACCTCGTTGGTCAGGCCCGCGAGCACCGAGGACTCCGGGCCCTCGGTGGAGTCGTCGTGCAGGCTCATGTCCTCGGTGGTGAGCTCGAGGCGGGTGCGGCCGGCCTTGAAGTGGTCGGTGGCGAGGTTGCGGGCGATGGTCATCAGCCAGGCGCCGAAGTCCTTGCCCTGCCAGCGGAAGTTGGTCATGCTCCGCAGCGCTCGGAAGAAGGTCTCCGAGGTGAGGTCCTCGGCCAGCGTGGTGGAGCGGGTCCGGTAGAAGAGGAAGCGGTAGACCGACGACTGGTAGTGGTCGTAGAGGAGTCCGAACGCGTCGGCGTCGCCGGTGCGGGCCAGCTCGACGAGGGCGATCAGTCGGGCTCGGTCGGCCTCGGTGTCCTCCGAGGAGGCGGCCAGGTCGGAGTCGTCCTCCGGATCGCCGAGCGGGATCGTGGCCCCCGCCCCGGCGAGTGCCTTGCCTCCGCGCGCACCGCTCGAGGCGGCCTGGGCGAAGAGGATCGAGGGACCGCCGGCCAAGGCCACCTGCTGGGGGGCCAGAGCGGACAGCACGAGGGCGCGCAGGGCGTCGAGCCCGCGCGCTACGTCGTACCCCTGCGATGGCATGTTGATGTGACCCTCCCGGCCAGCTTCTGCCGAAGCCCTTGCCATGGTAGGGCTCTCGGGGGGCCAATGGGGAGGGATCGTCCAAACGTGGTCTATGCCACGCGGGTAAAGCCTGACCCTGCAGGGATCAACGACGCCGCGAGCGCAGGGCTACGGCCGCCGCGACCGCGCCGCTCGCGGCACCGGCCACCCCGGCCACGAAGACGCCGGCCCGCGCGGCCTTGCGTGCGGTGCGGTAGTCCCGGATCCGCCACCCCTGCTCCTTGGCGTGCGCCCGTAGCTTCGCGTCAGGGTTGATCGCGCACGGGTCGCCGACCATGCTCAGCATCGGCAGGTCGTTGTAGGAGTCGGAGTACGCCGAGCAGGCGGCGAGGTCCAGACCCTCCCGCTGGGCGAGCGCCTTGATCGCCTCGCTCTTGGCCGGCCCGTGCAGCATGTCGCCGACCAGGCGCCCGGTGTAGACGCCGTCCACGTGCTCGGCGACCGTGCCCATCGCGCCGGTCAGGCCGAGCCGGCGGGCGATGATCGAGGCGATCTCGATCGGGGCCGCGGTGACCAGCCAGACGCGCTGGCCGCGGTCGAGGTGGAGCTGGGCCAGGGCGCGGGTGCCCGGCCAGATCCGGTGCGCCATCGCCTCGTCGAAGATCTCCTCGCCCAGCTCCTCGAGCTCGGCGACCGTGTGGCCGCGGATGAAGCCCAGGGCTCCCTCGCGGGCCTCGGCCACGTGGTTGGGGTCCTCCACGCCGACGAGACGGAAGTACGCCTGCTTCCAGGCCGCGCCGAGGATCTCACGGGTGGTGAAGAAGTCACGCCGGTGCAACCCCCGGGCGAGGTGGAAGATGCTCGCGCCCTGCATGACGGTGTTGTCCACGTCGAAGAAGGCGGCAGAGGTGGGGTCCGCGGGAGTGTCCAGGGCGGTCTCGACCTCGGCGGCCGCGGCGGCGGCCTCGCCGGCGAGGGTCGAGCGCGACCGGAGATCCCGTGCGGGGCGGGGTTTGTCCCGGGATGGCGTCACTGCGGCAGCGTAGCCCGCTCGACCCCCGGACGGGTCGTGGTGGTGTGTGGAAGTATCGGGCTCATGTCTGTCCCCCCTCCCGCGACCATCGCCGGGATGAACACCGCGATGACCGACGTCGCCGACCTGGTCACCGACGCGGCCGCCGAGAGCCCGGACAAGCTGGCCCTGGTGGAGTCCGGCGGTCGCAGCATGACCTGGGCCGAGGTCGAGGACGAGGTGGGTCGGGTGGCCACCGGGCTGGGTGCGCTGGGGGTGGTCGCGGGTCACCGGGTCCTGATCGCGCTCAGCAACCGCATCGAGTTCGTCACCACCTACCTGGGCGTGCTGCGGGCCCAGGTGGTCGCCGTACCCGTCAACCCCCGGGCGACCGCCCATGAGATGGCCCGGATGATCGCCGACTCCGGCGCCCGGGTCGTGGTGGCCGACGCGGGGTCCGCGGAGAAGGTGCGCGAGGCCGCTGGTCTGGTCACCCGGGCGCTCGACGGCGACCTGGGTCCGCTGGGGGAGGCCGACGCCGACCTGCTCGAGCGTGCGGTCGCGCCCCGGATCGTCGTCGTGGGGGCCGAACCCCGCGCCGGCGAGACGACGTACGACGAGCTGCGTGCGACGCCGGCTCGGCCGGTGCCCCCGCTGCGGGATCCCGACAAGCTGGCCACCCTGCTCTACACCAGCGGCGCTTCCGGACGCCCGCGCGCGGCGATGCTCACGCACCGGGCGATGCTGGCGAACATCGTGCAGGTCGCCCAGGTGGACCCGCCGATGATCCACGGCGACGACGTCGTGCTCGGCGTACTGCCCCTGTTCCACGTCTACGGCCTGAATGCCGTGCTCGGTGGCGTGCTGCGACACCGGGCGAAGCTGGTCCTCGTCGACAGGTTCGACCCCCAGGGCGTCCTGGACCTGATCGAGGACGAGGCCTGCAGCGTGATCCCGCTGGCGCCGCCGGTCTTCGCGCACTGGGCCACCGAGGAGCAGCTCAAGGAGCGGCTCGGACCGGTCCGGCTGGTGCTCTGCGGCTCGGCGCCGCTCTCCACCGACATGGTCGACGACTTCACCGCCCGTACCGGCCTGCCGGTGCACCAGGGCTACGGCTTGACCGAGGCCTCCCCGGTGGTCACCAGCACCCTGTGCAGCGACGAGCTGCGGGCCGGCTCCGTGGGCTCCGCGCTGCCCGGCATCTCGATCCGGCTCGTCGACGACGACGGCAAGGCGCCCGAGGGCGAGGACCCCGGCGAGATCCAGATCGCGGGCGACAACCTCTTCAGCGGCTACTGGCCGGACGGCTCGCGCGGGCCCGACCAGGACGGCTGGTGGGCGACCGGCGACGTCGGCTTCCTGGACGCCACCGGGGACCTCTACCTCGTCGACCGGGTCAAGGACCTGATCATCGTCTCCGGCTTCAACGTCTACCCGATCGAGGTCGAGGAGGTCGTCGGCGAGGTCGACGGCGTGCTCGCCGCGGCGGTCGTCGGCGCCCCGAACCAGGAGACCGGCGAGTCGGTCGTGGCCTACGTGCAGGCTCCCGGGGCGGACCCCGAGGCGGTCACGGCCGCCGTACGGGCCCACTGCGAGGAGCGGCTCGCCCGGTTCAAGCAGCCCTCCCGCATCCAGGTGGTCGACGCGCTCCCGCTGACCGTGACCGGCAAGGTCCAGAAGGGTCGGCTGCGCGGCCTGGAACGACGACGGGTGATGGACCTGCTCGGATGAGCGGCGCCGTACCTCCCCGGGTGACGCTGTACTCGCGGCCGGGGTGCCACCTGTGCGACGACGCCCGCCTCGTCATCGAGCGGGTCTGCGCCGAGCTGGGGGAGTCGTATGTCGAGGTCGACATCGACGAGGACGACTCGCTGCCCGCGCGCTTCCAGGACGAGATCCCGGTGACGTTCGTGGACGGGCGCCAGCACGACTTCTGGCGGGTCGACGCAGCGCGGCTGCGCGCGGCGCTGCGCTGACTGCCTGATCCGCCGCCACCTCCCCCTGTAACGCGGGGTTCTTGCCGCTGAGTGTGCCCCCGGGGGCTTGTTCAGCGTCAATAACCCCGCGTTACAGCGGAAGGTGCGGATCGACCCCGGAGCGGGTGTGACATCTCACATGTGCTAGACGGCTGCGGCGTTCGCCCGCGGGGTACGACGGCGCCCCGGTCGTCTCGGTTTGTTCTCACGTTCACAAACTCCTACAGTGATCGAGCCGCAGCGTGGATCACCCCCCACCCACGCCTCGCCAGCCAGTATCCGCGGGCCATCCATGGCAATGGAGACGAGACAGTGACCGCACGGACATCCACGGAGAGCGCCCGGGACATTCCCGAGGCCACCGTCGCCCGGCTTCCTGTCTATCTGCGAGCCCTCACGACCCTCTCCGAGCAGGGCACGAGCACCTGCTCCAGCGAGGAGCTGGCCGCCGCGGCCGGCGTGAACAGCGCCAAGCTCCGCAAGGACCTCTCCTACCTGGGCAGCTACGGCACCCGCGGGGTCGGCTACGACGTGGACTACCTGCGCTACCAGATCGCCCGCGAGATCGGCGTCACCCAGGACTGGCCGGTCGTCATCGTCGGGATCGGGAACCTCGGGCACGCCCTGGCCAACTACTCCGGCTTTCGCAGCCGCGGCTTCCGGGTGGTGGCCCTGCTCGACGCCGACCCGGAGCGGCACGACGAGGTCGTGGCCGGCGTCGACGTACGCCCCTTCGACGACCTCGAGCAGATCGTTCGCGACTCCGGCGTCGCCATCGGTGTGATCGCCACCCCGGCGCTCGCCGCGCAGGACGTCGCGGACCGGATGGTCGCATGCGGCATCACCAGCATCCTCAACTTCGCGCCGTCGGTGATCTCGGTCCCCGCCGGCGTCGACGTTCGCAAGGTCGACCTCTCCATCGAGCTGCAGATCCTCGCCTACCACGAGCAGCGCAAGGCGCAGGGGGAGAGCGCATGAGCGTCCTCGTCGTGGGCATCTCCCACAACTCCGCTCCGGTGTCGCTGCTGGAGCGGGTGGCGCTCGACTCCGACGGCGTGCACAAGCTGATCCACGACGTGGCCGCCTGCGAGCACGTCAACGAGGTCACGGTCATCTCGACCTGCAACCGCCTGGAGATCTACGCCGACGTGGACCGCTTCCACGGCAGCGTCGAGGACGTCTCCCGGATGCTCGTCGAGCGCGCCGGCGCCGCCACCGCCCAGATGCTGCCCCACCTGTACGTGCACTACGACGACGGTGCGGTCTCCCACCTCTTCCACGTCGCCGCCGGGCTGGACTCGATGGCTCTCGGCGAGGGTCAGATCCTCGGCCAGTCCCGCGAGGCGCTGCGCCTGGGCCAGGAGCTCGGCACGGTCGGCCCCGCCCTCAACGTCCTCTTCCAGCAGGCGCTGCGGGTCGGCAAGCGCTCGCGCGCCGAGACCGACATCGACCGGGCCGCGCCCTCGCTGGTCAGCGCCGCACTGGAGCGCTCCGCCCTCGTGGGCGCCGAGGTGGCCGGCAGCCGGGTCGTCGTGGTCGGCGCCGGCAGCATGGCCGCCCTCGCCACCGCCACCGTGAGCCGGATGGGCGCCGCGACGGTCACGGTCGTGAACCGGACCGCCACCAACGCCACCCGCCTGGCCCAGGAGTACGGCGCCCGCTCGGCGCCGCTGGACGACCTCGCCGCCGAGCTGGCCGTCGCCGACATCGCGATCGCCTGCACCGGCGCCACCGGCGTGTTGATCACCACCGAGATGGTCGCCGCCGCGCGGACCGAGGGCTCCTCGCTCTCCCTGATCGACCTGGCCCTGCCGCACGACGTCGAGCCCGAGGTCGCCGACCTGCCGGGCGTCTCGCTGATCAACCTGGCCGAGCTGGCCGAGGAGCTGCGCGAGTCCGACGCCGGTCGCGAGATCGAGGGCGTCCGCCGGATCGTCGGCCAGGAGGTCACCGCCTTCCTCTCCGCCCGACGTCAGGCCAGCGTGACCCCGACCGTCGTGGCGCTGCGCTCGATGGCCACCGCCGTGGTGGACGCCGAGATGGAGCGGCTCGAGGCGCGTCTGCCCGACCTGGACGACGCCGCCCGCGCCGAGGTGCTGCTCGCCGTACGACGGGTGGCCGAGAAGCTGCTCCACCAGCCCACCGTCCGGGTCAAGGAGCTGGCCAATGAGACCGGCGCCGTCTCCTACGCCGCCGCCCTGGCCGAGCTCTTCGCCCTCGACCCCGACGCTGTCGACGCCGTGACCCGACCGGAGGGCGTGTGATGACCGTGCGCACCGCGACGATCCGCGTCGGCACCCGACGTTCGTTGCTGGCGACCACCCAGGCCGGCACCGTGGCCGACCTGATCACCGAGGTCCTGGGCCGGGCCACCGAGCTGGTCGAGGTCACCACCGAGGGCGACCGCAGCCAGAGCGCCGGCACCCCGTTGGCGACCGTCGGTGGGACCGGCGTCTTCGTCGGGGCCCTGCGCGACGCGCTGCTGCGCGGTGAGGTGGACGTCGCCGTCCACTCCCTCAAGGACCTCCCGACCTACCCCCACCCCGGGGTCACCCTGGTGGCGGTCCCGCGCCGGGAGGACCCGCGCGACGCGATCGTGGCGCGCGACGGCCTGACCCTGGGCGAGCTGCCCGTCGGCAGCCGGGTCGGGACAGGCTCCCCGCGGCGGGTCGCACAGCTGCACGCCCTCGGTCTCGGTTTGGAGATCTCGGGGATTCGAGGGAACGTTGACACCAGGATTGGCAAGGTGCACTCCGGCGAGTTCGATGCCGTGGTGCTCGCCCGTGCCGGTCTGGCTCGCATCGGTCGCCTCGACGACGCGAGCGAGGTGCTCGACCCGCTCCAGATGCTCCCGGCTCCCGGGCAGGGAGCGCTGGCGATCGAGTGCCGCGCCGACGATGCCGAGCTGATCGCGGAGCTGGTCGGGCTCGAGGACGCGCACACCCGCGCGGCCGTCGAGGCCGAGCGTGCCGTGCTGGCCACGCTCGAAGGTGGCTGCTCGGCACCGATCGGTGCCTTGGCCGACGTCGTCGAGGGTGACGACGGAGACGAACTCTGGGTCAGGGCGGTCGCCCTGTCCCACGACGGATCGCTGTCGGTGCGGATGTCCGCGACCGGAGCGGTCTCCGACGCCGTGGGCGTCGGGACCCGGTTGGCGAACGAGATGCTCGCCGACGGGGCTGAACGGTTGGCTCTACCGCAGCAGGAAACACCAGACAAGAGGCAGAACGCATGACGCGAGGCAAGACGTCCCCCAAGACTGGTACCGCCAACGGCGCAGCCAGCCCCACCACGGGTCCGAGCCGAGGCTGGGTGTCGTTCGTCGGCAGTGGCCCCGGTGACCCCGGACTGCTCACGGTCCGTGCCGTCGACCTGCTCAAGCGGGCCGATGTCGTGGTCACCGAGATGCCCGAGCACCAGGCGATGGTCCGCGCCCTCCTGGGCCTGCCCGAGCCGGTGGAGTGCGAGGAGGGTGAGACCCCGGCCCCGGTCGAGGGTCCCGCCATCGTCGACGGTGGCTTCGGCGAGGACGGCCAGCCGCTCACGCACGCCGCGCGCGCCAAGGTCGTGGTCAAGCACGCCAAGAAGGGGCACCGTGTCGTGCGCCTGATGGCCGGCGACCCCTTCCTCTACGCCTCCGGTCCCGAGGAGGCGCAGGCCTGCGTCAAGGCCGGCCTCGGCTTCGAGATCGTCCCCGGCGTCTCGTCGGTGAGCGCGGTCCCGGCGTACGCCGGCATCCCGCTGACCACCAAGGACAACCGCGAGGTCGCCGTCGTCACCTGCGGCGACAAGGTCAACTGGTCGCACTACGCCGACAACCGCACGCTGGTGCTGCTCTCCGCCGTCGGCATGATCGGCGACATCGCCAAGGCGCTCGTCGAGGCCGGTCGCTCCCCGCAGACCCCCGTCGCGATGACCCGGGTCGGCACCACCACCGAGCAGAGCACCGTGACCTCGACCCTCGAGCACATCGCCGCCGACGCCCGGGCCGCCCGGATGGCGCCGCCGGCGGTCACCGTCATCGGTGACGTGGTCGACCTGCGCGAGACGCTCTCCTGGTTCGAGACCAAGCCGCTCTTCGGGTGGCGCGTCCTGGTGCCCCGCACCAAGGAGCAGGCCGGCAGCCTCTCCGAGCGGCTGCGCGGCTACGGCGCCGTCCCCGAGGAGGTGCCCACCATCTCGGTGGAGCCGCCCCGCAACCCGCTGCAGATGGACAAGGCCGTCCGCGGCCTGGTCGAGGGCCGCTACGAGTGGATCGCCTTCACCTCGGTCAACGCCGTTAAGGCCGTGCGCGAGAAGTTCGAGGAGTACGGGCTCGACGCCCGCGCCTTCTCCGGCCTCAAGATCGCCGCGGTCGGCGACAAGACCGCGGCCGCCATCGGCGCCTGGGGTCTGCGCGCCGACCTGGTGCCCTCCGGCGAGCAGTCCGCCGCCGGCCTGCTGGCCGACTGGCCCGAGTACGACGAGCTGCTCGACCCGATCAACAGGGTCTTCCTGCCGCGCGCCGACATCGCCACCGAGAACCTCGTGGCCGGCCTGATCGACCTGGGCTGGGAGTGCGACGACGTCACGGCGTACCGCACCGTGCGGGCCACCCCGCCGCCGGCGCCGACCCGCGACGCGATCAAGTCGGGCAAGTTCGACGCGGTCGTCTTCACCTCGTCCTCGACCGTGCGCAACCTCGTCGGGATCGCCGGCAAGCCGCACCCCTCCACCGTGATCGCGGTGATCGGGCCGGCGACGGCGAAGACCGCTGAGGAGCACGGCCTGCGCGTCGACGTCCTGGCCGCCAAGCCGGACGTCGAGGAGCTCGTCGACGCCCTCGCCGACTTCGGTGGGGCTCGGCGCAGCGCGATGCTGGAGGCCGGTCAGCCGGTCACCAAGCCCTCCGAGCGCAAGCCGTCCGCCCGACGCAAGGCCACCTCCTCGCGATGAGGCCGCTGCGGTGAGCGAGCTCGACGACCCGGCGCTGGTCGGACCCGCGGTCCGGCCTCGTCGGCTGCGCACCACCGCCGCGCTGCGTCGGATGGTCTCGGAGACGATCGTGCGTCCGCACCAGCTGGTGCTGCCGCTCTTCGTGCGCGAGGGCCTCGACCAGCCGCGCCCGATCAGGTCGATGCCGGGCGTCGTGCAGCACTCGCGCTCGTCGCTGCTGGCGGCCGTCAACGAGGCGGCCGAGCTGGGCCTGGGCGGCGTCATGCTCTTCGGGATCCCCGAGCACAAGGACGCCAACGGCTCCGGCGCGGTCGACCCGGCCGGCGTGCTCAACCTCGCCATCACCGACGTGGTGGGCGAGGTCGGGGACGCACTGACCGTGATGAGCGACCTCTGCCTGGACGAGTTCACCGACCACGGCCACTGCGGCCTGCTGTCCGCCGACGGCAGGGTCGACAACGACAAGACCCTGGTCGCCTACGCCGAGATGGCCCGCGCCCAGGCGCACGCCGGCGTCAACACCGTCGGACCCAGCGGGATGATGGACGGTCAGGTCGCCGTGATCCGCGCCGCGCTCGACGAGAGCGAGCACACCGACGTGTCGATCCTGGCCTACTCGGCGAAGTACGCCTCCGCGTTCTACGGCCCCTTCCGTGAGGCCGTGGACTCCTCACTCGAGGGCGACCGTCGGACCTACCAGCAGGACGCCGGCAACGCCCGCGAGGGTGTGCGCGAGGCGCTGCTCGACGTCGAGGAGGGCGCCGACATGGTGATGGTCAAGCCCGCGCTCGCCTACCTCGACGTCGTACGACGCGTCCGCGACGCGGTCGACGTACCGGTCGCGGCGTACAACATCTCCGGCGAGTACTCGATGCTCGAGGCGGCTGCCGCCCAGGGCTGGATCGACCGCGAGCCGGCCATCCTGGAGACGCTGACCTCGATCCGTCGGGCCGGCGCCGACGTGGTGCTGACCTACTGGGCGGCGGAGGCTGCCCGCCTGCTGCGCTGAGGTTCGTCGTCGCCGCTGCTCCGGCGCTCCCAGCCCGACGTCCTCAGGCGGGCGGAGCGGTCCACAGCCAGGCGTCGGCGACCAGTCGACCACCGGTGGGAGAGCCGCTCGGCCACCGCTGTCCACCGAAGACGAAGAGGTCGCGTCCCAGCGCAGCGCTGGAGTCGTCGTACACGTCCTCGCGCGCGGGCAGTGCCCCGATGGCCACCAGGGAGTCGGCCACGCTGTCGTAGACGTGCAGTCGCATCGTGGTGGACATCTGGCCGACGCTGTTGGGGATGTCGTACGTCGCCCCGCCCGGGTCCAGCACGCCGCTCAGGTCCTGGCGTTCTCCGGTCTGCCGCGGCAGCTCGGTCCAGGTCCAGCTGTCGGGGTCGAGGATCCAACCGGGCGAGTCGACGAAGTGCCCGTTGAGCAGGGGCCCGCGGTCGGTGGCCAGCAGCTGGTAGCCCGGTCCCGGAGCGTCCGGGAGCCGGACCCAGCGACCGCTGGCGAGGTCGAGTCTCGCGGCCTGCTTCCCGGACTCCGCACCGGACTCGAGGGCGGGGATCGAGGACCCGGTGAGGACCAGCTGGTCCCCGTGCGCCACGACGAATCGGTCGAAGGTGTCGCTCAGCGGGTCGTCGGGCAGCTCGGCCCAGCTCGAGCGCTCGGGGTCGAAGACGAGGTCGGCGACCTCGCCGACCTCGTCGGTGGCCGAGTGGACCACCAACCTCGACCCGGCCGCGACGAGGTGACGGTCGCGCCGGGGCCCGGGCACGCGACCATGATCGGTCCAGCGGTCGTCCGCCACGTCGTAGGACAGCAGTCGGGTGGGGGCTCCGCACCGGGGCCCGTCCGCGCAGTCGGTCAGCAGGTACGCCGAGCCGGCCAGGACGGCGGTGGCGTACTCCTGGCGCCGCAGCCCGAACGCTGGCGGGGTGATGCTGCGCCAGGAGTCGGTGGCCCGGTCGTAGACCGCGCCGTCGGCCAGCAGCGGGGTCTGGGGCGCGGCGCAGTCGGCCATCGGCGGGCAGAGGAACTCCCAGCCGCCGACCACGAGCATCCGCTCGCCGACACCGACGACCACCGCGTGGTCGCGCGGGCTCAACGGAGCGTCCGGCAACCGGTGCCACCCCGGCTCCCCGGGCCCCTGCTCCGCCTGCTCGGCGGTCCGGGGCTCGCCGGTCTCGGTCACGAGGGCGGGAGCGGGGGAGCAGCCTGTGGCGGAGACGACGAGGGCGGCGGCTGCCAGGCGGAGGACTCTCACAGCGGTGGGACGCGGGCCCCGCCGGCGTGGTTCCTGCCCCTTGTCAGCGGGCTGGTCCGGACATGAGGAAGGCCCGCCCGATCAGATCGGGCAGGCCTTCCTCGTCAGGTCAGTTGGTGTAGCGGCGCACGCACTTGTCGAAGGCGTCGTTGTCGTCGAGCGGGTTGTCGACGTACCCCTCCTTGGTGCACTCCACGATCGCCTGGGCGAGCGTGAGGACGTCGTCCACCGGGGTCGACGGGGTCGGCAGCGGCGGGAGCTTGGGCAGCTTCGGCGTCTTGGGGAGCTTCGGGTCCGGGTTCGACGGCGGGGTCGGGGGCTCGGGGTTGGTGTCCGGGCCCGGGTTCGGGTTGTTCGTGGGCGGCGCCGGAGTCGACTTCTCGTCCTTGCCCTGGCCCTTGCCCTTCTTGCCCTTGGTGCTCTTCTCGATCTTGGTGATCGGGGAGGGCTGCGGCACGAAGTAACCGGCCTGGGCGACACCGTTCGGGACGGTGGTGAAGTCACCGGAGATGTAGGCGTTCATGAACGACAGCACGAGGTCGACGTACGACTGGCTGTGGTTGTAGCGGTAGACCGCGGCGCGCTGGCCGACGACGGTGGAGAGGTCGTCGTTGCCCGAGCAGAGGTAGACGGCCGAGGCGAGCGCCGCGTCGTCGATGTCCTGCGGGTTGCGCTGGGCGTCACCGTCGGCGTCCACGCCGACGACCGACCAGGTCGAGGGGATGAACTGCATCGGGCCGACCGCGCGGTCGAAGACCGTGTCGGAGTCGTACTGGCCGGCGTCGGTGTCGGTGATCCGCGCGGTGTTGTTCTTGCCGTTCAGCGCGATGCCGTAGATGCCGGGCTGGGCGACGCCCTGGTCGTCGAGGATGTTGCCGTTGATCCGACCGTGGTCGGACTCGACGCGGCCGATGGCGGCGATCAGCTGCCAGCTGAGCTTGCAGGAGGGGTCCGCGGCGTTGATGACGGTCTCCGCGCGCTGGTAGGCCGCGAGCGCTGCGGCCGGAATGCCGGCGGTGGAAGCGGTGGCGACCGCCTGTCGGGCGTTGCCCTGCACGCCGGGGGCGACCGCGCCGGGCAGCGAGACGCTCGCGGGAGCCTCGATCGCCGTCGCCGGGATGCTGGTGCCGTCGGGCAGGCCGGGGGTGTAGGTCTCGGTGGCCGAGGCGGTCGACAGACCGACCCCGGTCAGGCTTGCCGTCCACGCGGCCGAGAGCAGCGCCAGCGGAATGATCGCTGTCGCCTTCTGCATACGGCCGAATCGAGCGTTGGACATCAAGTCTCCCTAGTCAGGTGGATCACGGCTGCTCCCTCAAAGCACCCGAGACCTTGACAACGAATGCTGTCACAGTCAGTTACGGCACGCTGCCAATTGTGTTCGACAGCTCACACTCCACGGCCTTCTTCGGTCGTTCCCCGGCCGACCTTGAGGAAAACTCGTCCTGGTGGGGAAGTTCCTGAGGAAGTGGTCCACACCACCTGCACGCCGTACGAGGTCGAACCTGAGCGCGCACGACTTGGCCGCCTCGGCGACAATGAGGGGGTGACCCCCGATCCCACCCCCACCACGGCTGCCTCCGCGGCGCTCTTCGAGCGCGCCCGCGCCGTCACTCCCGGGGGCGTGAACTCGCCGGTCCGGGCCTTCAACGCCGTCGGTGGCACCCCCCGCTTCATCCGCTCCGCCAACGGCGCCTGGCTCACCGACGTCGACGGCACGTCGTACGTGGACCTGATCTGCTCCTGGGGCCCGATGCTGCTCGGCCACGCCCACCCCGAGGTGCTGGCGGCGGTCGGCGACGCCGTCGCCCGGGGTACGTCGTTCGGCACCCCGACCGAGCCCGAGGTCGAGCTGGCCGAGGAGATCGTCGCGCGCACCAGCGTCGAGAAGGTCCGCTTCGTCTCCTCGGGCACCGAGGCCACCATGTCCGCGATCCGGCTGGCCCGTGGCTTCACCGGCCGCGACGTGGTGATCAAGTTCGCCGGCTGCTACCACGGCCACGTGGACTCGCTGCTGGCCTCGGCCGGCTCCGGCCTGGCCACCTTCGCCACCCCGGGCACCCCGGGGGTGCCGGAGTCCTCGACCGCGCTCACCCTGGTGCTGCCCTACAACGACCGGGCGGCCGTCACCGCCGCGTTCGCCGAGCACGGCGACCGGATCGCCTGCCTGATCACCGAGGCAGCTCCGGGCAACATGGGTGTCGTCCCGCCCGAGCCCGGCTTCAACGCCTTCCTGGCCGAGACCTGCACCCGGCACGGCGCGCTCTTCATCAGCGACGAGGTGATGACCGGCTTCCGGGCCTCCCGTCAGGGCCAGTGGGGCCTCGACGGGGCAGTCGAGGGGTGGCGTCCCGATCTGGTCACCTTCGGCAAGGTGATGGGCGGCGGCTTCCCCGCGGCGGCCTTCGGTGGTCGCGCCGACGTGATGTCGCGGCTCTCGCCGGAGGGCCCGGTCTACCAGGCGGGCACCCTGTCGGGGAACCCGATCGCCACCACCGCCGGGCTCACCACGCTGCGGCTGGCCACCGACGACGTCTACACCCACATCTCGTCCGCTGCCGAGACGATCAAGGCGGCGGCCCACGAGGCCCTGGACGCGGCCGGGGTCCCGCACGTCGTGCAGACGGCCGGCACGATGTTCTCGATCTTCTTCCGCGACCCGGCGCGGGGGGCTGTGCGGAACTTCGCCGAGGCCTCCGAGACCGACGCGGCGGCCTACGCTGCCTTCTTCCACGCCATGCTGGCCCGGGGGGTCTACCTCCCGCCGTCGGCGTACGAGGCGTGGTTCCTCTCGTCGGCCCACGACGACCGCGCCGTCCAGACCGTGCTCGACGCCCTGCCCGAGGCCGCCCGCGCGGCCGCCGACGCCCCCGAGGGAGCCCGATGAGCCAGACCCCCGACACGATCGTCCACCTGCTGCGCCACGGGGAGGTGCACAACCCCGACGGTGTCCTCTACGGCCGCCGCGACGGGTACCACCTCTCCGAACTGGGCCGGAAGATGGCCGACCAGGTCGCCAGCGCGCTCAAGGACCGCGACATCACCCACCTGCGGGTCTCCCCGTTGGAGCGGGCCCAGGAGACCGCCCGGCCGCTCGCCGAGGCGCGTGGACTGGAGATCGTCACCGACGAGCGGGTGATCGAGTCCACCAACGTGTTCGAGGGCAAGCGGTTCGGCGTCGGTGACGGCGCGCTGCGCAAGCCTTCGGCCTGGCGGCACCTGTGGAACCCCTTCAAGCCGTCCTGGGGTGAGCCGTACAAGGAGGTCGCTGCCCGGATGATGGCGGCCGTCCACGACGCCCGCGAGGCCGCCCAGGGCAACGAGGCCGTGATCGTCTCGCACCAGCTGCCGATCTGGACGACCCGCCTGTTCGTGGAGAAGCGCTCCTACCTGCACGACCCGCGCAAGCGCCAGTGCACGCTGTGCTCCCTGACCTCGCTGCACTTCGCGGGCACGACGCTCACCCGCGTCTCCTACTCCGAGCCGGCCGGCGACCTGATCCCCACCCGGGACAAGGCAGCGCCGTTCTCGGCCGGCGGAGCTCCCGAGGAGCACAGGCCCTGAAGCTCCCGCCCCGTCTTCCCGTCGGCCCGGTCATCGGTGCCGTCCTTGCCTGTCTGGTGCTCCTGACGGGCTGCACGTCGTTGTCCGGAACCGGCGACCAGGGGTTCGTCTCGGGGGACGGCACGGTCAGCGAGGTCGCTGCCGCCGATCGGGGTGCGGTCGTGGAGCTGACGGGTCCGGACCTCGACGGCAACCAGCTCGACCTGGCCGACCTGCGGGGCAAGCCGGTCGTGGTGGTGGTCTGGGGCTCGTGGTGCACGCCGTGCCGGGCCGAGGCGCCGGACGTCGTCGCGGCCGCGAACGAGCTGGCCGGCGAGGCGCACGTGGTGGGCATCGACATCCGGGATCCGTCGGTCGACCAGGCGAAGAGCTTCGTGCGCCGCTTCGACGTTCCCTACCCGTCGTTCTACTCCCCGGACGGCAAGGCGCTGCTCGCCTTCCGCGGCACGCTGACGCCGAACGCGATCCCGAGCTTCGTCGTGCTCGACGAGGAGGGTCGGGTGGCCGCGAGCATCATCGGCAAGCTGCCCTCGACCACCACGCTCGTGGAGGTCGTCCGCGACGTCGCCGCCGGAGTGAGCGGAGAACGCCGCGATGGGTGACTGGTTCCAGCAGACCGCCGCCTCCGGCTCGCTCGTCCTCGCCCTCCCCGTGGCGCTGCTGGCCGGACTGGTCTCCTTCTTCTCCCCGTGCGTGATCCCGCTGCTGCCGGGCTACCTGTCGTACGCGACCGGGCTGTCCGGCGCCGACCTGGCCAGCGGGGCGGCCGGTGAGCGCCGCGGACGGATGCTGCTGGGCTCGGTGCTGTTCGTGCTCGGGTTCTCGTCGGTCTTCGTGGCGCTGGGCACGCTCTCGGGTGCGGTCGGCGCCTTCCTGGTGGACTACCGCGACACCCTGACCCTCGTGCTGGGCATGCTGACGATCCTGCTCGGGTTGGCCTTCGCCGGGCTGTTCCCCTTCCTCCAGCGGGAGTGGCGCGTGCACCGCGTGCCAGCGGTCGGTCTGGGCGCAGCACCGCTGCTCGGCTTCCTCTTCGGCCTGGGCTGGACCCCGTGCCTGGGCCCCACCCTGGCCGCGATCACCTCGCTGTCGTTGAACGAGGCCACGGCCGGCCGGGGGGCGCTGCTCTCCGGTGTCTACGCACTGGGTCTCGGTCTGCCGTTCATCGCCGCGGGGCTGGCCTACCGGCGAGCGCTGGGCGCCTTCGGCTTCGTACGCCGCCACCAGGCCTGGGTGACCCGCGCCGGTGGCCTGATGCTGGTGCTGGTGGGGCTGCTGCTCGTCACCGGCTGGTGGGACCAGGCCGTCACCTGGCTCCAGATCAACCTGATCACCGAGACCGAGGTGGCGTTGTGAGCGAACGCCCCCAGGGCCACGTCGACTCGGCGGAGAGCGACGCCCGGCGCGACGCCGCCGGCGGCCGAGGACCCGGCGAGCTCTCGCTGCGCGAGCTCGGTCGCTGGACCTGGCGTCAGCTGACCTCGATGCGGACCGCACTGGTGCTGCTGCTCCTGCTGGCGCTGGCCGCGATCCCGGGCTCGGTGGTGCCGCAGAGCGGTGTCGACTCGCTGAAGACGTCGCGTTGGCAGGACGCCCACCCGCAGCTGACGCCGATCTACGAGCGCCTGGGCCTCTTCGACGTCTACGACTCGCCGTGGTTCTCGGCGATCTACCTGCTGCTGATGCTGTCCCTGGTCGGCTGCATCGTGCCCCGCACCATCGTCTACGCGAAGGCGATGCGGGCGGCCCCGCCGGCCGCGCCGCGCAACCTGACCCGGCTGCCCGACCACCTGAGCTTCACGACCGGGGAGCACTCACCGGACGAGGTGCTCGCCGCCGGGGCGGCCGAGCTGCGTCGGCGGCGCTACCGGGTGCTCGACTCGACAACGGGGGCGGTCAGCGCCGAGCGCGGCTACCTGCGCGAGGTCGGCAACCTGGTCTTCCACCTCTCCGTGCTGGTGGTGCTGGTGGGCTTCGCGCTCGGTGGCCTGTTCGGCTACAAGGGCGGCGTGATCCTCGTGGTGGGCAACGGGTTCTCCAACAACCTGACCCAGTACGACGACTTCGTGCCCGGCAGTCTCTTCCAGCCCGACGACATGGAGCCGTTCTCCTTCGACATCGACTCCTTCGACATCGAGTGGCTGACTTCCGGGCCGCGCAAGGGGATGGCGCGCGCGTTCGTCTCGCACCTGACCTACCGCGAGACGCCGGACTCCCCGGAGCAGAGCTACGACCTCAGGGTCAACCACCCGCTCACGGTCGGCGACACCGATGTCTTCCTGATCGGGCACGGCTACGCGCCGGTGATCACGATCCGGGACGCCGAGGGCAACGTCTCCTACAGCGGGCCGACGATCTTCCTGCCCACCGACTCGACCTTCCGCTCGTTCGGCGTGGTCAAGGCGCCGGACGCCGCGCCGGTCCAGATCGGGCTCGAGGGCGAGTTCTACCCGACGTACGCCTTCACCGAGGAGACCGGACCGTTCTCGGTCTTCGGCAAGGCGCTCAACCCCGCCATCTCGATGCTCGTCTACGCCGGCGACCTCGGCATGGACGACGGTAAGCCGCAGTCGGTCTACGCGCTGGACAAGGACGAGACCACGCTGGTGGAGAAGCCGGACGGCTCGATGTTCCGGGTCGACCTCCAGCCCGGGGAGTCGGTGGACCTGCCCGACGACCTCGGCTCGGTCAGCTTCGACGGGGTGGAGCGCTGGAACAAGATCCAGATCAGCCAGACCCCCGGCAAGGAGATCGCGCTGGGCGGTGTCGTCCTGGCCCTGATCGGGCTGCTGGGCTCGCTGTTCATCCGTCCGCGACGCGTCTGGGTGCGCGCGCGTGAGGAGCAGGGAGTCACACTGGTGGAGGTGGCCGGGCTGGACCGGTCCGGCGGCGGGGACGTCGCCGGCGTCCTGGCCGAGTTCGTACGCGCCCTTCCCGGCGCGCCTGAGGAGGAGAAGTCGTGACCGACGCTGCATGGGAGACCCTGAGCAACCAGGCCGTGGCCGCCACGGGGTTGCTCTACTTCCTGGCGCTGCTGGCGCACCTGGTCGAGTGGAGCTCGCTGCGCAAGGTGCCCGCCGAGGTGGCTGTCGGAGTCGGCGCTGCCGACCGTGGCGGGGTGACCGTGGGCGAGCGTTCCGCCGAGGTGGCCGCCGACGAGACCGCGCCGGACGCGGACGCGCGGATGCGGCGTACGGCGCTCTTCGCCCGCCTCGGGCTGGTGCTGACGGCGCTGGGCGCCGGGGTGCACGCCGTCGGCCTCGTCGGCCGAGGCATGGCCGCCGACCCGAACCGGGTGCCCTGGGGCAACATGTACGAGTTCACGCTGTCGGGGACCTTCGTCGTGGTGGTCTTCTACCTGGTTCTCTACCGCCGCTTCTCGCTCGCCTGGATGTCGCCGATCGTGGTCGGCCTGGCGCTCTCCTTCCTGATGGTCGCGGTGATCTGGCTCTACGAGCCGGTCGCTCCGCTGGCCGAGGCGCTGGAGTCGTACTGGTTGGTGATCCACGTGGTCGCGGCGGTGCTCGCCACGGGCGCCTTCACGCTGGGGGGGATCACCTCGGCGGTGTACCTGCTCAAGGAGCGCCGCCCGGACCAGCAGACCGGCTGGCTGGCCCGGGTGCCGGAGCTGCGGGTGCTGGACCGGGTCTCCTACCGGATCCACGCGTTCGCGTTCCCGGTGTGGACGTTCGCGGTGCTGATCACCGGGCCGATCTGGGCCCACCAGGCCTGGAGCAGCTACTGGAACTGGGACCCCAAGGAGGTCTGGGCGTTCATCACCTGGGTCATCTACGCGGCGTACCTGCACGCGCGCTCGACGGCCGGGTGGAAGGGTCGCAACGCGGCGATCCTGGCCCTGGTCGGCGTGGCCACTCTGTGGTTCAACTTCATCGGGATCAACTACTTCTCCTCCACCAGCCAGCACTCGTACGCCGCACCGGTGGTCGAGGTGTGGCAGGAGCCGGCGACTCCGTCGGTCTGAGGGTGTCGCGAGGCGGGCGGGCCGCCGTAGCGTGAGCGGGAGTGGTCACACGCGTGAGGAGCCGGCCTGGCCGGCCCGGCCGGGTCAGGAGGGCTCGGGGTCCTCGGGGTGCTTGCGCTTGCGCTCGAGGTCGCGCAGGAACTCCGGGTCGTCGTCGGGGGCGACCGGACGAGCCGGGGGCCGCTTCGGCTGCGGCGCGACACCGCGCCGTTCGATCGCCTTGACCGTGAGGTAGACGATGACCGCGAAGAGGATCACGACGACGAGGAACTTCAGCACCCCTCCAGAGTAGGTGGCCACTGGTCACGGCCTACTCTGAACCCGTGAAGGAGTTCGTCGTCTACACCGCTCTGCGGATCCTGTTGTTCATCGCCTCGCTGGGGATGGTGTTCGGTGTCTGGGCGCTCATCGCCGACGCCGTACCGGTCCTGTGGGTCGTCGTCGTCGCGTTCCTGATCAGCGGGGTGGCGTCGTACTACCTGCTGAACGGTCCGCGTACGGCGTTCGCGCGCCGGGTCGAGGAGCGTGCCGCCCGGGCCTCGGCTG
The DNA here is from genome assembly GCF_041600255.1 of Nocardioides sp. Classification (GTDB taxonomy): domain Bacteria; phylum Actinomycetota; class Actinomycetes; order Propionibacteriales; family Nocardioidaceae; genus Nocardioides. The sequence goes on along the minus strand of NZ_JBFIKK010000005.1, from coordinate 24,028 downwards.
CGTTCGAGGAGCGGCGTTCGCGCGAGGACGTCGACGAGTAGGGGTCGTTTTCTGCGGGTTCACCATGGGATGCAGACGAACCCGCGCTTCCCATGGTGTGCAGAGCAAGGGAAGTGCTGTTTCGGCTGCATACCCTGATGAACCTGCGACGCCTGAGCCGCGTGAGGTCAGTCCTGCTTGCGCTTGAGCTGACGCTCGATCCGGCTCTCCGGCTGCCCCAGGATCTTGGCGAGCAGCGGAACGCGGAAGCGGTAGGCCAGCACGAGCGCGGCCACGATCAGAATCAACCAGAACATGCTTCGACGGTACGCCACCGCCCGCAACGCACCTCGGCCAGCGGGCCCCTCGAGCGTCCGCCCGCGCAGGCTTACTCAGCCGCCGACGACCAGCGCGACCGCCACCAACGTCGCCCACGCCAGCTCGGCCAGCCCGGTCTGCTGCAGCACCGGCACCAGGCCCGGGCCGGTCGCCCCGCCGAGCACGGTGCGCAGCGCCGGCACGGCCACCACCAGGAAGCCGAGCCCCACCAGCGCCCACCAGGTCGTCACCGCGGCCACGCCGAACACCGCCGCACCCGCCACCAGCACCAGCGCCAGGTAGAACCGCCGCGTTCCCGCGTCGCCGAGCTTGACCGCGAGCGTGCGCTTGCCGGCCACGGTGTCGGTCGGGATGTCCCGCAGGTTGTTCACCACCAGGATCGCGCACGCCAGCGCCCCCACCCCGACGGCCGCGAACAGCGCAGCCACCTCCCAGGTCTCGGTCTGCACGTAGGTGGTGCCGAGCACGGCGACCAGGCCGAAGAAGACGAAGACCATCAGCTCGCCGAGGCCGAGGTACCCGTACGGCTTCGAGCCGCCGGTGTAGTACCAGGCGGCGACCACGCTCACCAGGCCAACCGCGACCAGCCACCAAGCCGTGGTCGCGGCCAGCACCAGACCGGCCACCGCGGCGACGCCGAAGGCGAGGAACGCCGCCCGCTTCACCGCGCCGGCGGGCGCCGCGCCCGACCCGACCAGCCGCATCGGACCGACCCGGTCGTCGTCGGTGCCGCGGATGCCGTCGGAGTAGTCGTTCGCGTAGTTGACGCCGACCTGCAGCGCCAGGCTCACCACCAGGGCGAGCAGGGCCTTCCACCACACCGCCGCGTCGACGTACGCCGCGACGCCGGTGCCGGCGAGCACCGGGGCGAGCGCAGCCGGGAGCGTGCGGGGGCGGGAGCCTGCGAACCACTCAGCGGGGGATGCCACAAGCAGGAATTCAAGCAGGTGCGCCCGGCGCCGGGCTCGCCGAGCCACCCACGGCTGCGGCGTACAGCCCGCTCAGGTGCTGCCAGGCGACCACAGTGTTGGTACGGCGCTGCTCGCCGCCGGCACCCAGCCGGGCGATGCCCTGCTGGGCGAGCCGGACCACCGTGTGCGATCCCTGCTCAGCCGGTGCGAGGATGCCTGACATGGATTTCCTCCGCCCGGTGAGCGGCCCCACCCGCGACGTCGTGGCGGCTCTCGCGGACTGGCTCGACGCCCCCGAGGAGCCGGCCCCGCTGGTCGTGGAGACCTCCGGCTCGACCGGCCGACCCAAGCAGGTCCAGCTCTCCCGGCGGGCGGTGCTGGCCTCGGTGATGACCAGTCGCCGTCGGCTCGGGGCGTCCGGCCCGTGGCTGCTCGCGCTGCCGGCGTCGTACGTCGCGGGGGTGCAGGTGATCTGTCGGTCCCTGGTCGCCGGGCACGCGCCCACCCTGCTCGAGGAGCATGCGTCGTTCGCCGAGGCGGCCGACGCCCTGGGGGAGGGGGACCGGTTCGTCTCCCTGGTGCCCACCCAGCTCCACCGGCTGCTCGACACGGCCGAGGGCGAGGAGGCGCTGTGCACCTTCCACACCGTCCTGCTCGGGGGTGGCCCGATCGACCCGTCTCTGCGTGTGCGGGCGGCCAAGGCGGGGGTCCGGATCGTCGCGACGTACGGGTCGGCGGAGACCGCCGGTGGCTGCGTGTACGACGGGCTGCCGCTGGACGGGGTCGGCCTGGCTCTCGGCCCCGACGGCCGGATCCGGATCGCCGGTCCCACGCTCTTCGACGGGTATGCCGACGACCCGGTGCTGACCGAGCAGGTGCTTGTCGACGGGTGGTTCCACACCGCGGATGCCGGCCGGTTCGACGAGGACGGCCGGCTGGTGGTGCTGGGTCGGCTCGACGACGTCGTGGTCAGCGGCGGCGTCAACGTGCCCACCCCCGCGGTGGCCGCCCGCCTGCGCCAGCACCCGGACGTGACCGCCGCCGAGGTGCTGGGCATCCCCGATGACGAGTGGGGGATGCGGGTGGTGGCCTTCGTGGTCGGTGACCTGACGCTCGAGCAGGCGCGCGACTGGGTCGGCCAGGTGCACCCCCGGACCTGGGCGCCCCGCTCCGTCGTCGCGCTGGCGGAGATGCCCCTGCTCGACAACGGCAAGCCCGACCGGCTGCGGCTGCGGTCCCTGGCATGAGCCCCAGCGTCTTCTCGATCCCGATGCGCACCCGCTTCCGCGGGATCACCGTGCGTGAGGGCGTGCTGCTCCGCGGCGACGCCGGGTGGGGGGAGTGGAGCCCCTTCCTCGAGTACGACGCCGCCACCGCCGAGCCCTGGTTGCGGTGCGCCGAGGAGGCCGCCGCCGGCGACTGGCCGGCACCGCTGCGGGCCTCGATCCCGGTCAACGTGACCGTGCCCGCCGTCGGTCCCGAGCGGGCCGCGGCGATCGTGGTCGACGGCGGGTGCCGGACCGCCAAGGTCAAGGTGGCCGAGCCCGGCCAGAGCCTCGCCGAGGACCAGGCGCGTCTGGAGGCGGTGCGTGACGCGATCGGGCCGACGGGTCGGATCCGGGTCGACGCCAACGGTGGCTGGGACGTCGAGACCGCGGTCGCCTCGATCGGGGTGCTCGACCGAGCCGCCGCAGGGTTGGAGTACGTCGAGCAACCCTGCGCCAGCGTCGAGGAACTCGCCGCCGTACGACGCCGGGTCGACGTACCGATCGCGGCGGACGAGTCGATCCGGCGTGCCGCCGACCCCTACCGGGTGCGCGACCTGGCGGCGGCCGACATCGCGGTGCTGAAGGTGCAGCCGCTCGGCGGCGTCCGTGCCTGCCTGCGGATCGCCGAGGAGATCGGCCTGCCGGTCGTGGTCTCCTCCGCGTTGGAGACCTCGGTCGGGATCGCCGCCGGGCTGGCGCTCGCGGCCGCGTTGCCGGAGCTGCCGCATGCGTGCGGGCTCGCGACCGTGCAGCTGCTCGAGGGTGACCCGGCCGTCTCGCCGTTGCTGCCGGTCGACGGCGCCCTGCCGGTCGGGGCCCCCGTCGTGGACGAGGCGGCCCTGGCCGGGCTGTCCGCGCACCCTGATCGGGTCGCGCACTGGACGGCCCGGCTGGCCGAGGTGCGCGCGCTCCGGGCGACCATGCGACAGGATCGACGATCGTGACCAACCCTGCCACCCAGCTGGCCCGCGCCGTGGTCTCCGCGCTGATCGAGGCGGGCCTCACCGACGTGGTGATCGCGCCCGGCTCCCGCAACGCCCCGCTCTCCTTCGCGGCGTACGACGCTGCTGAGGCGGGGCTGCTCCGGCTGCACACGCGGATCGACGAGCGCTCCGCCGGTTTCCTCGCGCTGGGCCTGACCCGGGGCGGCGCTCGCACGGCGGTGATCTGCACCTCCGGGACGGCGGTGGCCAACCTGCACCCGGCCGTGCTGGAGGCCGCGCATGCCGCGGTGCCGCTGGTGGTGGTCAGCGCCGACCGGCCGGCCCGGCTGCGGGGCACCAGCGCCAACCAGACCACCGACCACCTGGGCCTCTTCGGTCCGCTGGTCGCCACCACGAACCTCGCCGATGCCGCCGAGACCGCGGAGGTCGCCGGGCTGCTGGACGCCCTCGGGGGTGCCGCCGGCCCGCTGCACCTGAACGTCCAGCTCGACGAGCCGCTGCTGCCCGACGACACCTGGTCGCCGGGCGTGGTGCGCGCCGAGCGGTCGGCGCGGGCGGCTCGTCCGGAGCCGACGCTGCTGCGGTTCGGCCCGCGCACGGTGGTGGTGGCCGGGGACGACGCGGGACCGCCCGCCCGGGTGTTGGCCGAGCAGGCGGGCTGGCCGCTGCTGGCCGAGCCGACCAGTGGCTCCCGGACGGGGGACCATGCGCTGCGCTGCTACCGCCTGCTGCTCGACGGCGAGCTCGGCCGGCGGATCGAGCGGGTGGTCGTGGCGGGGCATCCCACGCTGAGCCGTCCCGTCGCCCGGTTGCTCGGTCGCGCCGACGTCGAGGTGCTGGAGATCCCGGCCGCGGGCGCCTGGGCGGAGCGGCCGTTCCGGGTGGAGGCCCGGGCCGACGCGTGGGCGGTGGAGGGTACGGACGATCCCGCCTGGCTGGCCGAGTGGCGCGAGGCGGACGCCTCGGTGGCCCGCCAGCTGGACCGGCTGCTGGCCTCGGAGCCCGAGCTGACCCCGCACGAGGTCGCGGGTGCGGTGAGTCGCGCCGTACCACCCAGCGGGCTGCTCGTGGTGGGCGCCTCGAGCCCGATCCGGGACCTGGACCTGATGGTGGCGCACTACGAGGTGGGGGATCGGCGCAAGGTGATCGCCAACCGCGGGCTGGCCGGTATCGACGGCGTGGTCTCGACCGCGATCGGGGCCGCCCTGGGGCGCACGCACGGCAGCCGGAACCTGGCGCTGATGGGGGACGTGACGTTCCTGCACGACGCGAACGGGCTGCTGCTCGGGCCGGCCGAGGCCCGGCCGGACCTGACGATCGTGGTGGTCAACGACGACGGTGGCTCGATCTTCACGATGCTCGAGCAGGGGGCGCCCGAGCACGCGGACCGGTTCGAGGCGCTCTTCGGCACCCCGCACGGGGTGGACCTGGCCAGCCTCTGCGCCGCCACCCGGACCCCGCACTGGAAGGTCGACTCGCTCGGCGAGCTGGAGCACGCCCTGGCCAGCCCGAACGGAGGCATCGAGGTCGTCGAGGCCGTCGTACGACGCGACAACCGCCGCGAGCTGGACGCCCGGATCCGGGCGCTGGCGCCCCTTCCCCTGTAACGCGGGGTTATTGACGCTGAACAAGGCGCCTCAGGGGCCCTCAGCGGCAACAACCCCGCGTCACACCGGCAGGGTGGGCGTGAACCGGATCGGGAATCGAACCGCACCGGTGTTGCCCGAGACAGGCAGCCAGTCGCCCGGGCCGTCCGGCTGCGCATCGGGCATCCGGCGGGCGAGCAGCGGTAGCGCCACCGCCATGTCCGTACGCGCGACGAAGTGCCCCAGACAGTGGTGCACGCCGGCTCCGAAGCCGAGGTGGGGCGGCCGCTGCTCGCTGATGTCGAACGCCGGGTCCGGCATCGCGGCCGGGTCGGTGCCCGCAGCATGCGAGAGCATCTGCACGATCCCACCGCGGGGGATCTGCAGCCCCTGGAACTCCACGTCCTCGAGCGCCTCGCGGGTCACCCAGGTGACGGTCGGATTCACCCGCATCACCTCCTCGACGGCGTTGCCCCCGAGGTCGGGCCGCTCGGCGAGCAGGCGCCACTGGTCGGGGTGGCGCAGCAGGGTCTGGAGAGCCAGCCCGAGCTGGTTGCGCGTGGTCTCCATCCCGGCGAAGGCGAGGAAGACCAGCGCCACCCCGAGCTCGTGGCGGCTCAGCCCGTCGGCCTCCTGGGCCTGGACGAGCGTGCTGACCAGGTCGTCGCGAGGGCGCGCCCGGCGGTCGTCGATCACCCGGTCCAGGTGGCCGTGCAGTCCCTCGAGCGCTGCCTCGATCCGGGGGACCTGGTGGCCCACGTCGATCGAGAACGACGCCCCCAGGTCGTCGGCCCACCGAGCCACCTGCGGCCAGTCCTCCTCGGGCAGGCCGAGCAGGACGCAGATGATCCGGGCGGCGTACGGCTCGGCGAACTCGCTGATGAACTCCACCTCGCCGCGGCCGGCGAACCCGTCGATCAGCTCGTCGGCCAACGCCTGGAAGCGCGGCCGCATCGCCGCGATGGTCCGGTTGCGGAACGCCGGCATCAGCAGGCGGCGCAGTCGGGCGTGGTCCTCGCCCTCGAGGCTGAGCAGGGTCTCCTGCCACCAGTCGGAGAAGAGGCCGGAGTGAATGCCGTTCTGCTCCGGCCAGCGGGCGTTCCCCTGACGGAAGCGTCGGTCGCGGAGCAGCGCGCCCGCTTCGGCGTACCGCAGGACTGCCCAGCCCCAGTTGGTCTCGACGTACCAGTCCTCGTCGCGGGCGGCGTGCACCTCGGGTGAGGTCACGTCGAACGTCGGGTCGCCGAGGTCGAAGCGTCGTGCTGGGGGAGGCGTCATCGCCGGACCATCCGCACGTGGCGGCCCTCGTCGGCGTCGCTGACCTGGCCGTCCGGGCGGAAGCCCTGGCGCTCGTAGAACCGGATCGCGCGGTCGTTGCCCTCGAGCACGCAGAGGTACGCCGGGTGCTCGCCGATGGCGGCCTGCAGCAGCGCGTGGCCGACGCCCGTGCCCCAGTGGGCGGCCCGGACGTAGAGCGCCCAGACCTCCAGCTCGGCCGGTGCGTCCTCGTCCCGGGCGGGGCCGGCGGTGGCGAACCCGACCAGGCCGTCGGTGGTCTCGGCGAGCAGCGTCTCCCGCTCGGCCAGGTTGGCCCGCCACTTCTCGATCCGGGCTGGTACGTCGGCCCGGCGCGCGCCGAGCAGGGCTCGGTCGACGAGGCCGGCGTACGCGTCGTCCCAGCAGTCGAGGTGCAGGTGGGTCAGTGCCTCGGCGTCGTCCGGGGTGGCCGGGCGGATGACGACGTCGGCGGGCAGGATCATCCGGGCATCGTAGGCACCGGACCCTGCGGCTGTAACGCGGTGTTCTGGACGCTGAGTGCCCCGCCGAGGGGGCACTCAGCGTCAACAGCACCGCGCCACAGCGACGGGCGCCCGGCGGTCAGCCCGGATTACTGTGGTCGGCATGCGGATCACGAAGTTCGGTCATGCGTGTGTCCGGGTCGAGCATGAGGGGCGCGTGGTCGTCATCGATCCGGGGGTCTTCACCGAGGTCGAGGCGGTCGACGGCGCGCATTCGGTGCTGATCACCCATGAGCACCCCGACCACTACCTGCCCGATCACCTGCGCGCGACCGATGCCCGGATCTTCACGATCGATGCCGTCGCGGCCCGGATCCGCGAGGAGGCGCCGGACCTCCTCGAGCGGGTGAGCGTGGTGTCGCCGGGGGAGACGTTCGACCCGGGCATTCCGACCCGGGCGGTGGGGGAGTTGCACGCGGTGATCCACCCCGAGTTCCCGCGTTTCTTCAACTCCGGCTACGTGCTGAGCGCGGGGTCGGAGAAGGTGTACCACCCCGGGGATGCACTCACCGCCCCCGGCGAGGAGGTCGACGTGCTCTGCGTCCCGGTCTCGGCGCCGTGGATGCGGGCCGCGGAGGCCATCGACTTCGCGCGGCAGGTGGGGGCGCCGCGCAATCTGGCGATCCACGACCGGGTCTACTCCGAGGCCGGGCTCACGATCGTGGACGGGCACATGAACGCGTTTCTGCCGCAGGCCGGTCAGGCGTACGTGCGGGTGGGTGACGGGGCTGATCTGGGCTGATCGGGTGCAGGTTCATCACGGTATGCAGCCGAACCATCACTTCCCGTGCTCTGTGCGCCACGGGAAGCGCGGGTTGATCTGCATCCCTTGATGAACCTGCAGGCTCAGCCGCCCAGCGCGTCCCGCACCGGCACGAACTTCGCCTGCGACTCGGCCAGCTCCGACTCGGGGTCCGAGTCCGCCACGACCCCGCACCCCGCGAACAACCGCACCGTGGAGCCCTCGATCGCCGCCGACCGCAGGGCGATCCCCCACTCGCCGTCGCCCGAGGAGTCCATCCAGCCGACCGGCCCCGCATAGCGCCCCCGGTCCATCTGCTCGATCTGCGAGATCAGCGCCGTTGCCACCGTCGTCGGCGTACCGCCCACCGCGGCCGACGGGTGCAGCGCCTCCGCCAGCTGCAGCGACGACACCGTCTCGGCGTCGTGCACCACCCCGGCCACATCGGTGGCCAGGTGCATCACGTTCGGCAGGTGCAGCACGAACGGCGCCTCCGGCACGTTCATCGACGAGCAGTGCGGGTCCAGCGCATCGGCGACCGAGCGGACGGCGTACTCATGCTCCTCCAGGTCCTTCGACGACCGGGCCAGCGTCGCTGCCAGCGCCAGGTCGCGCTCGTCGTCACCGGTACGACGGATCGTCCCGGCGAGAACCCGCGAGGTCACCAGCCCCCGCTCGCGGCGCACCAGCATCTCCGGGGTCGCACCGAACATGCCGTCGACGTGGAAGGTCCAACACATCGGGTAGGTCTCGGTCAGCCGGCGCAGCGGCCAGCGCACGTCGATCGGGGTGGTCGTGGTGGCGATCAGGTCGCGGGCCAGCACGACCTTCTCCAGGTCGCCCGCACCGATCCGCTCGACGGCGTCGGCGACGACCCCCATCCAGCGTTCGCTGTCCAGGGCGCCGTCGGCGAAGCTCACCTCGGCCGGAGCCGCCGGCGCCTCCGCGCGCAGCACCGGACCGACGAACCGCTGCTCGTCCGCGCCCGCCTCCTCGACCGTGGTCAGCCAGGCGGTGTCACCGCGGCGACCCACGACGACCTTCGGTACGACGAGCACCGAGTCACCGGGCTCGTCGGCGAACGCGAAGGAGCCGAAGCAGACCAGACCCGTCCCCGGCTCGACGATCTCGTCGACCACGTCGGCCCGGCTCGTGGTCTCGCTCCACCACTTCACGGCGTCCGCGAAGCGGGTCGGACCCTGGGTTCGCACGACAGCGGCCACGCCCCAGCCGATCAGGCCCTCGTCGCGGCGGAGCCAGGTGACGGGATGGTCGCTGGGCAGGAGCTCCACCAGGGCGTCCGCGCTGGGCAGGTCGAGCCGGGTGGTGCGTACGACGAGTCCGTCTGCGGGTACCGGCGTCGGGGCGTCGGGCGTCGCACTGCTCGTCACGAGGAGTCAGCGTACGCCGCCGCCGGTTCCGCCGAGGTCGGGCCCGGTCAGGACCAGTAGACGATCACGGTGTCGCCGACCCGTACCTGGTCGTACACCGCGGCGAGTGCCGACCGGTCCCGGACGTTGACGCACCCGTGCGACGCGCCGTTGTAACCGACCGCCGCGAAGTCCGAGGAGTAGTGCACGGCCTGACCGCGCGAGAAGAACATCGCGTAGGGCATGGCCGAGCCGTAGAGCTTCGAGACGTGGTCGGCGTTCTTCCACTCGACCCGGAAGCGGCCCTCGCGGGTCGGCGTCGAGGCGCCGCCGAAGCGGACGTCGACGGTGCTGAGCACGTCGCCGTCGACCACCCAGCGCAGGGTGCGGCTGGTCTTGTCGATGCAGAGCACCCGCCCGGTCCGGCACCGCTCGTCGAGGCTGCCGGGGGCGTTGCCCAGGTTGTGCTTGGCCGCGTGCGACGGCGTCGAGGTCATCGCGTGCAGCCGGTCCAGGGTGCGCTGGTCGACCTCGCCGGTCACCGGGATCTCCCGCTTCGCCTGGAAACCTCGTACGGCGGCGGTGGTCGCCGCGTCGTAGGTGCCGGTGACCGTGCCCACGAGCCACTGGATCGCGACCAGCCGGGCCTGCAGGTCGCGGACCGCCTCGCCGGAGGCGCCGGGCGCCAGCAGGGCAGGGCCGGGCCGGAAGATGTTCAGCAGCTGAGCCCGGGTGGGCTGCTCGGTCATCGCGACCAGGCGTCGCCACGTTCGCTGGTCGACCCGACCCGTGGTCGGCAGCCCGCGCTTGGCCTGGAAGCCGCGGACGGCGGCCTCGGTGGCCGGGTCGTAGCGGCCGGTGGTGGTCTCCGGCAGCCAGCCGATCTGGTGCAGGCGAGCCTGCAGCGCGCGCACCGGCGTTCCCGAGCTGTCCGCGTCGAGCCGGATGCTCGGCCTCGGCTTCTCGGTGGGGTCGGGGGAGTCGGTCGGCGACGGTGTCGGCGAGTCGGACGCCCCCGACCTGGGCGGGGGCACCTTCCCGCGGTCGGCATCAGCGCCCCGTGCCGCGCCTCCGGTCGGCTCCCGCAGGACCCATCCAGCCCCGTAGGCGCCTCCGGTCAGGAGGGCCACGGCCAGGACGGCCACCAGCAGTGTGCGCAGTGCTCGCATCGACATTCCTTCGTTCGACGTCGTTCCAGTGTCGGGGGGAAGACGTGATCCGGGCGGCGTTGGTTGCTCTCGGCGCAGGTTGTGACCGAAGCGTGACCGGCCGAGGCGGTTGCGTAGTCTCTGCGCGTGGCCCGAGCAGAGCTGGACAAGCAACCGACCGACGTACGCCGGATGTTCGACGCGGTTGCGCGTCGCTACGACGTGACCAACGACGTGCTCTCGCTGGGCCAGGACCGACGCTGGCGCCACGACGTCATCGCGGCCGTCGACCCGCAGCCCGGGGAGGTCGTGCTCGACCTCGCCGCCGGCACGGGGACCTCGAGCCAGCCGTTCGCCGACCGGGGCGCCCGGGTCGTACCGTGCGACTTCTCGCTGGGCATGCTCCGCGTCGGCAAGAAGGCGCGTCCGCACCTGCCGTTCACCGCCGGTGACGGCACGCAGCTCCCGTTCGCCGACGACACCTTCGACGCGGTGACGATCTCGTTCGGGCTGCGCAACATCGTGGACCCGCTGGCCGGCCTGCGCGAGATGCTCCGGGTGACCAGGCCCGGTGGGCGCCTGGTGGTGTGCGAGTTCAGCCACCCGACCTGGTCGCCGTTCCGCACGCTGTACCTGGAGTACCTGATGAAGGCGCTGCCGGCGATCGCGCGCGGGGTCTCCTCCTCGCCGGACGCCTACGTGTACCTCGCCGAGTCGATCCGGGCCTGGCCCGACCAGGACGGGTTGGCGGCCCTGGTCGCCGAGGCCGGTTGGCAGCGTCCCGAGTGGCGCAACCTCTCCGGCGGCATCGTCGCGCTGCACCGCGCCACCGCGTAGTCCGCGGCGTCCGGCGGAGCTGCCGCGGGAGATTTTGACAACGCCGATGTGCAGTAAATGCGCAGGTGGGAGCCGTTTCCGGTCGGGGCGACCCCGGGGTGCGGGCAGTGAACGGGAGTGGCAGACTGTGTCCCGCGCCACTTAGTGATTCAGTTCACAAAGTCACAAGCCCCCGGCGGGTGGCCCCCGCGGACGGAAGGAAGTCTGGCCCATGGAGCTCTACACGCCAGTGCTCGTACTGGCTCTCCTCGCGGCGGCTTTCGCCATCGGCTCGATCGTGATGAGCGCCGTGGTCGGCCCCAAGCGCTACAACCGTGCCCGCCTCGACTCCTACGAGTGCGGCATCGAGCCCACTCCGCAGCCCGTCGGCGGCGGCCGTTTCCCGGTGAAGTACTACATCACCGCGATGCTCTTCATCGTCTTCGACATCGAGATCGTCTTCCTCTACCCGTGGGCGGTCCGCTTCGACGCCCTGGGCTGGTTCGGTCTCGCCGAGATGGTCGTCTTCATCGCCACCGTCTTCGTGGCCTACACCTACGTCTGGCGCCGCGGAGGTCTCGAGTGGGACTGACCGTCGACTCCGGCAACGACCAGCACACCAGGACAGGGATCAGCTGATGGGTATCGAGGAGAAGCTCCCCAGTGGCGTTCTGCTCACGACCGTCGAGGGCGTGGCGGGCTACATGCGCAAGGCGTCCTTCTGGCCGGCCACCTTCGGCCTGGCCTGCTGCGCCATCGAGATGATGACCTCGGGCGGGCCCAAGTACGACCTCGCCCGCTTCGGCATGGAGGTCTTCCGGGCCAGCCCCCGCCAGGCCGACCTGATGATCGTCGCCGGGCGGGTCAGTCAGAAGATGGCGCCCGTCCTGCGCCAGATCTACGACCAGATGGCCGAGCCCAAGTGGGTGCTCGCGATGGGCGTCTGCGCCAGCAGCGGCGGCATGTTCAACAACTACGCGATCGTCCAGGGCGTCGACCACATCGTGCCCGTCGACATGTACCTGCCCGGCTGTCCGCCGCGGCCGGAGATGCTGATCGACGCGATCCTCAAGCTGCACGACCAGGTCCAGCAGGGCAAGCTCGGCGCGAACCGTCGCGAGCAGATCATGGAGCGCGAGACCGCCGCGCTCCGGGCGCTGCCCACCTCCGAGATGCGCGGGATGCTGCGATGAGCGACGAGAACAAGACCGAGACCACCGAGCAGGGCCCCGACGAGTCGGCGGCCCACTTCCCGGAGAACGTGCCCGCCCCGACCGGCGAGGTCGGCCAGGTCGGCGTACGCCGCGGCATGTTCGGCGTCAGCGGCACCGGCGACACCTCCGGCTACGGCGGCCTGGTCAAGGCCGTGGCCTGGCCCGGTCCCAGCGAGCGCCCCTACGGCGGCTGGTTCGACGAGGTGGCCGACGCCCTCGAGTCCCGGCTCGCCGCCGACGGCGTGAGCGAGGCCGTCCAGCGGGTGGTCGTCCACCGCGGTGAGATCACCTTCCACGTCGCCCGCGATCACCTGCCCGTGGTGGCCCGCGCCCTGCGCGACGACGCGGCGCTGCGCTTCGAGTTCTGCGCGGGTGTGAGCGGCGTGCACTACCCCGAGGACACCGGCCGCGAGCTGCACGCGGTCTACCACCTGCTCTCGATGACCCACAACCGTCGGATCCGGCTCGAGGTCACCGCCCCGGACGCCGACCCGCACATCCCGTCGATCGTGGCGACCTACCCCACGAACGACTGGCACGAGCGGGAGACGTACGACATGTTCGGCATCGTCTTCGACGGTCACCCGGCCCTCACCCGGATCCTGATGCCCGACGACTGGCCGGGCCACCCGCAGCGCAAGGACTACCCCTTGGGCGGCATCCCCGTGGAGTACAAGGGCGGCACGATCCCGCCGCCCGACCAGCGGAGGTCCTACAACTGATGGCAACGAACACTTCTGGCGAGGGCATGCCCACCGAGAACCCCGACATGTACGCCGGCACCTCCGAGACCTCCGAGGGTCGTGTCTTCACGGTCACCGGCCAGGACTGGGACTCCATCTCCCAGGGCCTCGGTGAGGCCGCCGAGGAGCGGGTCGTGGTCAACATGGGCCCGCAGCACCCCTCCACCCACGGCGTGCTCCGGCTGATCCTGGAGCTCGAGGGCGAGACGGTCACCGAGGCCCGCTGCGGCATCGGCTACCTGCACACCGGCATCGAGAAGAACATGGAGTTCCGCTCCTGGGTGCAGGGCGTCACCTTCTGCACCCGGATGGACTACCTCAGCCCGTTCTACAACGAGATGTCCTACGTGCTCGGCACCGAGCGTCTCCTCGACATCGAGGACGACATCCCGGAGAAGGCCCAGGTCATGCGGGTCCTGCTCATGGAGCTCAACCGGATCTCCTCGCACCTGGTGGCGATCGCCACCGGCGGCATGGAGATCGGTGCGCTGACCGTGATGACGATCGGCTTCCGCGAGCGCGAGCTCGTCCTCGACCTCTTCGAGCTGATCACCGGACTGCGCATGAACCACGCGTTCATCCGCCCCGGTGGCGTCGCCCAGGACCTCCCGCCCGGCGCCCTGGACGAGATCCGCGACTTCGTCGCCTTGATGAAGAAGCGGCTCCCGGAGTACGCCGACCTCTGCAACGCCAACCCGATCTTCAAGGCCCGCCTCGTCGACGTCGGCCACCTCGACCTCGAGGGCTGCCTGGCGCTCGGGCTCTCCGGTCCGCCGCTGCGCGCCACCGGCTACCCGTGGGACCTGCGCAAGACCCAGCCGTACTCGGGCTACGAGGACTACGACTTCGAGGTCCAGACCTGGGACACCTGCGACTCCTACGGCCGCTTCCGGATCCGGCTCGCCGAGATGTGGGAGTCGCTGAAGATCGTCGAGCAGGCCACCAAGCGCCTCGCCGGCCTCGAGGGCGCGCCGGTGATGGTCGCCGACAAGAAGATCGCCTGGCCCAGCCAGCTCGCGATCGGCACCGACGGCATGGGCAACAGCCTCGACCACATCCGCCACATCATGGGCGAGTCGATGGAGGGGCTGATCCACCACTTCAAGCTCGTCACCGAGGGCTTCCGGGTCCCGGCCGGCCAGGCCTACGTCCCGGTCGAGTCGCCGCGCGGCGAGCTGGGGGCGCACGTCGTCTCCGACGGGGGCACCCGCCCCTTCCGGGCGCACTTCCGCGACCCGTCCTTCTCCAACCTCCAGGCCACGAGCGTGATGAGCGAGGGCGGCATGGTCGCCGACGTCATCGTCGCGATCGCGTCCATCGACCCCGTGATGGGAGGGGTCGACCGATGAGCGCCCTGACGGACCACGACGGCTCCACCGGGCTCAGCGAGACGACGTACGCCGAGCTCCGCGAGATCGCCGCGCGCTACCCCCAGGCCCGCTCGGGTCTGCTGCCGATGCTGCACCTGGTGCAGTCGGCCGAAGGTCGGATCACCCCGGCCGGGATCGAGGCCTGCGCCGAGATCCTCGACATCACCGCGGCCGAGGTCAGCGGGGTGGCGACGTTCTACACGATGTACAAGCGCAAGCCGGTCGGCGACTACCACGTCGGCGTCTGCACCAACACGCTCTGCGCGGTGATGGGCGGCGACGCGATCTTCGAGCGGCTCAAGGAGCACCTCGACGTCGGGAACGACGAGACCACCGAGGACGGCAAGGTCACCCTCGAGCACATCGAGTGCAACGCCGCCTGCGACTTCGCCCCGGTGATGACGGTCAACTGGGAGTTCATGGACAACATGACCCCCGAGTCCGCCACCCAGCTCGTCGACGACCTGCGCTCCGGCGTCGAGGTCAGCTCGACCCGTGGCCCACGGATCTGCACCTGGCGCGAGGCCGAGCGGGTGCTCGCCGGCTTCCCCGACGGCCGCCACGACGAGGGGCCGTCGGCCGGGGGCCCGTCCCTGGTCGGCCGCGAGCTCGCGCGGGCGAACGGGTGGACCGCCCCCGAGGCGCCCCAGCCGGCGGCGCTCGGTGGCCCCGCCTCCGGTGCCGAGGGCGCCGCCGAGGCGGCCGACACCTCGCGCGCCGAGTCGGAGACCAAGGTCGAGGAGTCCGGTGCCGAGGCCGTGCACGAGGACGACACCGCGAACGCCAAGGGTGACGAATGACTGAGATCGACATGCTGACCCCGGTGCTCACCGACAACTGGGGCGACGAGCGCAGCTGGACCCTCGAGGCCTACACCGCCCAGGGCGGCTACCGGGCGCTCGCCCGGGCCCTGACGATGGCGCAGGACGACATCATCGCCGAGGTCAAGGACTCCGGCCTGCGCGGTCGTGGCGGCGCCGGCTTCCCGACCGGGATGAAGTGGGGCTTCATCCCGCAGGACAACCCCAAGCCCAAGTACCTCGTGGTGAACGCCGACGAGTCCGAGCCGGGCACCTGCAAGGACGTCCCGCTGATGATGGCCAGCCCGCACACGCTGGTCGAGGGCGTCATCATCAGCTCGTTCGCGATCCGCGCCAACACCGCCTTCATCTACGTGCGCGGCGAGGTGCTGCACGTCGTACGACGTCTGCAGCAGGCGGTCCGGGAGGCGTACGACGCCGGACACCTCGGCACCGACATCCACGGCTCCGGCTACGACCTCGACCTGGTCGTGCACGCCGGTGCGGGTGCCTACATCTGCGGCGAGGAGACCGCCCTGCTCGACTCCCTCGAGGGGCGTCGCGGCCAACCCCGGCTGCGGCCGCCGTTCCCGGCCGTCGCCGGCCTCTACGCCAGCCCGACCGTGATCAACAACGTCGAGTCGATCGCCTCGGTGCCCAGCATCATCGCGAACGGGCCGGACTGGTTCGCCTCGATGGGGACCGACAAGTCCAAGGGCTACGGCATCTTCTCGCTGTCCGGGCACGTCACGAAGCCGGGCCAGTACGAGGCCCCGCTCGGGATCACCCTGCGCGAGCTGATCGACCTGGCCGGCGGCATCCGCCAGGGCCACGAGCTGAAGTTCTGGACGCCCGGCGGCTCGAGCACCCCGATCCTCACCGCCGAGCACCTCGACGTGCCGCTCGACTTCGAGGCGATCGGGGCGGCCGGCTCGATGCTCGGCACCCGCGCGCTGCAGATCTTCGACGAGACCACCTGCGTGGTGCGGGCGGTGCTGCGCTGGACCGAGTTCTACAAGCACGAGTCCTGCGGCAAGTGCACCCCGTGCCGCGAGGGCACGTGGTGGCTGGTCCAGACGCTCGGCGCCCTCGAGCGCGGCCAGGGCAGCGAGGCCGACCTCGACCTGCTGCTCGACCAGTGCGACAACATCCTCGGCCGCTCCTTCTGCGCCCTCGCCGACGGTGCGGTCAGCCCGATCACCAGCTCCATCAAGTACTTCCGTGAGGAGTACGTCGCCCACCTCACCCACGGCGGCTGCCCCTTCGACCCGGCCGCCTCGACGGTCTTCGCACCCGCAGGAGCGACGGCATGACCACGACGCCCGACACGACCGAGAACGACGTCGACCTCGTCACCCTCACCATCGACGGGATCCAGGTCAGCGTCCCCGCCGACACCCTGGTGATCCGGGCCGCCGAGGAGGTGGGCGTCCAGATCCCGCGGTTCTGCGACCACCCGCTGCTCGCCCCGGTCGGCGCCTGCCGGCAGTGCCTGGTCGACGTACCCGACGCGGGCAACGGCCGTGGCTTCCCCAAGCCGCAGGCCTCCTGCACGATCACCGTCGCCGAGGGCATGGTCGTCAACACCCAGGCCACCAGTCCGGTCGCGGACAAGGCCCAGCAGGGGATCATGGAGTTCCTCCTGATCAACCACCCGCTGGACTGCCCGGTCTGCGACAAGGGCGGCGAGTGCCCCCTGCAGAACCAGGCCATGAGCAACGGCCGCGGCGAGTCCCGGTTCGCGGCCTCCGGCGGGGTCAAGCGCACGTTCCCCAAGCCGATCAACATCTCCGCCCAGGTGCTCCTGGACCGCGAACGCTGCGTGCTCTGCGCCCGCTGCACCCGCTTCTCCGAGCAGATCGCCGGCGACCCCTTCATCGCGCTCATCGAGCGGGGTGCCCTGCAGCAGGTGGGCATCTACGAGAAGGAGCCGTTCGAGTCGTACTTCTCGGGCAACACGATCCAGATCTGCCCGGTCGGCGCGCTCACCAGTGCCGAGTACCGCTTCCGCTCGCGGCCCTTCGACCTGGTCTCCTCGCCGGGTGTCGCCGAGCACGACGCCTGTGGCTCCGCGATCCGGACCGATCACCGTCGGGGCAAGGTCATGCGCCGCCTCGCCGGCAACGACCCGGAGGTCAACGAGGAGTGGATCACCGACAAGGACCGCTTCGCGTTCACCTACGCCACCGCCCCCGACCGGCTCGCCCACCCGCAGGTCCGTGACGAGGACGGCCAGCTGCGCCCCGCCTCGTGGACCGAGGCGTTCGCCGTCGCCGCCCGCGGGCTGCGCGCGGCCGGCGCCTCCGCCGTCCTCACCGGTGGTCGCCTCACCGGGGAGGACGCCTTCGCCTACGCGAAGTTCGCCCGGGTCGCGCTCGGCACGAACGACATCGACTTCCGGGCCCGGCCGCTCTCGAGCGAGGAGGCATCCTTCCTGGCCTCCGACGTCGTGCTCACCTGCGCGGTCACCTACGCCGACCTCGAGGACGCCTCCACGGTCGTGCTGGCCGGACTGGAGCCCGAGGACGAGGCAGGCGCGATCTTCCTGCGCCTGCGCAAGGCAGCCCTGAAGACCGGGGCCGAGCACACCCGGGTGCTGTCGATCGCCCCCTTCGCCTCGCGCGGTCTGCGCAAGATGAAGGGCGAGCTGATCGCCACCGCCCCCGGGGACGAGGCGAACGCCCTCGACGCCCTGGTCGAGCACGCGAACGCCGGTCTCGACGCGTCCTCGGTGATCCTGGTCGGGGAGCGCCTGGCCACCTCGCCGGGCGCGCTCGCCGCTGCCAGCCGCCTGGCCCGTCGTACCGGAGCCCGGCTCGCCTGGGTGCCGCGTCGCGCCGGCGACCGGGGCGCGGTGGAGATGGGCTGCCTGCCCAACCTGCTGCCCGGTGGCCGCCCGGTCGCCGACGCCGCCGCCCGGGTCGACGCCGCCACCACCTGGGGCGTCTCCTCGCTGCCCGACGCCGTGGGCCGCGACGCCGACCAGATCGTGGCCGCACTGCTCTCGGGCGAGCTCGGCGGCCTGGTGGTCGCCGGGGTGGACCCGGACGACACCGCCGACCCCGCCGCCATGCGCGCCGCCCTCGACGCGGCCCGCTTCGTGGTCTCGCTCGAGCTGCGCGAGACCGACGTGACCCGGGTGGCCGACGTCGTCTTCCCGGTGGCTCCGGTCACCGACCGAGCCGGCCTCTTCGTGAACTGGGAGGGTCGCCCGCGGCCCTTCGAGGCGGTCTTCACCAACCCGCACTCGCTGCCCGACCTGCGGGTGCTCTCCGGCATCGCCGAGGAGCTCGGCGCACCGCTCGGCTTCCGCACCGTCGCCGAGGCCCGCGTCCAGATCGAGGAGATGGGGCCCTGGGACGGTCCCCGTGCCGAGGTCGCCGCCGCTCCCGGGCTCGCCGCCTCGGCCCTGCTCGACGCCACCGGCGAGCGCACGCTGCGGCTGGCCACCTGGAAGCAGATGATCGACAACGGCTCGATGCAGGACGGCGAGGCGGCCCTGCGGGCCACCGCCCGTCCGCCGGTCGCGCTGCTCGGTCAGCGGCTCTTCGACCAGGTCGGGCCCACGGTCGTCGTCACCGGTGACCGTGGCTCGATGACGCTGCCGGCCGAGGTGGCCGACATCGTCGACGGCGTGGTCTGGCTGCCGGCCAACTCGTTCGGTCGGGGCGTGCTCGCCGACCTGGCCTCACCCGGTTCCCCGGTCAGCGTGAAGGAGGCGACCCCGTGATCTCGATGCTCACCGTTCCCGCCGTGGCCGCCTTCGCGGCCAACGGGCTCGAGGCCTTCGGCAAGGACCCCTTCTGGGTGATCCTGCTCAAGGCCGGCCTGATCTTCCTGGTCCTGGTGCTGCTCACCCTCTTCAACATCTGGTGGGAGCGCCGGGTCGTGGCCCGGATGCAGAACCGGATCGGTCCGAACGTGAACGGCCCCTTCGGTCTGCTCCAGTCGCTCGCCGACGGCGTGAAGCTGGCGCTCAAGGAGGACCTGATCCCAACGGCCGCCGACAAGGTGGTCTTCGTGCTGGCCCCGGTGATCGCGGTGATCCCGGCGTTCATCACGTTCTCGGTGATCCCGTTCGGGCCCGAGGTCAAGATCCCGTTCAGCGACGTGACCACGCCGCTGCAGCTCACCGACATGCCGGTCGCGGTCCTCTTCGTGATGGCGATCGCCTCGGTCGGCATCTACGGCATCGTGCTCGGCGGCTGGTCCAGCGGCTCGACGTACTCGCTGCTGGGCGGTCTGCGCTCGGGAGCGCAGATGATCTCCTACGAGGTCGCGATGGGCCTCGCGCTGGTCGCCGTCTTCCTGTACGCCGGCTCGATGTCCACCTCGGAGATCGTCGCCGCCCAGGAGCAGTTCTGGTTCGGTCTGATCCTGGCGCCGTCGTTCGTGATCTACGCGATCTCGATGGTCGGCGAGGTCAACCGCGCGCCGTTCGACCTGCCCGAGGCCGAGGGCGAGCTCGTCGGTGGTTTCCACACCGAGTACTCGTCGCTGAAGTTCGCGCTCTTCTTCCTCGCCGAGTACATCAACATGGCCACGGTCTCCGCCCTCGCCACCACCCTCTTCCTCGGCGGCTGGCGCGCACCGTGGGGCGTCGTCCACCTCTGGCCCGGGGCCAACGAGGGCTACTGGCCGGTGCTGTGGTTCTTCGGCAAGATGCTCTTCTTCATCTTCCTGTTCATCTGGCTGCGCGGCTCGCTGCCCCGTCTGCGCTACGACCAGTTCATGGCGTTCGGCTGGAAGCGGCTCATCCCGATCTCGTTGGTCTGGATCCTGGCCGTCGCCTCGGTCCGGGCGATCTCGCTGGAGGGCGGCATCGACCGCCGCTACCTGCTCATGGGCGTCGGGGTCGTCCTGATCCTCTTCCTGGTCATGTTCTTCGTCGGGGAGAAGGAGGAGTCCGAGAACCTCACCGCGGACGCGGAGGTCCAGCCGACCTCGTTCGGCGGCTTCCCGGTTCCCCCGATGCCTGCCGGCGGGGCCGTGCGCGGTCCCGCCCAACCCCTCACGTTCGACACCGGCTCCCGTGTGAGCAGCACCGCCAGCACCCCTGGTGCCGGGGAGGAGATCTGATGGCCGACCCACGCACGATGAAGGAACAGTTCTGGGACCCGGTCGCGGGTTTCGGGGTCACCTTCCGCACCATGTTCCGGAAGGTGGTCACCGAGCAGTACCCCTTCGAGAAGCTCCCCACGGCTCCCCGCTTCCACGGCCGGCACCAGCTCAACCGCTGGCCCGACGGGCTGGAGAAGTGCATCGGCTGCGAGCTGTGCGCCTGGGCCTGCCCGGCGGACGCGATCTACGTCGAGGGCGCCTCGAACACCGAGGAGGAGCGGTACAGCCCCGGTGAGCGCTACGGCCGGGTCTACCAGATCAACTACCTGCGCTGCATCCTGTGCGGGCTCTGCATCGAGGCCTGCCCGACCCGGGCGCTCACGATGACCAACGAGTACGAGCTCGCCGACGACAACCGTGCGGACCTCATCTACGAGAAGTCCGACCTGCTCGCACCGCTGCTGCCCGGCATGGAGCAGCCCCCGCACCCGATGCGTCTGGGCGACGACGAAGGTGCCTACTACCGCGGCACCTACGCCGCGCCCGCGCCCGGCCAGAAGGCAGGAGACCCCCTGTGACCGCGTTCTGGGTCCTCGCCCCGATCATGGTGATCGCGGCGCTGGGCATCCTCTTCGTGCGCAAGGCCGTGCACGCCGCCCTGCTGCTGGCGGTCGTGATGATCAGCCTGGCCGTCCTGTACGCCGTGCTGGAGGCGCCGTTCCTCTTCGCGGTGCAGATCATCGTCTACACCGGCGCGATCCTGATGCTCTTCCTGTTCGTGCTGATGCTCGTGGGGGTCGACGCCTCGGACTCGGTGGTGGAGACGATCCGCGGTCAGCGGGTGATGGCGATCGGGCTCGGGCTGCTGCTCGGCACGGTGCTGGTCATCGCGCTCGGCCAGATCTCCCTGGGCGCCGCGATCGGGCTGACCGAGGCCAACGCCGGGGGCAACATCGAGGGCCTCGCGGACATCATGTTCTCCCGCTACGTCTTCGCGTTCGAGACCACCAGCGCGCTGCTGATCACCGCCGCGATGGGGGCGATGGTGCTGGCGCACCGGGAGCGGCTGACCCCGAAGGCCACCCAGGCCTCGCTGGCCGCCCAGCGGATGCGCGACTACGCCGACAAGGGCACCCACCCGGGTCCGCTGCCGCCTCCCGGCGTCTTCGCCCGGCACAACGCGGTCGACACCCCCGCGCTGCTGCCCGACGGCACGGCGTCCGAGGCCTCGATCTCGCGGGTGCTGGCCGCCCGTGGCACGGTCCGCTCCGCCCCGGCGCTCGCCGACCAGGTCGAGCAGGTCCAGCGTGCGATGGAGGGCACCGCGGAGTCGGGCACGCCCACCGATGCTCCCGGGCCCGCCACGGGTGAAGGCCCCGCCCCGGCCAGCACCGAGGAGGACCCGGCATGAACATCGAGCCCTACATCGTCCTCTCGGCGATCCTGTTCACGATCGGCTGCGTGGGCGTGCTCACCCGCCGCAACGCGATCGTGGTGTTCATGTGCGTCGAGCTGATGCTCAACGCCTCGAACCTCGCGCTCGTCGCCTTCGCTCGTCAGCACGGCAACCTCGACGGTCAGATCGCCGCCTTCTTCGTGATGGTGGTGGCGGCAGCCGAGGTCGTGGTCGGACTGGCGATCATCATGACCATCTTCCGGACTCGTCGCTCGGCCTCGGTCGACGACGCGAGCCTGCTGAAGTACTGAGGTGCTCTGGTCCATGTCTCCTTCACCCACGGCCGTCCTGACGGCCTTCGTGCCCGGTTCCAGCGAGTCGGTGTCGATCCCCGTGGTCGACCCGTCGGCTGCCGACGGTGTCTTCAGCCTGCTCTGGCTGGTCATCGCCCTGCCTCTGGCGGGTGCAGCGATCCTGCTGCTCGGCGGGCGGCGTACCGACCGCTGGGGTCACCTGCTCGGTACGGCGACGGCCGCGCTGTCGTTCCTGCTGAGCGCCGCGCTCTTCATCGCCCTGCTGGGGCGTGACAGCGCGGACCGCCAGATCAGCCAGCACCTCTACCAGTGGTTCCAGGCCGGCAGCCTCGACGTCGGCATGGACCTGCTCTACGACCCGCTCTCGGCGCTCTTCCTGATGCTGATCACCGGTGTCGGCTCGCTGATCCACGTCTACTCCATCGGCTACATGGAGCACGACCCGCGCCGGCGCCGGTTCTTCGCCTACCTCAACCTCTTCGTCGCCGCCATGCTCATGCTGGTGCTCGCCGAGAACTACCTCGGCCTGTTCCTGGGCTGGGAGGGCGTCGGCCTCGCGTCGTACCTGCTGATCGGCTTCTGGCAGCACAAGCCGAGCGCGGCGGCTGCGGCCAAGAAGGCGTTCGTGGTCAACCGGGTCGGTGACATCGGGATGTCGCTGGCGATCATGCTGATGTTCGTCACCTTCGGCACCACGAGCTTCTCCGGCATCAGCCAGGCCGCCGGCGGCGCTTCGGACTTCACGCTGAACTCCCTCGGGCTGTTGCTCCTGCTCGGCGCCTGCGGCAAGTCCGCCCAGGTGCCGCTCCAGTCGTGGCTGCTCGACGCGATGGAGGGCCCGACCCCGGTCTCGGCCCTGATCCACGCCGCGACCATGGTGACGGCGGGTGTCTACCTGATCGTCCGGTCCAACTTCCTCTTCGAGCTCGCCCCGACGGCCCAGACCGCTGTCGTGGTCGTCGCCGTGGTCACGCTCCTGTGGGGCGCGATCATCGGGTGCGCCAAGGACGACATCAAGAAGGCGCTCGCCGGCTCCACGATGAGCCAGATCGGCTACATGATGCTCGGCGCCGGTCTCGGCCCGGCCGGCTACGCCTTCGCGATCTTCCACCTGCTCACCCACGGTTTCTTCAAGGCCAACATGTTCCTCGGGGCCGGCTCGGTGATGCACGGCATGAACGACGACGTCGACATGCGTCGCTACGGCGCCATCCGGATGGCCATGCCGATCACGTTCCTGACCTTCGCGATGGGCTACCTCGCGATCATCGGCTTCCCCGGCTTCTCCGGGTTCTGGTCGAAGGACAAGATCATCGAGACCGCGCTCGAGGCCAACCTGCTCGTCGGGCTCTGCGCGCTGCTGGGCGCCGGTCTGACCGGTTTCTACATGACCCGGCTGATGCTGATGACCTTCTTCACCGAGAAGCGTTGGCGTGACGGCGTGGAGCCGCACGAGTCGCCCTCGGTGATGACCGTCCCGCTGATCGTGCTCGCCGCGCTCTCCCTGCTCGGCGGTCTGCTGCTCGCGGGTCACTGGATCGTGGACTTCCTGGCCCCGGTGGTCGGCGTGGTGCCCGAGCACGACCCGACCATCCCGCCGATCGTGGTCACGCTGCTGGCCGTGCTCGTGGTGGCCGTCGGTGTGGCCACGGCCTGGCTGCTGGTCGGCTCGAAGCCCGTCCCGACCACGCCGCCCGAGGACGTGCGGTTCCCGGTCCGGGCCGCACGTGCCGACCTGTACGGCGATGACATCAACGAGCACCTGGTCGTCAACCCGTCGCGGCACCTGGTGGCCGGCCTGCTCCGCTTCGACCGGAGCGGGGTCGACGGTGCCCTGACCGGTGGCCCGGTGGCGATCGGCGCCATCGCCGGCCAGCTGCGCCGGCTCCAGAACGGCTTCGTCCGCTCCTATGCCCTCTCCCTGCTCGGCGGCGTGCTGCTCGTCGTCCTGGCCCTCCTGGCGGTGAACCTCGCATGACCGACTTCCCCTGGTTGACCGCGCTGATCCTGGTCCCGCTCGTCGGGGCCCTGGTGGTGGCGTTCGCGCCGGCGCCCGCGGGATCCCCGCTGCCGAAGCAGATCGGGCTCGGTGTCTCGGGCCTGACGCTGCTGATCGGTGCCGTGGTCGCGCTGCTCTTCGATGCCGGCGACGGCATGCAGCTGACCGAGACCCACGAGTGGATCGGCGCCCTGGGCGTGCACTACGCCCTCGGCGTCGACGGGCTGGG
>NZ_JBFIKK010000004.1:0-48931 GCF_041600255.1 Nocardioides sp. | reverse complement strand
GCGCTCGACTGAACCCAGGAAACGTGCACTTCACGCGGGGAGTTCCCCGGGTGAAGTGCACGTTTCACTGGTTAACCAGTGAATCTGCCCCCGCTCAGTCCTCGGTGGGCGCCAGCTCCGCTGCGACCGAGATCTCGGACCCGTCGGTGACGGTGAAGACCAGGTCGCCGGTGATCTTGCCGCTGCGTCGCAGGTCGGCCGCGGCCAGCTCGGCGCCGCGGACCAGGTTCTCGGGCCCGCTGATCTCCACCTTCGACAGCTCGGCACGCATCGACACCTTGGCCTGCGACTTCGCGCCCCGGATCCCGATCAGCGCGGACGCCACGGCCTCCAGGGTCGCCGGGCTGGCGGCGGCCGCGGAACCCAGGTCGAGCTCGGTGGGCCAGGCGGCCCGGTGGATCGAGCCCTCCTGCCACCACGACCAGACCTCCTCGGTCACGTAGGGCAGGAACGGCGCCAGCAGGCGCAGCTGCACCTGGAGCGCGATCGCCAGGGTCGCGCGGGCCGACGCGGTCGCCTGACCGCCGTCCTCGGCGTAGGCGCGCTCCTTGACCAGCTCGAGGTAGTCGTCGCAGAAGGCCCAGAAGAACTTCTCGACCGTCTCCAGCGCGGTGGTGTAGTCGTAGGCCTCGAAGGCCTCCGTCGCCTTGGTGACCACGTTGGCCAGCCCGCCCAGCAGTGCGCAGTCGATCGGCTCGGAGACCTCGAACGCGTTCAGCTGCGTCGCGCCGACCCCGCCGATGACGAACTTGGAGGCGTTGAGCACCTTCATCGCCAGCCGACGACCGACCTTCATCTGGGTCTCGTCGAAGGGCGAGTCCAGGCCCGGGCGGGCCATGGCGGCCCGCCAGCGGACGGCGTCGGCGCCGTACTTGTCCAGCACCGCGCTGGGCACCACCGCGTTGCCCTTGGACTTCGACATCTTCTTGCGGTCCGGGTCGACGATGAAGCCCGAGATCAGCGCGTGCGACCACGGGGCGGCGTGGTTCTCGAAGTGGGCGCGGACCACCCGGGAGAACAGCCAGGTGCGGATGATGTCGTGGGCGTGGGTGCACAGGTCCATCGGGAAGACCCGAGCGAAGAGGTCGTCGTCCTCCTCCCAGCCGCCGGCGATCTGCGGGGTCAGCGACGAGGTCGCCCAGGTGTCCATGATGTCCGGGTCGCCGATGAACCCGCCGGGCTTGCCGCGCTGGTCCTCGGAGTAGCCGCTCGGCGCGTCCGTCGAGGGGTCGACCGGCAGCTCGGCCTCGCTGGGCATCAGCGGGTGGGCGTAGTCCGGCTCGCCCTCGTCGTCGAGCGGGTACCAGACCGGGAACGGGATGCCGAAGAAGCGCTGGCGCGAGATCAGCCAGTCGCCGTTGAGTCCGTTGACCCAGTTGTCGTAGCGGTGCTTCATGTGGCCGGGGATCCACTCGACCTCGGCGCCGCGCTCGACCATCTCGGCCCGGACGCCTGCATCACGGCCACCGTTGCGGATGTACCACTGCCGGGTGGCGACGATCTCGAGCGGCTTGTCGCCCTTCTCGTAGAAGTTCGTCATCCGCTGGGTGGGCTTGGGCTCGCCGTCCAGGTCGCCGCTCGCGCGCAGCTTGGCGACCATCGCCTCGCGGGCCGAGAACGAGGTCTTGCCCTTGAGGTCCTCGTACGCCGCCGCGGCCTGCTCGCCGGCCAGCCACTCGGGCGTCTCCCGGGTCATCCGCCCGTCGCGGCCGATCACCGTGCGCACCGGCAGCTGCAGCTCGCGCCACCAGGTGACGTCGGTCAGGTCGCCGAACGTGCAGCACATCGCGATGCCGGCGCCCTTGTCCATCTCCGCCAGCGGGTGGGCCAGCACCGGGATCTCGACCCCGAACACCGGGCTGGTCACGGTCGTGCCGAACAGCGGCCGATAGCGCTCGTCGTCGGGGTGGGCGATCAGCGCCACCACGCTGGGGATCAGCTCGGGGCGGGTGGTCTCGATGTGGACCGGGGAGCCGTCGGGCCGGTGGAAGGCGACGCGGTGGTAGGCGCCGGCGTACTCGCGCGACTCCAGCTCGGCCTGGGCGACGGCGGTCTGGAAGGTGACGTCCCACAGGGTGGGCGCCTCCTGCAGGTAGGCCTCGCCGCGGGCGAAGTTGCGCAGGAAGGCGCGCTGGCTGGCGCGCTGGGCCTTCGGGCCGATGGTCGTGTAGTGCTGCTTCCAGTCGACCGAGAGGCCGAGAGTGCGCCACAGCGACTCGAAGATCTCCTCGTCCTGCTCCACGAGCTCCTCGCAGAGCTCGACGAAGTTCGGGCGGCTGATCGAGATCTGCTTCTTCGGGTCGGGCTTCTCCGGGGGCGTGAAGTCGGGGTCGTACGGCAGGCTCGGGTCGCAGCGCACGCCGTAGTAGTTCTGCACCCGGCGCTCGGTGGGCAGACCGTTGTCGTCCCAGCCCATCGGGTAGAAGACCGACTTGCCGCGCATCCGCTGGAAGCGGGCGATCAGGTCGGTGTGGGTGTACGAGAAGACGTGGCCCACGTGCAGGCTGCCGCTCACCGTGGGCGGAGGCGTGTCGATGGAGTAGACGTTCTCGCGGGGCTGGGTGCGATCGAAGGCGTAGGTGTCGTCGGCCTTCCACCGGGCGCTCCAGGTCGCTTCGAGGCCCTCCAGTGCCGGCTTCTCCGGTACGACGACGGCGCGCTGGTCGGTGCTCGTCTCGTCGGGGGCCGGGGCGTTCGGAGTCTCGGTCATGGGCGAAATCCTAGGGTGCCGGCACGCCGCCCCGGAAACCGGTTGTCGCAGGCGAGCGCACTGCCTAGCCTCCGGGGATGACTGAGGACCTCGGGCCCGGAGAGCTGACGCTGGACTTCACCGAGGATCCGGCGCACTTCCTGGCGGCGGCAGGCCCCTTCCTCGCCGCGGATCCGCTGCTGGCCACCGTGGTCTGCACGGTGACCGAGCGGGCTCTCGCGCGTGACCTGGCGGGGGAGCGGCGACCGGATCACCCGCAGTGGTGGGTCACCGTGCGCGAGGGCCGGCGCGTCGTGGGGGCGGCGATGCGGACGGCGCCGTTCGCGCCGTACCCGCTGTTCGTGCTGCCGATGGCCGACGAGGCCGCCCGCGCGATCGCCCGTGCGCTGCACGAGCGGGGCGAGGAGCTGACCGGCGTGAACGGCGCCCTGCCGGCGGTCGGGGCGCCGGCCGACGAGGCGGCCTCGCTGACCGGGGGTGCGGTGGGGGTGGAGCAGCACACCCGGCTCTTCGAGGTCTCGACCCTGGTGGAGCCGGCGCCCGTTCCCGGACGGCTGCGGCTCGCCGGGGCAACGGATCTCGACGTCTGCGTGCGCTGGTACGCGGCCTTCCACGCCGATGCCGACGAGCAGGCCGGACGATCGGGCGGCTCCGTCGACCCCCGAGGACGTCCGCGCCCGGATCGACGCGGGCAGGGTGTGGCTCTGGGAGAACGCGGCGGGGGAGGTGGTCCACCTGACCGGTGCCAGCCTGCCCAGTTTCGGCGTCTCGCGGATCGGGCCGGTCTACACCCCGCGCGAGCACCGCGGGCGCGGGTATGCGAGCTCCACGGTGGCGGCGGTCACGGCACGCCTGCTGGCGCAGGCCGAGCGGGTGTGTCTCTTCACCGACCAGGCGAACCCGATCTCGAACCGGATCTACGAGGCGCTCGGCTTCGAGCCGGTCACCGACATGGCGAACCTGCTGATCCGCCGGGACGTCACCACACCAGCACCGGTTTGACCACCCGGCCCTCGAGCAGGTCGTGCATGGCCGTGTTGATCTCGGAGAAGGCGTACGGCGCGACGAGCCGGTCGACGTCGAACTGACCGGCCGCACTCAGGCCGAGCAGCCGCGGCACCATCTCCAGGGGGTCGGAGTCGCCCTCCACCGAGCCTCGCACCACCTTGCCGTTCTGCATCAGGTCGATCGCGTCGAGCGAGAACTCCTCGGCGCCCAGGCCGAGGATGACCAGCTCGCCGCGGGGGCCGAGCGCCTGGGCGGCCTGCTTGATCACGGCGGGCACCGCGGTGGTGTCGATCGCGCCACTGGCGCCGCCACCGGTCAGCTCCTTGACCGTGTCGACCAGCGAGACGTCCCCCAGGTCGGCCGGGTTCACGGTCAGGGCGCCGTACGACGCGGCCACCTCGAGCCGACCGGGCGCGAGGTCGACGGCCACGACCGTCTCCACCCCGGCGCCCACGGCCGCCGCAATGGCCGCCAGGCCGACCGCACCCACGCCGTACACCGCCAGGCTGTCGCCGGGCCCGGGGCGGAGCACGTTGAGCACGGCGCCGGCGCCGGTCTGGAAGCCGCAGCCGTAGGGCCCGACCCGGGTGAGATCGAGGTCGGGGTCGACGACCACCACGTTGTCGGCGGTGGCCAGCGCGTGCCGGGCGAAGCTGGACTGGCCGAAGAAGGAGCCGTAGAGCGGCCCTTGGTCGCGGGTGTGGGTGGTCGAGCCGTCCATCCGCATGCCCATGTAGTTGAGCAGCATGCTGTTCTCGCAGTACCCCACCTCGCCGCGCTCGCACCGGGAGCAGGAGCGGCAGGAGCGCAGGCTGAGCACGACGTGGTCGCCCACGCTGATCCCGCTGACCTCGCTGCCGACCTCCTCCACGACGCCCGCGCCCTCGTGACCGAAGACCCGGGGGAACATCTCGGCCGGCAGCACGTCGCGCAGCGAGATGTCGGTGTGGCAGAGGCCGGTCGCGACGATGCGCACCAGCACCTCGTCCGCCCGGGGGGCGTCGAGCTCCACCTCCTCGAAGGTGAACTCCGCGCCCTGCTGGTCCACGACCGCCACTGTTGTCCGCATCCGGACAATCTAGAACGTGTTCTCGTGGCGCGCGACGTTTCACCGGGCCGTCGGTGCGTCAAATAGACTGGGGCCACGATGGAAGACACCCCCGCCGCCCCCCGCCTCGCCGAGACCTTCACCGAGGTCGAGGACGCCCTGCTCTCCCGCTGGCCCGAGACTCGGCTGGAGCCCTCGCTGGACCGGATCAAGGCGTTCGTCGAGCTCCTCGGCGAGCCCCAGACGTCGTTCGCCGTGATCCAGCTGACCGGCACCAACGGCAAGACCTCGACCTCGCGGATGATCGACCGCCTGCTGCGCACCCTGGAGCTGCGCACCGGTCGCTTCACCAGCCCGCACGTGGAGCGGATGACCGAGCGCATCTCCATCGACGGGGAGCACCTGAGCGACGAGCAGTTCGTCGCCGCCTTCAACGACGTCGCGCCGTACACCCACCTGGTCGACGCCGACCAGCTCCACCCGCTGTCCTTCTTCGAGACCGTGGTCGGGATGGCGTACGCCGCCTTCGCCGACGCGCCCGTCGACGTGGCCGTGGTCGAGGTCGGCATGGGCGGCGCCTGGGACGCCACCAGCGTCGCCGACGCCCAGGTGGCCGTGGTGCTTCCGGTCGCGATGGACCACGCGCAGTACCTCGGCGACTCGCCGGCGCAGATCGCGCGCGAGAAGGCCGGGATCATCAAGCCCGGTTCGATGGCCGTGCTCGCCGAGCAGCGGCCCGAGGTCGCCGAGATCCTGCTGCAGCGTGCTGCCGAGGTCGGTGCCCGCGTGGTCGTCGAGGGCGTCGACTTCGCGGTGACCTCGCGGGTGCCCGCCGTGGGCGGGCAGGTGATCTCGCTGCAGGGGCTGCGCGGCCACTACGACGAGGTCTTCCTGCCGCTGTACGGCGCTCACCAGGCGCAGAACGCGGCCATCGCGCTCGCGGCGGTCGAGGCCTTCGCCGGCAACGAACCGCTGTCCGACGAGATCGTCCGGGCCGCGTTCGCCGAGGTCACCTCACCGGGTCGCCTCGAGGTGATCCGGCGCAGCCCGACCATCGTGCTCGACGCCGCGCACAACCCGCACGGCGCCGAGGCGCTGGCGGACGCGCTCGACGACTCCTTCGCCTTCTCGCCGCTGATCGGCGTTCTCGGGGTGATGGCCGACAAGGACCACGAGGGGCTGCTGAACGCGCTCGAGCCCCAGTTGGCGCACGTGGTGTGCACGCAGAACTCCACCGACCGCGCGCTCCCGGCGGCGCAGCTCGCCGAGACCGCCATCGAGATCTTCGGCGAGGACCGGGTGACGATCGCCCCGGTGCTCGGCGACGCGATCGAGCAGGCGGCGGCCCTGGCCGAGGCGGGGGATGCGTTCGGCGACCCGCTCGGCTCGGGCGCCGTGCTGGTGACCGGCTCGGTGATCACCGTCGGCGAGGCCCGGAGCATGCTGACCCGCCGAGGTGGTCATGACTGAGCCCGGCGAGTCCGCCGAGTCCGCTGAGTCGGACGAGTCCGCCGAGTCCGCCGAGACGGCCGAGACGACGCCGCCCGCGCCCACCCGCTCCCCGCGCCGGGGGATGTGTGCGGCGATCCTGACCCTCGAGGCGATCGCCCTCGGGCTGACCACCCCGGTGCTGATCTCGGTGGCCGAGGTCTCGACCCGGACGTCGCTGGTGATCGGTCTCGGCCTGATGGTGGCCTGCCTGCTGCTCGCCGGGATGCTCCGCCGTTCGTGGGCCTACTCGGCCGGCTGGGCGATCCAGGTCGCCGCCGTCGCGCTGGGCTTCGTGATCCCGTTGATGTTCCTGCTCGGCGGGATCTTCGCCCTGCTCTGGGGCACCGCCGACTTCCTGGGGCGCAAGATCGAACGCGAGCGCGCCGCGGCGTACGCCGCCTTCCACGCCCAAGGCCGCTGACCTGCCACTTCTGGTTGCGCTGACCTGCCACTTCTGGTTGGGCCAAGGCCGCTCACCTGCCAGTTGTGGTTGTGCGGGTGCAACCACAACTGGCAGGTGAGCGCTGTTGAGCAACCACAAGTGGCAGGTGAGCGCTATTTGAGCAACCACAAGTGGCAGGTGGGCCCCGACGACGTACGCCGACTCGCCGCCGGCGGAGCGCCT
Source organism: Nocardioides sp. (assembly GCF_041600255.1). GTDB lineage: Bacteria > Actinomycetota > Actinomycetes > Propionibacteriales > Nocardioidaceae > Nocardioides. Next base: position 42,049 of record NZ_JBFIKK010000004.1, on the reverse strand, counting down.
CGATAGGCTGCGGGCCATGTCGACCCCCCAGCGCACCCTGGTCCTGCTCAAGCCCGACACCGTCCGTCGCGGCCTGGTCGGAGAGGTGATCTCCCGCTTCGAGGCCAAGGGGCTGACGATCGTCGCCCTCGAGCACCGGACGATCGACGCGAGCCTGGCCGACACCCACTACGCCGAGCACGTCGAGCGCGACTTCTACCCGCCGCTGCGCGACTTCGTCACCAGCGGCCCGCTGGTCGCGATGGTGCTCGAGGGTGACGAGGCGATCGAGGTGGTGCGCGCCCTGAACGGCGCCACCGACGGCCGCAAGGCGGCTCCGGGCACCATCCGCGGCGACCTGTCGCTCTCCAACCGCGAGAACCTCGTGCACGGTTCGGACTCGCCGGAGTCCGCCGAGCGCGAGATCGGGATCTGGTTCCCCGCTCTCTGACGGCCCGCTCTCTGACTGACCGCGCTCTGACGGGCCGCGTTCTGACGGGCCGCGCCCAAACGGGCAGCACTCCGAGCCCGACACCCAGCATTTCCTGACCTGCCCGGCGCGTGTCCTGCCGGGGGAGGTCGCCTGCGCTCCTTAGCCTTGGGTCACCACTTCCCCAGCAGCACCATCACGATCCAGGCGGCAGCACATGGCGAACAGCTTCATCGGCCGGGACATGGCCGTGGACCTCGGCACCGCCAACACCCTGGTCTACGTCCGCGGCAAGGGCATCCTGCTCGACGAACCGAGCGTCGTCGCGCTGAACGCCAGCACCGGCGAGATCCTGGCGGTCGGCCACGAGGCCAAACGGATGATCGGGCGCACGCCCGACAACATTGCTGCCATCCGCCCGCTCAAGGACGGCGTGATCGCCGACTTCGAGGCGACCGAGCAGATGCTCCGCTTCTTCATCCAGCAGGTGCACCGTCGCCGCTACTTCGCCAAGCCACGGATGGTCATCTGCGTGCCGAGCGGGATCACCGCGGTCGAGCAGCGTGCGGTGAAGGAGGCCGGCTACCAGGCGGGCGCCCGCCGGGTCTACATCGTGGAGGAGCCGATGGCCGCCGCCATCGGTGCCGGGCTGCCGGTGCACCAGGCGACCGGCAACATGATCGTCGACGTCGGCGGCGGCACCACCGAGGTCGCCGTGATCTCCCTGGGGGGCATCGTCACCAGCCTCTCCATCCGCACCGCCGGCGACGACCTCGACGCCGCGATCGTGGCGTGGATGAAGAAGGAGTACTCGCTGATGCTCGGCGAGCGCACGGCCGAGGAGGTCAAGATGACCCTCGGCTCGGCGGTCCCGCTGCCGCAGGAGCCCGAGGCCGAGATCCGCGGCCGGGACATGGTCTCCGGCCTGCCCCGCACGGTGAGCGTCTCCAGCGCCGAGATCCGCCAGGCGATCGAGGAGCCGTTGCACGCGATCGTCGACGCCGTCCGCACCACCCTCGACCAGACGCCGCCCGAGCTGGCCGGCGACATCATGGATCGCGGCATCGTGCTGACCGGTGGGGGAGCGCTGTTGCGTGGTCTCGACGAGCGCCTGCGCCACGAGACCGGGATGCCCGTCCACGTGGCCGAGGACCCGCTCTCGTCGGTCGCCCGCGGCGCGGGTCGCTGCGTGGAGGAGTTCGAGGCGCTCCAGCAGGTGCTGGTCACCGAGCCCCGGCGGTTCTGATGGTCGACCGTGAGAAGCGCTGGCGCGGCTCGGACCAGCTCGACCAGCGTGGACGCCCGCCCCGGAGCCTGATGGTCGCCCTGGTGCTGGCCTGCCTGACTTTGGTCACGCTCGACTACCACGGCGGTCCCGACTCGCCGATGGAGCCGGCCCGTCGCGTCGTCGGCGAGGCGCTGGGCCCGGTCGAGACCGGTACGGCGACGCTGGTCCGGCCGTTCACCTCGGTGCCTGCCTGGTTCCGCTCCCGCCAGTCGCTGCAGGGCGAGCTGGCCGATCTCGAGGCCGAGAACTCCCGGCTGCGCTCCGAGGCGGCGACCGCGAGCTTCGACCGCAACCGGCTGGCCGAGTACGAAGGCCTGACCGCCGCCGCCGGCACGCTGGGCTACGCCCTGGTGCCCGCCCGCGTGGTGGCGCTGGGTCCCTCCCAGTCCTTCTCTCGCACCGTCACGATCGACGCCGGCTCCGCGGCCGGCGTACGCCCCGACATGACCGTGATCAACAACGACGGTCTGGTCGGTCGCATCCTGCGGGTGACCCGTACGACGGCCACCGTCCTGCTCATCCTGGACCCCGACTCGGTGGTGGGGTCGCGGCTCGGCGAGAGCATGGAGCTCGGCTTCCTGCAGGGCCGCGGCGTGCTCGGCCGCCAGGGCCGCCTCGACCTGGAGCTGGTCGACGGCTCGGTCATCCCGGCCCGCAACGACACCGTGGTGACCTGGGGCAGCCAGGGCGGCGCGCCCTACGTCTCCGGCATCCCGGTCGGGCGGGTGACCTCGGTCTTCCGCAGCCTGCGCGAGACCACCCAGCGGGCGGTGATCGCGCCGTACGTCGACTTCGGCTCGCTCGACCTGGTCGGGGTGATCGTGCCCTCGGGCACGCTCAGCGACCGGGCCGTCATCGAGGCCGACGGGACCCTGCAGTGACCGGCCTGCGGGCCGCGGTCGCGGCGCTCGCCGTCGTGGTCGCGCTGATCCTCCAGGTCTCGCTCTTCCCGCACCTGGCCTGGCAGGGCATCGTGCCCAACCTGTGTCTGCTCGTGGTGGTGGGCGCGGCGCTCACCCGGGGTGCCCAGTTCGCGGCCGTGCTCGGCTTCGTCGCCGGCCTCGCCCTGGATCTCGCCCCGCCGGCCGACCACGTGGCCGGTCGCTGGGCGCTGGCCCTGGTGATCGTCGGGTATGTCGCCGGGCGCGTGCGCCAGGAGACCCGGCCCACGGCGACCGCGGTGATCGCCACCGTGGCCGCGACCTCGTTCATCGGCACCTCGGTCTTCGCGCTCAGCGGGATGCTGCTGCGCGACCCGGTCCTGCCGGTGACGGAGATGCTCCAGGTGATCGTGGTGGCGGTGGCCTTCGACGTCCTGCTCACGCCGTTCGTGCTGCCGCCGGTGATGACGATGTTCCAGCGGCTCGAACCCGTCCGGACCGCCTGATGGGTCCCTCGAGCGGTCGGGGTCCGAGCGTGTCGACGACGCGCGGCCGGCTGCGGCTGGTCGTGATCCAGGTTCTGGTCTTCTCGCTCTTCGCCACGCTCTTCACCCGGCTCTACTACCTCCAGGTGGTCACCGGCGAGGAGTACATCGCCCGCGCCGCGTCCCAGTCCGTCCGCGAGATCGTGGTGCAGCCGCAGCGTGGGCTGATCGTCGACGACGTCGGCCGCCCGCTGGTCGCGAACCGCACCTCCTGGGTGGTCTCGGTCGACCGCACGATGCTCGGCAAGATGTCGACCCGCCAGCGCAAGGCGCTGGTTGCGCGGCTCGCGGAGGTGGTCGGGCAGAGCCCGCAACGGATCCGGCGCAAGCTGGTCACCTGCGGCGACGAGGGCAGCGTGGTCGGCACCTGCTGGAACGGATCGCCGTACCAGCCCGTCCCGGTGGCTCGCGACGTCGCGCAGCCGGTCGCGCTGCGGATCCTCGAGCAGCCGGAGGACTTCCCGGCGATCCTGGCCGAGCAGCAGAGCGTGCGCGCCTACCCGCGACCGTTCGGCGTGAACCTCGCCCACGTGCTGGGCTACCTCAGCCCGATCACCGAGGCGGAGTACGACCAGGCGCGCGCCGACGGCGACCGCTCGGTCAACGGCGCCTCGTCCGTCGGGCGGGCCGGGGTGGAGAAGCAGTACGACCGCTGGCTGCGCGGCATGCCGGGCTACCGGCGGGTGGCCGTGGACTCCATGGGTCGGGTGCTCGGGGACGACGGCGAGGTCATGGGGCAGCCGGGCGACACGCTGGTGACCTCGATCGACGCCAAGGTGCAGGGCGAGGTCGAGCGCCAGCTCGCGGCCACGATCAAGCAGGCCCGGGCCACCCGGGACACCGTCACCGGCCGCAACTACGTCGCCGACTCCGGCGCGGTCGTCGTCCTCGAGGCGAAGACCGGTCGCGTGGTGGCGATGGCCAGCCAGCCGACGTACGACCCCTCGGTCTGGGTGGGCGGCATCACCAAGAAGCAGCTCGCGCGGCTCTACTCCGAGAAGGCGGGCACGCCGCTGCTTGCCCGCGCGACCCAGGGCCAGTTCGCGCCCGGCTCGACGTGGAAGCCGTTCATGACCTCCGGAGCGCTGCGGAACGGCTACCGCCGTGACGCCCGGCTGAACTGCTCCTCCGCGGTGCGGGTGGGCAACCGGGACTTCAAGAACTACGAGTCCGGCGCCTACGGCTTCATCGGCTTCGCCAAGGCCCTGGAGGTCTCCTGCAACACCTTCTTCTACCGGATCGGCTACGACTACTGGCGTCGCTACGGCTCCGACGTCGCCGACGTGAAGGCCAGGGACCCGCTGGTCGAGGAGGCCAAGGCCTTCGGGTTCGGCAAGCCCACCGGGATCGACATCCCCGGCGAGTCCTCGGGCCGGATCGCGGACCGCACGTGGAAGCGGGCCTACTACGAGTCGCAGAAGGACTACTACTGCAAGATCGGCAAGGAGCCCGGTCAGGACTTCCTGCACCGTTTCGCCCGTGAGTTCTGCATCGAGGGCTACGCCTACCGGGCCGGGGACGCGGTCAACTTCGCGATCGGCCAGGGCGACACCATCGTCACCCCGCTCCAGCTCGCCCGGGCCTACGGTGCGTTGGCCAACGGTGGCACCCTCTACGAGCCGCAGGTGGCCAAGGCGATCGTCGCTCCCGACGGCGAGGTGATCCGCCGCTTCGCGCCCCGGAAGGCGGGCCGGGTGCCGGCGCCGCGCGAGACGATCGCCTTCATCGACGAGGCGCTCAAGGGCGTCAGCCGGCAAGGCACCATGTCCTGGCGGTTGATCGGGTTCCCGCTCGACGAGGTCGTGGTCCGGTCCAAGACCGGCTCGGCGGAGGTCTACGGCAAGCAGTCCACCTCGTGGGTCGCCTCGTACAGCGACGACTACGTCGTGGTGATGATGGTCAGCCAGGGTGGCACCGGCTCGGGCACCAGCGGCCCGTCGGTGCGCGCCATCTGGGAGACGCTCTACGGCATCGAGGGCGAGACCGTGTCGCCGGCGCGTGCCGCCATTCCGGGGACCACGCCCCCCAAGCGCCTGCCCACGTTCATGAAGGACGGCTCGATCCTGCCGCCCGCGCGGAAGGACTGACCCGTGAGCTCCCGCACCTCCTCGCGCAGCACCCGTCCGGCCCTGCGGGCGCCCGGCCTGGACTGGATCCTGATGCTGGCCGTGCTCGCCCTGGTCACCCTGGGGTCGCTGCTGGTCTGGTCGGCCACCTCGCACCGCACGGACCTGAACTTCGGCCAGCCCACGGCGTACCTGGAGAAGCAGGTCGTCAACATCGCGATCGGTCTGGTGCTGCTGGTGATCGTGCTGGCCACCGACCACCGCTGGGTCCGGATCGCGGCGCCGCTGGTCTACCTCGCCTCGATCGTCGGCCTGGTCCTGGTGCTCACCATGGGCAGCACGATCAACGGCTCCCGGTCGTGGCTCCAGTTCGGCGGCGCCTCGGTGCAGCCCTCGGAGTTCGCCAAGCTCGCCGTTGTGATCGGGATGGCCCTGCTGCTGGCCGAACGCTCCGAGGGACGCTGGCGCAGCCGGGTGGGCACCGTCGAGGTGGTCGGCATGCTCCTCATCGCCGGCATCCCGGCCGCGCTGATCATGCTGCAGCCCGACCTCGGCACCATGCTCGTGCTCAGCGCCACGGTCTTCGGCGTGATCGCGGTCTCCGGGGCGCCGCGACGCTGGCTGCTGCTGCTCGCCGGCAGCGCGGTGACGGCCGGCGTGGCGGCGGTGGCGGCCGGACTGCTCAAGCAGTACCAGGTGGACCGTTTCCTGGCGTTCACGAACCCCGACCTCGACCCGCGGGGCGCGGGCTACAACGTCGAGCAGGCCCGGATCGCGGTCGGCAACGGCGGCCTCTTCGGTCAGGGCCTGTTCAACGGCTCCCAGACCCGCTCCGGCTTCGTGCCCGAGCAGCACACCGACTTCATCTTCACCGTCGCCGGCGAGGAGCTCGGCCTGGTCGGGTCGGCGATCCTGATCGGGCTGCTCGGCATCGTGATCTGGCGAGCCCTCGCGATCGCGGCCGCCAGTGACGACGTGTTCGGGCGGGTCGCGGCCGCGGGCATCGCCTGCTGGTTCGGTTTCCAGGCGTTCCAGAACGTCGGCATGTGCCTGGGGATCATGCCGGTCACCGGGGTGCCGCTGCCGTTCGTGTCGTACGGCGGCAGCTCGATGTTCGCGGGCATGCTCGCGATCGGGCTGCTGCAGAACATCCACCTGCGCTCGACCGCGTCGGTGCCGACGCGCTACGTGATGCCGACCCGGGTGCTGGCCGGTCGCTGACCCTCGGCGACCCGACGGCTCAGGACGCCGGCTCGAAGGCGCCCGTCGCGGTGAGCTTCTCCCAGATCGCGTCCCGCTTGCGCACCAGGGCCCGCGGGTGGAAGTGCACCCCGTCGCGCCAGACCGGGATGCGTCCGAGCATGGGGTCGCAGACCGGCCAGGCGGGGCACATCACGTCGTTCAGGGTGATCGAGTGAATCGCCTCCGATGTCGCGGCAGCGGTGCGGTAGTAGGCGTCCACGTCGTGCAGCGGGCTGATCGGCACCCGGCACTGGTCGGTCGTCTCGGCCGCCGAGAGGCACTCCAGCGGGTTGCCGAGCGAGTCGCGTGCGATCAACGGCGTCTCCACGATGACGGCCTGGGCGCCGGCCTCCTCGATGGTGGCCAGGGTCTGGTTGATCGTGGTCAGGTTCAGCTCGGCCAGCCCCGGGGTGGTGCCGTCGAGGCGGGTCAGGTTGGTCTCCCACGCCCCCTTGTCCCGGGCCACCTGGTTGAGCACGATGACGTCGACCTCGAGCTCCTGCAGGACGCCCTCGTAGAGGTCGCGGCGGGCAGAGGCGCACCGCTCGCGCTCGGCGGCGGTGTCGTAGAGGCTCTGCACGCCCTGCTGCCACGGACAGCCGCCGACGATGCTCAGCGCCAGCGTGAAGTCGTGCTCCTGGGCGAGCCGGGTCATCGTCCGCCGCAGCATCCGGGACTCGCTGTCACCGGCCAGCATCACGGTCAGGCCGCTGTCGCCTCGGTGCACCACGCACGTGTCGAGCGAGGACAGCCGGCAGGCCAGGTCCTCACCCCCGTTGTCGCTGGCCAGCCCGGGCCAGTCGATGTCGGCGGGGATCGGGCGGTCCACGTTCAGCTCCGTGCCGCTGACCGGCTGACCGCTGGCGCTGGCGACCAGGGACGGACGGCGCTCGGAGTTGAGGGCGCTCGGGGCCAGGGTGAAGGCGATGACGGCCGAGACGGTGAGGCCGGTCAGCAGCACCGGCACGGGAAACGGCGTGAGCCGTGGTGAGCGGCGGAAGGGGTGCTCGACGAGCTCGAAGGAGGCGGCTGCGAGTCCGGTGGCGACCCCGCTGGCCAGCAGCGCGATCACCCAGGAGCTGGTGTCCAGGATCTCGGTGAGCAGCAGGATGACCGGCCAGTGCCACAGGTAGGTGCCGTAGGAGATCCGGCCGAGGTAGGTGATGCCGCGCCCGCTGAGCAGTCGGTCCAGGCCGCCGTCGGCGCGCGTCATCAGGGCGAGCACCAGCGAGACCGAGGCGAGCGTGGCGAGGATGCCGCGCACGCTGGGGGTGACCGGCACGAGTGCGGTCGAGATCGCCAGCAGCGCCGCGAGGGCGGCCCAGCCCGCGCCACGCAGGGAGGGCGGTGCCTCGCGCCACCGTCGCCAGAGCAGGGCGGCCAGCACTCCGGCCATCAACTGGTAGAGCCGGGTGTCCGTGCCGTAGTAGGCGTGGTTGAGGTCGCGGGGCGCCCAGTAGAGCTGCGCTGCCAGGGAGAGCACCGTGATGGCCACGACCCCGACCAGCAGGGCCGGCGCCCAGCGACGCCGGAGCCAGAAGAGGCCGACCAGGAGCAGCGGGAAGACGACGTAGAACTGCTCCTCGATCGAGAGCGACCAGAAGTGCAGGTACGGCGACAGGTCGACGTCCGCGCCGAAGTACTCGTTGGACTGCAGCAGGAAGCGCCAGTTGGCGACGTACAGCAGGGCTGCCTGTGCGTCGCCGGCCCACGTCAGGCGTCGCAGCAACGGTGCCACCAACGGGAAGACCAGCGCCGTGGTCACGATCACGACCAGGGCGGCCGGAAGCAGGCGTCGGACTCGACGGGCGTAGAAGCGCCAGACGTCCAAGCGACCGGTCTCGTGCAGCTCGTCGAGGAGGATCGTGGAGACCAGGAATCCGGAGAGCACGAAGAAGAGGTCGACGCCGATGAACCCGCCGTCGAACCACGCCACGCCGCTGTGGAAGAGGAGCACGAGGTAGACCGCGATGCTGCGCAGGCCGTCCAGTGCCGGCCAGTACGCCCTCGATGCCATGGCTTGAGGTTAGGAAGCCGGGTGGTGGTCGCCAAATCGCGCGCTTCCTCTGTTTGGATGGAGCCATGAGCGAGCACTCCGTCGACCCGGCTGTCTCCGAGGCAGTCCAGTCCATCGCCAACCGCTTCGGCGTGGCCGGACTGGCCGACCTGATCGCGGTGGCCCAGGAGGAGCTCGAGACGGCCCGGCTGGCTCTCGAGGAGCTCGCCGACGAGGGCTCCTGACCCGCGAAATCGCCCGCGCCACGAAGGCGCGCGTACCCTTGGGGGATCCCGTTCTGCGATGAGAGGTACCCCTTGTCTGCCAGCACGTCCGAGAGCGTCTTCTCCCGCCTCGAGCCCCGGCTCCCGTCGGTCTCGAAGCCGATCCAGTACGTCGGCGGTGAGCTGAACTCCACCGTCAAGGAGTGGTCGTGCGCTCCCGAGGGGGAGACCGTCCGCTGGGCTTTGATGTACCCGGACGCCTACGAGGTGGGCCTGCCCAACCAGGGCGTGCAGATCCTCTACGAGGTCCTCAACGAGCGGGACTGGATCGTCGCCGAGCGCACCTACGCGGTCTGGCCCGACATGGAAGCCGTGATGCGTGAGGACGGCATCCCGCAGTTCACCGTCGACGCGCACCGTCCGGTCCGCGACTTCGACGTCTTCGGCCTGAGCTTCTCCACCGAGCTCGGCTACACGAACATGCTCAACGCCCTCGACCTGGCCGGGATCCCGCTGCACGCGGTCGACCGCACCGACCAGGACCCGATCGTCCTGGCCGGCGGCCACGCGGCCTTCAATCCCGAGCCGATCGCCGACTTCATCGACGCGGCCGTCCTCGGCGACGGCGAGGAGATCGTGCTCGCGATCTCCGAGGTCGTCCGGGAGTGGAAGACCGAGGGCGAGCCCGGCGGTCGGCAGGAGCTGCTGCGTCGGCTGGCCGTCAGCGGCGGCGTCTACGTCCCGCAGTTCTACGACGTCGCGTACGCCGAGGACGGCGCCATCGAGGCCGTCGTGCCGAACCGTCCCGGCATCCCGTTCCGGGTCCGCAAGCACACGCTGATGGACCTCGACGCCTGGCCGTACCCGGCCAAGCCGCTGGTGCCGCTGGCCGAGACCGTGCACGAGCGCTTCTCGGTCGAGATCTTCCGTGGCTGCACGCGCGGCTGCCGGTTCTGCCAGGCCGGGATGATCACCCGACCCGTGCGGGAGCGCTCGATCGAGACGATCGCGGCGATGGTAGAGAACGGCATCCGCAAGTCCGGTTTCGAGGAGGTCGGCCTGCTGTCGCTCTCCAGCGCGGACCACACCGAGATCGGAGACATCGCCAAGGGCCTGGCCGACCGCTACGAGGGCTCGAACGTCTCGCTGTCGCTGCCCAGCACCCGGGTCGACGCGTTCAACATCTCGCTGGCCAACGAGTTCTCCCGCAACGGCCGGCGCTCCGGCCTGACGTTCGCCCCCGAGGGCGGCTCGGAGCGGATGCGCAAGGTGATCAACAAGATGGTCACCGAGGAGGACCTGATCCGCACGGTCGCGGCGGCGTACTCGCACGGCTGGCGCCAGGTGAAGCTCTACTTCATGTGCGGCCTGCCCACCGAGACCGACGAGGACGTCCTCGAGATCGCCGACCTCGCCCGCAAGGTGATCGCCAAGGGCCGCGAGGTGACCGGTCGCAACGACATCCGCTGCACGGTCTCGATCGGCGGCTTCGTGCCCAAGCCGCACACCCCGTTCCAGTGGGCGGCGCAACTCGACCACGAGACGACCGACGAGCGGCTGAAGAAGCTGCGCGACATCGTCCGGGCCGACAAGAAGTTCGCCCGCGCGATCGGGTTCCGCTACCACGACGGCAAGCCCGGCACCATCGAGGGACTGCTGTCTCGCGGCGACCGTCGCGTGGGCGCGATCATCGAGGAGGTCTGGCGCGACGGTGGCCGTTTCGACGGCTGGAGCGAGCACTTCTCCTACGACCGCTGGGTGGCCTCGGCCGAGAAGGCGCTGGCCGACACCCCGGTCGACCTCGACTGGTACACCACCCGCGAGCGGGAGTACGACGAGGTCCTGCCCTGGGACCACCTCGACTCCGGTCTCGACAAGGACTGGCTCTGGGCGGACTGGGAGGACGCGATCGACCCGTCCACCGACGTCGAGGTCGAGGACTGCCGCTGGACCCCCTGCTACGACTGCGGCGTCTGTCCGGAGATGGGCACCGAGATCCAGATCGGGCCGACGGGTCAGAAGCTGCTGCCCCTCGCGGTCGTCTGAGCCGCGAGCTGGTCCTCGATCAGGTTCGGTCGGGCGACATAGAGCCCGAGGAGCATCTGGGGGAGCGTCAGCGCGATCAGCAGCGCCAACGGCCAGGTCCAGCCGCCGGTCGCCTCGTAGAGCAGGCCCACGGCGAACGGCCCGACCGCAGCGATCAGGTAGCCGAGCGACTGGGTCAGCCCGGAGAGCGCCGCGGTCCCGTCCGGGGTGCGCGAGCGCAGCCCGATCAGGGTGAGCACGATCGGGAAGGTCACCGCCCCGATCCCGACGAAGACCGCCCAGAGCAGCGCCCACGCGTGCGGCGCGACCATCAGCCCGAGGTAGCCCACCGGGTAGCAGGCCATCACGGCGAGCAGCAGCCCGCGCTGGTCGTCGCGGCGGGCGGCGGCGCGCGGTGCCCAGAACGACAGCGGGATCGACACGGCCGCCACCAGCCCGACCAACCCGCCCGCCTGCGCGGCGGTGAAGCCGTTGTCGCGCCACAGCTGCGCGAACCACCCGAAGATCACGTAGGCCTGCAGCGACTGCAGGCCGAAGAAGAGCGCCATCGACAGACCCAGCCGGGTCCGGGCCACGTCGAGGAAGCGGATGCCCCGCGGGGCCCGCTCCAGGGCCCGGTCGTGCGCCACCAGCCCGAGCCACGGGATCGCCGCCAGCAGGGCGACGAGCGCCCAGGTGCCCAGCCCGACCCGCCAGCCGCCGTACGCCTCGGCGATCGGGACGGTCAGCGTCAGCGCGCCGGTCAGGCCGATGGCGAGAGCGGTCGTGTAGATCGCGGTGACCAGGCCGATCCGGTGGGGGAAGTGCAGCTTGACCAGGGAGGGCAGCAGCACGTTCGCCATCGCCATCCCGGCCAGTGCCAGCATCGACAGTGCCAGGAACTCCGGGGCCGCCGAGACGACGGCGCGACCGCCGAGCCCGGCCACCACGGCCAGCAGGGCGAGCAGGGTGACCCGGTGCACGCCCAGCCGTCGGGCGAACCACGGGGCCAGCGCGCCGAAGAGGGCGAAGGCGAGCACCGGCAGCGAGGTGAGCAGGCCGGCCGCCGGGGCCGACATGCCCAGCCCGGCCCGCACCTCGGCCAGCACCGGTCCGACACTGACGGCAGCCGGGCGAAGGTTGAAGGAGAGCAGCACCAGCCCGAGGAGCACCAGCACTGACGTACGGCGGACAGTCACCGCCGCATGCTGTCAGGCCGAGGTCAGCGGCACGACTGCGGGAGGGGCAGGTCGAACTCCACCCGGACGGCCCGGTGGTCGGAGACCGAGGAGACGAAGGTGCGGGCGCTGGTGGGCACCCAGCCGGGGCCGTGCAGCAGGTAGTCGATGCGTCGGCGCGGCACCCGCGGCGGCACGGTCAGCCCGGCCCCGTTGCCGACCCGGGGCCACGGGTCGGCAAGGGTGCCACGCATCACGGCGAGGGCGGGGGAGTCGGGGGTGGCGTTGAGGTCGCCACCCACGATGACCGGGAACGGATGGGCAGCGATGATCTGGCGGATCGCCCGCAGCTGGACGATCCGGATGTTGCCCCGGGTGTGCTGCAGGTGGGTGTTGTAGACGTCCACCCACTGCCCGCCCACGGCCACCCGCGCCCGCAGCAGGCCACGGGGCTCCTGGCGCGGCTGCCGGGGGAGCGCCACGTTGCTCCAGTTCTGGATCGGCAGCCGGGACAGGATCGCGGTGCCGTACTCCTGCTCACGTCGCCCGGGGGCGGGTGGCGGCCAGATCACGTTGCGGCCGAAGACCACGTTCATGCCGAGCCGGGAGGCCAGTCGGGTGGGCTGGTCGTCGTACCGGGTCCGGGCGCGGCCGCGGTCCACCTCCTGCAGCAGGACCACGTCGGCGTCCCAGGCACGGATCTCGTCCGCGATCCGGTCCAGTCGGTAGCCGGCAGGGGAGAGGCCGCCGTGGATGTTGAAGGTCAGCACCGACAGTCGCCCGGGCGGGCCGGGCTCGGGGCAGGGGACGACCGTCGTACCGCCGCGGGCCCGGGGCGACGCGTTGCGCTTGCCGTTGCCGTTGCCGAAGCCGGAGTCCGTCCCGTCCCCGAAGTCCGTCCCGTCCCCGAAGTCCGGAGGCGTGAACGGCAGGCTCCCGGCGCCGGCGCCCGCAGGGGGTGCCGGCGTGAGCGCCGGGCGGGGCCAGCCGACGGCGATGCCGACGACGAGGCCGAGCACCAGCAGCCCGAAGGCCGCGTGGATCCAGCGGTTCATCGGCCTCCTCGTCGCGGGTCTGGCCTCCAAGGATAGGTGGGGTGCCGCGGGCGCAGAGGCACGATCGCGTGGTTGGGCCACCCACGCCGTAGCCTTGTCCGGTGCGTGAGCAGCCCGAACAGCAAGCCCCACCCGTCCAGCGACTCCGGATCCAGTACGCCAAGCGCGGCCGGCTCCGCTTCACCAGCCACCGTGACTTCAGTCGCGCCTTCGAGCGTGCGGTCTTCCGCGCCCGGGTGCCGATGGCCTACTCCTCGGGCTTCAACCCGCACCCGCGGATCTCGTACGCCGGCGCCGCCCCGACCGGGTCCGCCAGCGAGGCCGAGTACCTCGAGCTGGCCCTGGCCCAGGTCGTGGACCCCGCCGACGTGCACGCCGCGCTGGACGAGGCGATGCCCGACGGCCTCGACATCGTGGAGACCGTCGTGTCTCCGGGGGGCGCGCTCGCCGACCAGCTCCAGGCCAGCCACTGGTGGGTCGACCTCGTGGTCGACCCCGAGCAGGCCAGGGCCGCGGTGGCGGCCTTCCTCGCCGCCGACTCCGTGCCGGTCTCGCGGATGACGAAGAAGGGCCTGCGCGAGTTCGACTGCCGGGCCTCCGTGCTCGCACTGGTCGTCACCGACCCGGATCCCGAGGCGGCGCCCCAGGCGGCGGTCCGGCTCGACCTGCGGCTGCGACACGCCGTACCGGCCGTCCGGCCCGACGACGTCCTGACCGGCCTCGCCTCGGTGGCCGAGCTCTCGATCGAGGGCTCCCCGCTGCTGACCCGGCTCGCGCAGGGGCCTCTGGACCCCGAGACCGGGGAGATCGGCGATCCGTTGCGTCCGTCGGCGTAGCGGAGTTGGCGATGTGGTGTGCGATACTCGCGGTGGTTGACAGCAGGTGGTGGGTCCCAGGACAGGGCGCGTAGCGCTCGGCCCGAAGCTCCGCAGCCCAAGTCGACCCGACGACGATCTCGCCGCCCCCTCGATGGGTCGGCACACAGGGGACACGTCGTCGCCGGACCGCGACGCGGCCGGGCGAGTTCGGTGACAGGGACCTCGCCCATCGGCCCGCTGACCGCGGAAGGCGGCGCATCGGGGACCCAGTGACGCGCAGCGGGGACTGTCGCCGCCACCCGAAGGCTTTGCGTCGTCGGCCCTGAGTACGTCGGGCCCGCGGCGTCAGATCGCCGGTCGCACCTCGTGCGGCGGGCCGAGGAGCGCAACATGCTCGACGACACCCCGGTCGACGACTCGACCACCCCCGCAGCTTCGGACGACGCGTCGTCCGGGACGAGCGCCGCACCGGCCAAGAAGGCGGCTGCCAAGAAGGCGCCCGCCAAGAAGGCTGCTGCGAAGAAGGCGCCGGCCAAGAAGGCCGCAGCCAAGAAGACCGCCGCTGCCGAGGCCACCACCGAGGACCCCACCCTCGACGTGGCGCTCGAGCCGGGCGACGAGGCCGCCCCGGCGAAGAAGGCCGCGAAGAAGGCGCCCGCCAAGAAGGCCGCGGCCAAGAAGGCGCCCGCCAAGAAGGTGGCCGCTCCTGTCGAGGAGCCGGCCGTGGACGAGGCCGAGAACGAGACCGGCGAGGCCGAGGCCGAGGCAGCCGCGGCTGTGGCTGCCGCCCCGCCCACCATGCTGCTGTTCAAGGCGCCCGACCCGACCGCGGCAGCCCCGGTGCGGCGTACCCGCAAGGCGGCAGCGTCCGCCGAGACGCCTGCTGACACGTCGGCTGACACGTCGGCCGACTCGCCCGCTGCCACGGATGAGGCCCCGGCCCCGGCCAAGCGCACCCGCAGCCGCAAGCCCGCTGCCGCCCGTGACGAGGCGTCGGATGAGCCGACCGACGAGACCGACACCGCCGACGCCTCGCCGGAGGAGACCTCCGGCGCGCGCAACCGTGGCGGCCGCAAGCACACCAACGACCACGACGGCGGAGACCTCGACACCGGTGACGCGGGCGAGGTCGAGGGCGAGGACCGCGACAACGACGACCAGGACAACGACGGCGAAGGTGGCGGACGTCGTCGTCGCCGCCGCGGCGGGCGTCGGCGGCGCAAGTCCGGCGACGGTGAGTCGCAGGACTCCGGCTCCGACCAGGGCGGCAACGGCCAGGACCGGCAGCAGAACAACCAGAACCAGGACAAGCAGGACAAGCAGGACGGCGGCAAGCAGGACGGGCGCGGCGGCAACCGCTCCGGCGACCAGTCCCGCAACGACTCCGACGACGACTCCGGCGAGGGCGGCACGTCGCGCCGGCGGCGCCGTCGTCGGCGCTCCGGCGACGACGGTCCGGACGCCGCCGGCGACCCGGAGAACACCGTCACCCGGGTGCGCCGCCAGCGCAACGCGGAGGACGAGATCACCGCGATCTCCGGCTCCACGCGCCTCGAGGCCAAGAAGCAGCGTCGTCGGGACGGCCGCGAGGCCGGACGGCGTCGTGCGCCGATCGTGAGCGAGGCCGAGTTCCTGGCCCGACGTGAGGCCGTCGACCGGGTCATGGTGATCCGCCAGCAGAAGGACCTCACCCAGATCGCCGTGCTCGAGGACAAGGTCCTCGTCGAGCACTACGTCTCGCGCGAGTCGCAGACCTCGATCATCGGCAACGTCTACCTCGGTCGGGTGCAGAACGTGCTGCCGTCGATGGAAGCGGCGTTCATCGACATCGGCAAGGGCCGCAACGCGGTCCTCTACGCCGGTGAGGTCAACTGGTCGGCGCTGGGCCACCGCGACGGTCAGCCCCGCAAGATCGAGTCCGTGCTCTCCTCGGGCCAGTCGGTCCTCGTGCAGGTCACCAAGGATCCGATCGGTCACAAGGGTGCCCGGCTCACCAGCCAGGTCAGCCTGGCCGGTCGCTTCCTGGTCTACGTGCCCGACGGCACCACCAGCGGCATCTCGCGCAAGCTCCCCGACACCGAGCGCGCCCGGCTCAAGGCGCTGCTCAAGGAGATCGTCCCCGAGTCCGCCGGCGTGATCGTCCGTACGGCGGCCGAGGGTGCCTCCGAGGACGAGCTGACCCGCGACGTCGAGCGGCTCAAGGCGCGTTGGGAGGACATCGAGGCCAAGCTCAAGGGCCAGTCCCCGCAGCTGCTCTACGGCGAGCCCGACCTGACCCTCAAGGTCGTCCGCGACCTGTTCACCGAGGACTTCAGCAAGCTGGTCATCGAGGGCGACGACGCCTGGGACACCGTCCAGAGCTACGTCCAGCACCTCGCGCCCGACCTCGAGGAGCGCCTCGAGCGCTACGACCCGTCGGCGAACAACGGCAAGGACTCCTTCGCCGCCCACCGCATCGAGGAGCAGATCGCCAAGGGCCTGGACCGCAAGGTCTGGCTGCCCTCGGGCGGTTCGCTGGTCATCGACCGCACCGAGGCGATGACGGTCGTCGATGTGAACACCGGCAAGTTCACCGGATCCGGGGGCAACCTCGAGGAGACCGTCACCAAGAACAACCTCGAGGCCGCCGAGGAGATGGTGCGCCAGCTCCGGCTGCGCGACATCGGCGGCATCATCGTCATCGACTTCATCGACATGGTCCTGGAGTCCAACCGCGACCTGGTCCTGCGACGTCTCGTCGAGTGCCTCGGTCGCGACCGGACCCGCCACCAGGTCGCGGAGGTCACCTCGCTCGGCCTGGTCCAGATGACCCGCAAGCGGATCGGCACCGGCCTGGTCGAGACCTTCAGCGAGAACTGCACGCACTGCCAGGGTCGCGGGGTCGTCATCCAGGACACTCCGGTCGAGCCCACGACGGCCGAGGACGACTCGCGTCGTGGTGGCGGTGGCGGCAACAGCCGTCGATCGCGCGGTGGTCGGGGCCGCGGCCAGGACGGCGACGACCAGAACCAGAACCAGAACCAGAACCAGGGCGGCTCGGGCGGCAAGGCCACCCCGCCGGCGCCGACCCCCTCGCCGTCGTACGTCGCGGCGGTCGCCAAGCCCGAGAACGCCGAGAAGGCCCCGGTCGACGAGGCAGTCGAGCCCGCGGTCCAGCAGAAGGCCGGCGAGGAGCAGGCCGGCGAGGTGTCGGCCGAGGAGACCCCGGCCTCCACCGAGCCGCCCAAGGTCGTCACCCGGTCGCGTCGCCGCGGCGGGGGGCGTTCCTCGGCCACCACGACGGAGCCCACGTCCACCGAGGCCGTGGCGCCCGTCGAGGCGCCCGTGGCGGCGCCGGACGAGACGCCTGCCGAGGTCGCTGTGCAGCCCGCCGAGCAGCCCGCAGAACAGCAGTCCGCCGCGGAGCCGGCGCCCGCCGAGGCCGCCCCAGCAGCGCCCAAGGTGGTCACCACCACCCGCCGGCGCAGCGCCAGCCGACCGGTCACCACGATGACCCCGGTCACGCCGGTCACCACCGAGGTGGCCTCGGTCGCCGAGGCGGCTCCGGTCGTCGCGGCAGCCCCGGCCGCCGCTCCCAAGGTCGTCACCCGGACCCGTGGCCGCAGCGCGGCCCGTCCGGCCGGCCCGCCGAGCGTCGAGGCGGGGGAATCCACCCCTGCCGAGACGGGCGCGGAGCCCGAGGGCGAGCACGTCGAGCACGTCCCGATCAAGAAGAAGGGCTCGCGCAAGCGCTGAGCCAGCACGGGTCGTCCCGGCGCAACCCGCGCCGGGACGACCTGGTCCGCCGCAGGAAGCATCCCGTTTTGCGGTGTGGCCGTCCCATCCGTACTATTGAACCTCGGTGCGCGCTCCGGCGTCGCCCCTCCTGTGTGTCACCTCCACCCCGTCGTACGACCTCGCGGTCGTCCGGAGCGTGGGCGAGGCCCTCAGACCTGGACGTTCATGCAAGACCGACGAAGGAGACCGCGGTGTACGCGATCGTGCGCGCAGGCGCCAAGCAGCAGAAGGTTGCCGTTGGCGACGTCATCGAGATCGACAAGGTGACGACCGAGGTGGGCCAGACGCTGTCCCTTCCCGTCGTGCTCGCCGTCGACGGTGAGACCATCACCGCCGACGCGACGTCGCTGGACAAGGCCTCCGTGACTGTCGAGGTCCTCGGCGCCACCAAGGGCCCGAAGATCATCATCCAGAAGTACAAGAACAAGACCGGCTACAAGAAGCGCCAGGGTCACCGTCAGAAGTACACCCAGGTCAAGGTCACCGACATCTCCCTGTGAGCTCCGCTCACTGACGGCTCCAGGTAAAGGACTGAACTCATGGCACACAAGAAGGGCGCAGCCTCGACCAAGAATGGTCGCGACTCGAACTCCCAGCGTCTCGGCGTGAAGCGTTTCGGCGGCCAGCTGGTCAACGCCGGCGAGATCATCGTCCGCCAGCGTGGCACCCACTTCCACCCGGGCAGCGGCGTCGGCCGCGGCGGCGACGACACCCTGTTCGCCCTGATCGGCGGCAACGTCGAGTTCGGCACCCGTCGTGGTCGCAAGGTCGTCAACATCGTCCCGGGCGAGTGAACTGACGCTCTCTCGAACACCTCGATTTCTCCGAAGGGCGTCCTGAAGCCAGGACGCCCTTCGGCATTTCTCGGGCAGAATCTCCGCACGACCTCCGTAGCACCCCCGCACACCTCAGGCACCGGCAAGGAATCCCATGGCTGTCCCGACGTTCGTCGACCAGGTCACGCTGCACGTCAGCGCCGGCCGGGGCGGGCACGGTGTCGCGTCGGTGCACCGCGAGAAGTTCAAGCCGCTCGGCGGCCCTGACGGTGGCAACGGTGGCCCCGGCGGCTCGGTGATCCTGCGGGTCGACCCCGACGTCACCACGCTGGTGGAGTACCACCACAGCCCGCACCGCAAGGCCGAGAACGGCGGCCACGGGGCCGGCTCGCACCGCAACGGCGCCCACGGCAGCGACATCGTGCTCCCGATCCCGGAGGGCACGGTCGTCTCGACCAAGGACGGCACCGTGCTCGCCGACATGGTCGGCCCCGGCACCGAGCTCGTGATCGCCCAGGGCGGTCGCGGTGGTCTCGGCAACGCGGCCCTGGCCTCGGCCAAGCGCAAGGCCCCCGGCTTCGCCCTGCTCGGCGAGCCCGGCGACCAGGTCGACATCGTCCTCGAGCTCAAGGTCGTGGCCGACATCGGGCTGGTTGGCTTCCCCAGCGCCGGCAAGTCCAGCCTGATCGCCGCGATCAGCCGGGCCCGGCCGAAGATCGCCGACTACCCCTTCACGACCCTGGTGCCGAACCTCGGCGTCGTCACGGCGGGCGAGACCACCTTCACCGTCGCCGACGTGCCGGGCCTGATCGAGGGCGCCAGCGACGGCCGCGGGCTGGGCCATGACTTCCTGCGCCACGTGGAGCGCTGCGCGGCCCTGGTCCACGTCATCGACACCGCCACCATGGAGCCCGGCCGCAACCCGGTCGAGGACCTCGACATCATCGAGAACGAGCTCTCCCGCTACGGCGGCCTGGAGGACCGGCCCCGGCTGATCGCGCTGAACAAGATCGACGTGCCCGACGGCCGGGACATCTCCGACATCACCATCGACGAGCTGCGTGAGCGCGGGCTCCGGGTGATCCCGGTCTCGGCCGCCTCCGGCGAGGGTCTGCGCGAGCTCACGTTCGCGATGGCCGAGATCGTGGCGCAGTCGCGTGCCTCCAAGCCGGTCGTCGAGACCAAGCGGATCGTGCTCCGTCCGGCCTCCGCCGACGGCAGCGACTCCTTCACCGTCACCAAGACCGGTGCCGGCTGGCGGGTGCGCGGCGAGAAGCCCGAGCGCTGGATCCGCCAGACCGACTTCAGCAACGACGAGGCCGTCGGCTTCCTCAGCGACCGGCTCAACCGGCTCGGGGTGGAGACCGCCCTGGTCAAGGCCGGCGCCGTCGAGGGCGACACCGTGCTCATCGGTGACCCCGACGACGCGGTGGTCTTCGACTTCAAGCCCGGGATCGACGCCGGTGCCGAGATGCTCGGTCGCCGCGGCGAGGACCAGCGCTTCGACGAGAAGCGGCCCGCCCACGGGCGCCGCCGGGCGATCGACGAGGCGATGGGCGACCGCAGCGAGACCGAGACCCGGGCGGACGTGGCGCGCCGCCTCGACAAGCCCGACGTCTACGGCCCCACGTCGTACGCCGTCGGCACCGAGCAGGACCCCGACTGGGTCGAGAACGACCCCGGCACGCTCGTCGACGACGACACCGACTGAACGTGCCCGCGTCCGTGCCTGCGTCGAGCCGCGCCGTGGTGCGCGCCGCGAAGCGTGTCGTCGTCAAGATCGGGTCCTCCTCGCTGACCACGGCAGCCGGTGGGATCGACCCCGAACGGGTCCGGGTGCTGGTCGACGCCGTGGCCCAGCTGCGTTCCTCGGGTGCCGAGGTCGTGCTCGTCTCCTCCGGGGCGATCGCGGCCGGCCTGGCTCCGCTGGGGCTGGCCCGTCGTCCCCGTGGTCTGGCCGCCCAGCAGGCCGCCGCGTCGGTGGGACAGGGCCTGCTGGTGCACCGCTACACCGAGGAGCTCGCGCGGCACGGTCTGATCGCCGGACAGGTGCTGCTCACGCTGGACGACGTCACCCGCCGCGCGCACTACCGCAACGCCCACCAGACCTTCTCCAAGCTCCTGGAGCTCGGCGTGGTGCCGATCGTCAACGAGAACGACACCGTGGCCACCACCGAGATCCGCTTCGGCGACAACGACCGGCTGGCGGCGCTGGTCGCCCACCTGGTCCACGCCGACCTGCTTGTCCTGCTCTCCGACGTGGAGGGTCTCTACGACGCGCCCCCCGGCCTGCCCGGGAGCACGCTGATCGGTGACGTGACCGCGCTGGGTGAGCTGGACGCCGTACGCATCGGTCCGGCCGGCCCGGCCGGGGTGGGCACCGGTGGGATGGAGACCAAGGTCGAGGCCGCCCGGATCGCCACCGGCGCCGGCATCCCGGTCGTGCTGGCCTCCGCCGAGCGTGCAGCCGACGCGCTGGCGGGGGAGTCGGTGGGCACTCTCTTCCACGCCACCGGTCGCCGACGGCCCACGCGGCTGCTCTGGCTGGCCCACGCCACCGAGGCCAAGGGCACCCTGCTGCTCGACGCCGGGGCCGTGAAGGCCGTGGTGGAGCGGCGGGCCTCGCTGCTCGCCGCCGGGATCACCGCGGTGACCGGCAGCTTCACGGCCGGGGATCCGATCGACCTGTGCGGGCCGGACGGCGTCGCTGTCGCGCGCGGCCTGGTCAACTTCGACGCCGAGGAGGTGCCCCGGCTCGTGGGCAAGTCCACCCAGGACCTCAAACGCGAACTCGGTGCGGCGTACGAACGAGAGGTCGTGCACCGCGACGACCTGGTGCTGCTGTGAGCGTGGACCGGGCGACCTCGGTGTCGCGTTCGGCGGCGACCCGCCGCGGGGCCCTGCTCCATGCCGCCCTCTTCCTCCTGGTGTCCCCGGCCCTGATCGCCGGTCTCGTGCTCACGTTGAGCCGGCTCACCGACGACAGCAACGGTCGGGCGCTGCGGATCGAGTCGTTCACCCCCTTCGGCATCCCGCTGTACGCCGCGCTGCTGGTCGTCTCGCTGGTGGGCCTGGTGCTGGTGCCCCGAGCCGAGGGCGCGCGCCCGGTGTGGCGGGTGGTCGCCCTGCTCGCGCTGGTCGGGCTGGCGCTGCACCTGGCCTGGTTCTCGCCGCGGATGGTGGGCAGCAACCCGCCCCCCGCGCCCGACGCCGTGCCGATCACGGTGATGACCGCGAACGTCTTCGCCGGCAACGTGCCCGGCGACGAGATCGTGCGCGCCGTCGAGGAGCAGGACGTCGACGTGCTGGTGCTCGCCGAGGTCACCACCGCCGAGGTCGCCGAGATGGACGAGGCCGGGATCTCCGAGCTGCTGCCGTTCCGGATCGGGGGCTCCTCGGACTACGACGCCGACGGCACCATGGTGTTCTCTCGGCTCACCATGGGCCTGGCGACACCGCTGGAGACCGGACACGAGTCCTGGCGCGTCGATGTCGACGGGCTCAGCCTGATGGCCGTGCACCCCTTCTCGCCGACCGTGTCGGGCAAGTGGCGTGCCGACCACGCCGTGATCGGTGAGGCGGCCGAGCGGTTGCAGCCGGACCTGATCGTGGGGGACTTCAACGCCACCCTCGACCACCAGCCGATGCAGGACCTCGCCTCGGCCGGCTGGCGGTCCGCCGCGGAGCGGACCAACGCGTTCTTCCAGCCCACCTGGCCGGCCAACGGCCTGATCCGCGCGTTCGGCTTCCCGGTGCCGCCGATGGTGCAGATCGACCACGTGCTGGTGGGGCCGCGGATGGCCGCGATCTCCGTGGACACCGTCACCCTGCCCGGGTCCGACCACCTCGCCGTGGTGGCGCAGGTCGCCCGCCGCTAGTTCGCACGCCTGCGCCGGTCCCTGCGCCGGTCCCTGCGCCGGACCCTCGGCGGGGGCGAGGCGTGGGGACGATGTGGGCACCGCTGGCGGCACGCCGTACGCTGGTCGACGCGATGAACACCCCTGCCCACACCGTCTATCTCGACCACGCCGCGACGACGCCCATGCTGCCCGCGGCCGTCGAGGCGATGACGGCTCACCTGCTCGACGTCGGCAACCCCAGCTCGTTGCACGCGTCGGGGCGCCGGGCCCGCCGGGTGGTGGAGGAGTCCCGCGAGCGCATCGCCCGCGCGTTGAACTGTCGCCCCGGCGAGGTGGTCTTCACCTCCGGCGGCACCGAGGCCGACAACCTCGCCCTCAAGGGCATCTTCTGGGCTCGTCGGGCCGCCGATCCCGCCCGTACCCGCATCCTGGCCAGTGCGATCGAGCACCATGCGGTCCTCGACCCGCTGGACTGGCTCGACCAGCGCGACGACGCGGAGGTCGAGCTGATCCCGGTCGACCGCGAGGGTCGGCTGGACCTCGACGCGCTGCGCGACGCGATCGAGCGCGATCCCGGCTCGGTCGCGGTCATCTCGATCATGTGGGCCAACAACGAGGTGGGCACCCTCCAGCCGATCGAGGAGGTCGTCTCCCTCGCCGCACCCCACGGCATCCCGGTGCACACCGACGCCGTCCAGGCGGTCGGGCAGGTTCCGGTCGACTTCGCCTCCTCCGGGGTCGACGCGCTCACGCTGACCGGCCACAAGGTCGGCGGTCCGTACGGCGTCGGCGCCCTCGTCGTACGGCGCGAGGTCGCGGTGACCGCGCTCGTGCACGGCGGCGGTCAGGAGCGCGACATCCGCAGCGGCACCATCGACACCCCGGCGATCGCCGGGCTCGCGGCCGCCGTCGAGCTCTCCGTCAAGCACCAGGCCGAGCACGCCGAGCGGGTGCGCCGCCTGCGTGACGACCTGGTGGCCGGAGTGCTGGCGGCCGTGCCCGACGCCGTCGCCAACGGCCACCCCGAGCTGCGCCTGCCCGGCAACGCCCACCTGACCTTCCCCGGCTGCGAGGGCGACTCGCTGCTGATGCTCCTCGACGCCCGCGGCATCGAGTGCTCCACCGGCTCGGCCTGCTCGGCCGGCGTCCCGCAGGCCTCCCACGTGCTGCTGGCGATGGGCCGCGGCGACGAGCAGGCCCGCAGCTCGCTGCGCTTCTCGCTCGGCCACACCAGCACCGACGCCGATCTCGAGCGCCTGCTCGAGGCGATCGGTCCTGTCGTCGAGCGCGCCCGGGCAGCGAAGGCGCCGCAAGGAGTGAAGCGGGCATGAAGGTCCTCGCCGCCATGTCCGGCGGCGTCGACTCCGCCGTCGCGGCCGCTCGTGCGGCCGAGGCGGGCCACGACGTCACCGGCATCCACCTCGCGCTCTCGCGCAACCCGCAGTCCTACCGCTCCGGCGCCCGCGGCTGCTGCACGATCGAGGACAGCAACGACGCCCAACGGGCCGCCGACGTGATCGGGATCCCGTTCTACGTCTGGGACCTCTCCGAGCGCTTCCACGAGGACGTCGTGGAGGACTTCATGGACGAGTACGCCGCCGGGCGCACCCCCAACCCCTGCCTGCGCTGCAACGAGAAGATCAAGTTCGCCGCCGTCCTGGACCGCGCCCTGGGGCTCGGCTTCGATGCCGTCGCCACCGGCCACTACGCCCAGCTGCACACCGGCCCGGACGGGCTGATCGAGATGCACCGCGCGGTGGACCACGGCAAGGACCAGTCCTACGTGCTCGGGGTGCTCACCCAGGAGCAGCTGGCCCACTCGATGTTCCCGCTCGGCGACTCGACCAAGCCCGACGTCCGCCGCGAGGCCGAGCGACGTGGGCTGCTCGTGGCCGACAAGCCGGACAGCCACGACATCTGCTTCGTCGCCGACGGCGACAACACCGGCTGGCTGCGCGAGAAGCTGGGGGACCGGGCGCCCAACGACGGGGGCGACATCGTCGAGGACGGCACCGGCGAGGTGCTGGGCCGGCACGAGGGCACCTACGGGTTCACCATCGGCCAGCGCAAGGGCCTGCGGATCGGTACGCCGGCCCCCGACGGCAAGCCTCGCTTCGTCCTGGACATCGAGCCGGTCTCCGGCACGGTCACGGTCGGTCCGCGCGAACGGCTGGCCATCGACAGGATCGCCGGCATCCGGGCCCGCTGGTGCGGCACCGTGCCCAGCGAGCCCCTGCACGGCACCGTCCAGCTGCGGGCCCACGGCGACGAGCACCGGGCCGTGGTGACGGTCGGTGTCGACGACCAGGTCGCCATCGAGCTGCTGGACCCGGCGTACGGCATCGCGCCCGGGCAGGCGGCCGTGATCTACGACGGCACCCGGGTGGTCGGCTCGGCCACGATCGCGGCCACCGAGCGGGTGGCCCGATGACCCGCGCCACCGGCGTCGGCTCCATGCCCGGCGACGACAACGAGGCCTTCCTGACCGCCGTCCGCGTCGTCCTGGACGAGCTGCGCGAGCTGGCCCACCTGCCCGAGGTCCCGGGTCGCGGGGCGATCGCCTCGATGACCGGCCGCGGGCTCGCCGTCGTCTCGGGTCTGGGAGCGGACCTGCAGCCGGCCGGGTGGCGGCTCACCGACGCCTCCGGCGTCGACCACCGCCGCGCTCGCAGCCTGCTGGCCCAGGACCTCGACGTGCTCGAGGAGCAGACCGACGGCTACACCGGTGCCTTCAAGATCCAGGTGGCCGGGCCGTGGACCCTGGCGGCATGCGTCGAGAAGCACCGCGGGGACAAGATCCTCTCCGACCACGGTGCCCGCCGCGACCTGGCCCAGGCGCTCGCCGAGGGACTGCGCGACCACGTCCGCGACGTACGACGCCGCCTGCCGGGCGTCGATCGGCTCGTGGTCCAGGTGGATGAGCCTGCTCTGGCGTCGGTGCTCGGCGGCAAGGTGCCCACCGCTTCGGGCTGGGGGCGCCACCGCACCGTGCACCCGCCGGAGGCCTCCGAGCACCTGGAGTGGGTGCTGGGCGCGATCGCCCACGAGGGGGCCGAGCCGTGGGTGCACTCCTGCGCCCCCGGCACGCCGCTGCAGCTGCTGCGCGGCGCCGGCGCCCGCGGCCTGGTGGTCGACCGGGACCAGCTCTCCGCCGCCGACCATGACGTGCTGGCCGAGGCCCTGGACGCGGGCGAGTCCGTGGCCCTGGGCATCGTGCCGTCGACAGCTCCCGAGAGGGCGCCCAACGACGCCGTGCTGACCGAGGGCGTGCTCCGCTGGCTGGACATGACCGGCCTCGACCAGGGCCTGGTCGGCGACCGTCTGGTCGTCTCGCCCACCTGTGGCCTCGCCGGCGCCTCGGACGCGTGGGCCCGGAGCGCCCTGCGCCTGCTGCGCACCACCGCGACCAGCCTGACCGACTGAGGCATCCCCGGCCCCGGTGGCGGGTACGACGGCGGGGTCCCTGCAGTCGAGCACGAGGAGCGCCGATGAGCGACCTGACCGGGAAGAGGGTGGCGATCATCGCCACCGACCATGTCGAGGAGTCCGAGCTCGTCGAGCCGCGTGACGCCCTGCGTGCGGCCGGTGCGGAGGTTCGGGTCCACTCCACGAGCACCGAACCGATCCAGGGCGTGCGCAGCGACACCGAGCAGACCCAGCAGCTCGAGGTCGACGCCACCTTCGCCGACCTCGACCCCGCGGCGTACGACGCGCTGGTGGTGCCGGGCGGGACCGTGAACGCCGACACGATCCGCACCGACGAGCAGGCGCAGGCGATCGTCCGGGCGTTCGCCGCGTCGGGCAAGCCGCTGGCCGTGATCTGCCACGGGCCGTGGCTGCTGATCTCGGCCGGGCTGGTCGCCGGGCGCCGACTGACCAGCTACCCCTCGATCGCCGACGACGTCCGCAACGCCGGCGGGACCTGGCTGGACGAGGAGGTCGTCATCGACGAGCACCTGATCACCAGCCGCAGCCCCGCCGACCTGCCCGCCTTCGTGACGGCGCTGGAGGACGCCCTGGCATGAGCGGTCAGTGCACGCCGACGACCTCCGGGCCGTCCGTGGCCAGCTCGGTGTGCTTGACGTTCAGGAAGACCCAGATCACCAGCGAGCCGAGCAGGGCCATCCCCGCGCCGACGAGGAAGGCGCTGGTCGCGCCGTCGGCGAAGATCTGCTGGCCGATCACGATCTCCATCGCCTGCTGCTGGGCAGCGGTCGGGATCGGGGCGCCCGGCAGCTGAGCCGCCTGCTGGGCCGCTGCCGAGACGGCCTCGCGGGAGGTCTCGATGGTGCGCAGCGCCACCGTGCTCAGGGTGGCCAGGCCGAGCGCGCCGCCCACCTGCTGCATGGTGTTCAGCACGCCCGAGCCGATGCCGGAGTCCTCGGCGCGGACGTGGTGCACGGCGGTCAGGGTGACCGGCACGAAGGTCATCCCCATGCCGATCGACATCAGCACGATGAACGGCAGGATGTCGGTCAGGTAGCCGGCCTGCACGGCGACGACCGGGAATGTCGTGTCGTGGGGGATCCGGGAGAAGCCGTACAGCGAGATCGCGGCCATCAGGGTGCCGGTGCCGGCCAGGTAGCGCGGGTCGACCCGGCTGACCAGGCTCGAGGAGAAACCGGCCGCCAGGATGAGGCCGCCCGAGAAGGGCAGGAACGCCAGGCCGGCCTGGAGCGGGCTGTACCCCATCACGCCCTGGATGTACTGGCTGAGGTAGAAGAACATCGCGAACATCGCGGCAGGCAGCAGCATCATCGCCCCGAAGCTGGCGGCCCGGGTCCGGCTGGCGAAGATCCGGAACGGCAGCAGCGGGTGCTCGGCGCGCAGCTCGATCATCGCGAAGAGGCCCAGCAGGGCCACCCCGCCGACCAGGGTGGTCACCGTCCAGGTCTCGGTCCAGCCGTGGGTGGCGGCCCGGGAGAGACCGAAGACCACGCCGAGCAGACCCAGGGTGCCGGTCAGGGCGCCGGGGATGTCGAGCTCGCCGGGGTGGGACTCCGACTCCGCGAGGAAGCGCGGGGCCAGGGCCGCGGCCACCAGACCGATGGGCGTGTTGATCAGGAACGTGAGGCGCCACCCCTCGACGGTCAGGCCGAGCAGGTCCGGGCTCAGCCCGGTCAACCAGCCGCCGAGCAGCAGGCCGACCGCCGCGCCGGCGCCGGACATCGCGGCGTACACGGCGAAGGCGCGGTTGCGCTGGGGGCCGGCCGGGAACGTCGTGGTGATCAGCGCGAGCGCGGCGGGGGAGGCGAGGGCGGCGCCCAGGCCCTGCAGGCCGCGGGCGGCCAGCAGCAGGGGTTCGGTGGTGGCGACGCCGCCGAGCAGCGAGGCCACGGCGAAGACGACCAGCCCGAGGGTGAACACCCGGCGACGGCCGTAGAGGTCACCGAGGCGTCCACCGAGCAGCAGCAGGCCGCCGAAGACCAGGGCGTAGCCGGTGACCACCCAGGGCAGGCCGGCGTCGCTGAAGCCGAGGTCGCGCTTGATGAACGGCAGGGCGATGTTGGCGATCGTGCCGTCCAGCACCACCATCAGCTGGGCGATCGAGATCAGCACCAGGGCCCAGCCCAGGTGCGCGTGCTGGCCGGGAGCGCGCTGCTCGGTCCGGAGGTCGGTCATGGGGGGTGTCCTTCTGGTCTTCAACGGGGGGTCGGGGTCGCCAGGGCGGCGGGCAGGATGATCTGGTCGATCACCCGGGTGATCAGGGCGGTGTCCGGGACCTCGCCGAGCACGTAGGAGCGGTGCAGCACGATGCCGGCCAGCGCCGAGGCCACCAGGTCGAGGTCGAGGTCGGCTCGGAGCTCCCCGCGGACGCGGGCCTGCTCGAAGATCGCGCGGGTGGTGGCGCGCTTCGGGCCGACCACGTCGCGGCGGAACGCCTCGGCGAACTCGGGGTCGCTGGACAGGGCCGTGACCACGCAGGCGAAGGTCGCCACCGAGGACGCGTCGGTGAGCCCGCCCGGGCCGCAGTAGGACGCGAGCAGGTCGCCGCGCAGGGACCCGGTGTCCGGCACGTCGCTCAGCGCCTGCATCGTCAGCAGCGCGTCGATGACCAGGCTGACCTTGCCGTTCCAGCGTCGGTAGAGGGTCGCCTTCGAGGCGCGGGCTCGCGCGGCCACGGCGTCCAGGGTCAGCCGGTCGTAGCCGACGTCGGAGAGGATGCCGAGCGTCGCCTGCAGCACCTGCAGCTCGCGGTCGCCCTCGACGCGCGGCCGGGTGACCGGCGGGTCGGTGGGGTTCGACATGACGCTCCTCGAGAACCGATGAAACGAAACGGTTTCGTTTCGTCCATCGACCCTAGAGGGGGAGAGGGGGCGCCGCCAAGCGATTTTCGGTGTGGCGTGGGCCTCAGTCGAGCAGGGCCAGGCTGGACGAGACGGCCATGTCGTTCCAGGCGGTCGTGCGTCGCAGCATGTAGTGCCCCGTCTCGCCCATGTCCTCGAGGCGGGCCGAGGCGGCGATCGGCTTCGCCCGCTCCACGAAGTACGCCGTGGCGCGCGGCGAGGTGATCCGGTCACGGCGACCATGGGCCGCCACCAGGTGCTTGCCGGCCAGGGCGCCCACCCGCTCGTCGGGGGGAAACCACGGAGCCAGCGCGACCACCCCGACGACCGAGGGGTCGTCGGCCACGTGGGCCGACGTCCGGGCGCCCATGGAGTGCCCGAGGAGTACGACGGGCAGGTCGCCCAGCTCGCGTCGTACCTCCTCGAGCGCCCAGCGTGCATCCTCGATGGGGACAGCGCCCGAGCCGTTCCAGCCCCGCTCGCGATAGCGCAGCAGCCACGTACTGACCCCCGCGGTGTGGGCGCGGGGGGTGATCGTGCGCTGCATCGCCCAGGACCGTCGCCACGATGCACTGCGGCCGTCGACGGGTTGCGTCGACGTCTCCTTGCCGCCGTGCAGCATCAGCACCACGCCCCGGGGCTGGCCCGGGGCATCGTGGCGCGTCAGCGAGGGCCCGGTCACGAGCTGGCTCGTCGGGTCGGTCTGCGACTTCATCTGCGATCCCACGTGGGTGTGTTCGGAGCGGGCGCCCCGACGGATGGGTCCTACCCAGACCTGGCCGGATCGAACGTCGGTGGCACCCGGCAAGATGTGCCCATGAGCGCGACGCTGGAGCCCGGGTCGAACCTGTGGCTGGAACGACGCAACGAGCACCGTCTCCTGGCCGAGGAGATCGAGGAGGCGCGCTGGCGCTACTACGTCCTCGACGACCCCACGATCTCCGACGCCGACTTCGACCAGCGGATGCGGCGCCTCGAGCAGCTCGAGGAGGAGGTGCCCGAGCTCCGCACCCCCGACTCGCCCACCCAGAAGGTCGGCGGAGCGGTCTCCACCGAGTTCACCCCGGTCGACCACCTGCAGCGGATGGAGAGCCTGGACAACGCCTTCTCCTTCGACGAGCTGGCCGCCTGGCACGCTCGACTGGCGCGCGACGGGGTGGAGGACCCGGCGCTGCTCTGCGAGCTCAAGGTGGACGGCCTCGCGATCAACCTGCTCTACGAGGACGGCCGGCTGGTGCGTGCGCTGACGCGCGGCGACGGCCGCACCGGCGAGGACGTGACGCCCAACGTCAAGACGATCACGGGCGTGCCGCACCGCCTGATGCCCTCGGACGACGTCCCGGTGCCCGCGCTGGTCGAGGTGCGCGGCGAGGTCTTCCTGCCCGGCGAGGCCTTCGAGCGGCTCAACGTCGCGATGACCGAGGCCGGCAAGCCCGTCTTCGCCAACCCGCGCAACGCCGCGGCCGGGTCGCTGCGCCAGAAGGACCCCCGGGTCACCGCCACCCGCGCCCTGGGCATGGTCTGCCACGGGATCGGCGCCCGGGAGGGCTTCGAGCCGACGTCGCAGTCCTCGGCGTACGACGCCCTGCGGGCCTGGGGTCTGCCGATCTCGGAGCGGGTGCGCGTGCTGGACTCGCTGGCCGAGGTCCAGGAGTTCATCGAGTACCACGGCGAGCACCGCCATGACGTCGAGCACGAGATCGACGGCGTGGTGGTCAAGGTCGACGACGTGTCGCTGCAACGCCGGCTCGGGTCGACCAGCCGGGCGCCGCGCTGGGCGATCGCGTTCAAGTACCCGCCCGAGGAGGTCAACGCCAAGTTGCTCGCCATCGAGGTGAACACCGGGCGCACCGGGCGGGTCACGCCGTACGGACGGATGGAGCCGACCCGGGTGGCGGGCTCCACGGTCGAGATGGCGACGCTGCACAACGGCCACGAGGTCAGGCGCAAGGACGTCCGGCCCGGCGACACGGTGGTGCTGCGCAAGGCCGGCGACGTGATCCCGGAGATCGTCGGCCCGGTGCTGGCGCTGCGCCCCGAGGGGCTGGCCGCGTGGGTGATGCCGAGCGAGTGCCCCTCCTGCGGCACCTCGTTGGTGCAGCAGAAGGAGGGTGACAAGGACCTGCGCTGCCCCAACCACCGGGCGTGTCCGGCGCAGGTGCGGGAGCGGGTCTTCCACGTCTCCGGTCGTGGTGCCTTCGACATCGAGGGCCTGGGCTACGAGGCCGCGGTCGCGCTGCTGGAGGCCGGCGTGATCGCGAACGAGGGTGACGTCTTCGACCTCGACGAGGCCGCGCTGCGACGTACCGATCTCTTCACGCGGGCGCCGAAGAAGGGGGAGGGGGATGCTCCCGTGCTCTCCGCCAACGGGCAGCGGCTCCTGGACAACCTGGACAAGGCCAAGGACGTCCCGTTGTGGCGGGTCCTGGTGGCGCTGTCGATCCGGCACGTCGGCCCGACCGCCGCGCGAGCCCTGGCGACCGAGTTCGGCTCGATGGCAGCGATCCGGGAGGCCGGCCTGGAGCAGCTGGCCGCGGCGGACGGCGTCGGTCCGACGATCGCCGAGGCGGTCGTCGAGTGGTTCGGCGTGGACTGGCACGTCGCGATCGTGGACGCCTGGGAGCGGGCCGGCATCACGATGGCCGACGAGCGGGACGAGTCCACCCCGCGCACCCTGGAGGGGCTGACCATCGTCGTCACCGGCTCGCTGGAGGGCTACAGCCGTGACGGGGCCAAGGAGGCGATCCTGTCCCGCGGGGGGAAGGCGTCGGGGTCGGTGTCGAAGAAGACCGACTACGTCGTGGTGGGGGAGAGCCCCGGGTCGAAGGCCGACAAGGCCGAGGCGCTCGGCGTACCGATCCTGGACGAGGCGGCGTTCACCGCCCTCCTCGCCGGCGGCCCGGACGCCCTCTGACGTGACCTGCCACTTGTGGTTGCCAGAACAACGCTGACCTGCCACTTGTGGTTGTTCGGAGCAACCACAAGTGGCAGGTCAGCGCTCCGACAGCAACCACAAGTGGCAGGTCAGCGTGGGCTTTCAGGTCAGGGCGATCAGCCGGGTCGCCTCGGGGTGGTCACGTAGTTGACGGGCCAGCGCCGTCCAGACCAGGGAGGTGGTCTCCGCAGGGGCATCGCGGGAGTCCATCACACTGCGCAACCAGTCCCGGCTCTCGGTGAGGATGCTCGCGTCGTCGGTCAGGAGTCCGCCGGCGACGCAGTCCACCACCATCGGGATGGAGGTGGCCAGCACCACCCGCCAGTCGTCGGGAGAGCCCGCGGCCTCGCCGCCATCGGTGAGGCCCAGGGCGCTGTCGACTACGCGGGTCACCGAACGAGTCAGTGTCTCGGCAGCGATCTGGACGTCCCTGGCCTCGGCCGCGCCCGGGTGGCGCAGCGTGGGTGCCGGGGGGACGTGGCGGGGCAGCCGCTCGACCAGCTCGAGTGCCTCGGACGCCGTGGTGGCGCATCCGGTCGCGCCCAGCCACCGGGCGCGTTGACCGGCCCGGTCGAACGCCGCACCGCCCACGATGACCGGGGTCCCGGTGCCGCGGACCGCCTCGATCTGGCGCCGCACCCGGGGGAGCGAGGAGCTCATCGAAGCGCTCAGCAGCACGGCGCGGGGTCCGCGGTCCAGGATCCCGGCCACGATGTGGTCCCGCGAGGTGTTGGGGCCCAGGTACTCGGCCCGGGCGCCGTGCAGAGCCAACAGCTGGGTGATCACCAGAGCCGGCAGCGCATGCCACTCGCGCTCGGCGCAGGCCACCAGCAGCAGGGGGCCGGCCGGATCCCCGATGACGTCCTGGCACAGCCGTCGTACGACGTGCTCGTTCACCGCGCTGGAGGCGTGCTCGCGGGGAACCGACCACTCGTTGGCCTCCCACAGCTCGCCGACCCGCACCTGGCTGGCCACGACCAGACCCATCAGGGCCGCTTCCACGGACACACCTCGTCCGACCGCGGCGAGCGCGACATCGGCGGCGCGGTGGTCGTCACTGGCCACGATCGCCGACCAGTAGTCGGCGAACTCGCCGTCCAGGACGGCGGTCACGAGGTCACCGGCCGGTACCGAGCAGCCAGGATGGCGATGTCGTCGTGCTGGCGGTCCCCGACGTGCTCGGAGACCGCGACCGCGACCGACTCCACGATCGCCTGCGCCGGAAGGCCTCCCAGGTGGGACAGGTGATCGAGCAGGCGCTTGTCGCCGAAGAGACCGTCGGCTCCCCGCGCGTGGGTGACGCCGTCGCTGTAGAGCATCAGGGTGTCGCCGGCTCGCAGGCGGGCCGAGGTCTCCGGATACTCGCTCTCCTCGAGCAGGGCCAGAGCGACGCCCCAGGTGGGCACCGTCTCGACGGCGCCGTCGGAACGGATGACCAGGGCGTGCGGGTGTCCCGCGTTGGCGATGTCCACGTCGAGCCCCCCGTCGCCGGGGCGCAGTCGCGCACAGACGGCGGTGGCCAGGCCCTCGTCGAACCTGCTGGCCTCCGCGACCAGGACGCGGTTGACCAGTCGCAGGATGGCGCCCGGAGAGCGGTCGACGACGGACGCCGTCCGGGTCGCGTTGCGGATGCGCTTGGCGTGCACGGCCGCCTCCACGCCCTTGCCGGCCACGTCGCCACACAGCAGCAGCAGGTCGTCGTCAGGGCCGTGGACGTCGAGGAAGTCGCCGCCCAGTGCTTCGGACTGGTGAGCCACCCGGTAGTACGTCGCCAGGTCGAGACCTGCCACCACCGGCGGGTCCACCGGGGCCAGTGAGGCGCGCAGCACGTTGGCGACGTGTCGGCTCTCGGCCACGACGAGGGTGGCGTCGACCCCCACGGCGACCCGATCGGCCAGGTCGGTGAGGAAGGAGTGGGAGCCCGAGAAGGTGTAGCCGGGGGACCGACCCAGCACCAACAGGCCGAAGGTCCGACCCCGTGCGGTCAGCGGCAGGATCGCCAGCTCTTCGGCCCGCAGCTGGTCCACCTCGTCCACCAGGTCGGCCTCGAGGAGCCGCTCGAGGGCGGTTCGTCGGGCCCGGCCGGCCGGCGGGAGCACGACCTCCTCGTACATGCCCCGGCGGAGGACGTCGTCCAGGCCGAGGGGAGCGTCCTCGGGGCTACGTTGGGCCGAACAGGTCGGGTCCTGGCCGGTGACCGCGCCGCAGATCAGCTGCCAGCTCCCCGCTCGTACGACGACCTGGGCGACGTCGACCATCTCGTCGAGCAGGAGGGCGACCAGCGCCTCGAGGGCCCGTTGGGGGTTCTGGATGGCCGAGACGGTGCGGGAGAGGCGAAGCAGGAACTCGGCACGGCTGACAGCCTGTGCCAGTCGTGCCCGGGCCTCGGCGGACCGTGAGTCGGCGAGGAGCCTCGCCTGGCGTTCACGCACCGTGGTGGGCACCCGTCTCCTCCGTTGTCGGCGCGTACGAGACGGTGTTCCGCACGCTGTTGGTTCCAGAGTAGGTCCTCTCGCGCTCAATGGGGGGTCACGTTCACCCGCAGGGGTGGTGGAGGCGAGGGTGGGAGCGCGGTAGGCGCCTCCTAGGATGGCGCCATGCCTGAGAACCCCGCATCGAGCGCGTCGCCGAGCGACCGCGTCGAGATCACCCGGGCCGAGGTCGCGCATCTGGCGAACCTCGCGCGGATCGATCTCGACGACGCCGAGCTCGACCACCTGGCCCCCCAGCTGTCCGTGATCCTGGAGTCGGTGGCCTCGATCGGAGCGGTCGCGGCCGACGACATCCCGCCGACCTCGCACGCCCTGCCGCTGACCAACGTCTTCCGCGAGGACGTCATCCGGCCGGGGCTGAGCGCGGAGCAGGCGCTCTCGGGCGCGCCCGCCCAGGAGCAGCAGCGCTTCGCCGTACCGCGGATCCTGGGGGACGAGCAGTGACCGACTGGACCAGACTTCCCGCCTCCGCCCTCGTCGAGGCGCTCGCCGCCGGCGAGGTGACCTCCGTGGAGCTCACCCAGGCGCACCTGGACCGGATCGCCGCCGTCGACGGCAGCATCCACGCCTTCCTGCACGTCGACGCCGACGGTGCGCTGGCCCAGGCCGCTGCCTCGGATGCCCGGCGCGCCGCGGGCACCCTCGCCTCCCCGCTGGACGGCGTACCGATCGCGGTCAAGGACGTGCTCGCGACCGAGGGGCTGCCCACCACGTGCGGCAGCAGGATCCTGGAGGGCTGGATCCCGCCGTACGACGCGACCGTGGTCGCCCGGCTCAAGCTCGCCGGGCTGCCGATCCTGGGCAAGACCAACATGGACGAGTTCGCGATGGGCTCCTCCACCGAGCACTCCGCCTACGGGCCGACCCACAACCCCTGGGACCTCGACCGGATCCCCGGTGGCTCGGGCGGTGGCTCGGCCGCCGCCGTGGCGGCCTTCGAGGCGCCGCTGGCGATCGGCACCGACACCGGCGGCTCGATCCGCCAGCCCGGCGCCGTGACCGGCACCGTGGGTGTGAAGCCGACCTACGGCGGCGTCTCCCGCTACGGCCTCGTCGCGCTGGCCAACTCCCTCGACCAGGCCGGCCCGGTGACCCGCACGGTGCTGGACTCGGCGTTGCTGCACGAGGTCATCGGCGGTCACGACCCGATGGACTCGACCAGCGTCGACCAGCCGCTGCCCGCCCTGGTGGAGGCGGCCCGTCTCGGTGCCGCCGGCGACCTGAGCGGGGTCCGGGTCGGTGTCGTCACCGAGCTCGGCGGCGGGGGCTACCAGCCCGGCGTGCTGGCCCGGTTCGAGGAGTCCCTGGCGCTGCTGGTCAAGGCCGGCGCGGAGATCGTCGAGGTCTCCTGCCCGAACTTCGTGCACGCCCTGGCCGCCTACTACCTGATCCTGCCGGCCGAGGCCTCCAGCAACCTCGCGAAGTTCGACGCGATGCGTTACGGCCTGCGGGTGCTGCCCGAGCACATCGACAACCCCAGCGCGGAGGACGTCATGCGGGCCAGCCGCGACGCCGGCTTCGGCGACGAGGTGAAGCGCCGGATCATCCTGGGTACCTACGCCCTCTCCAGCGGCTACTACGACGCCTACTACGGGCAGGCCCAGAAGGTCCGGACGCTGATCAGCCGGGACTTCGAGGCGGCGTTCGCCCAGGCGGACGTCCTGGTCTCGCCGACCGCGCCCACCACGGCGTTCAAGCTCGGCGAGAAGCTCGACGACCCGATGGCGATGTACCTCAACGACCTCGCCACCATCCCGGCCAACCTCGCCGGTGTGCCCGGCATCTCGGTGCCGAGCGGGCTCGCGGACGAGGACGGCCTGCCCGCCGGTTTCCAGATCCTGGCCCCGGCACTCGCCGACGACCGCCTCTACCGCGTCGGCGCCGCCCACGAGGCGGCGCTGGCTGCCGAGTGGGGCGGACCGCTGCTCGACAAGGCGCCTGCCCTCGAAGGAGCTCCCTCATGAGCGCGCTCGACCACCGTGACACCGAGATCGTGGCCTGGGACGACGTCCTGGCCGAGTACGACCCGGCGATGGGCCTCGAGGTCCACGTCGAGCTGAACACCCACACCAAGATGTTCTGCGGCTGCCCGACCGAGTTCGGCGCCGAGCCGAACACCCAGGTCTGCCCGACCTGCCTGGGGTTGCCCGGCGCGATGCCGGTCGTCAACCGCAAGGCCGTCGAGTCGGCGATCCGGATCGGTCTCGCGCTCAACTGCGAGATCGCCGAGTGGTGCCGCTTCGCCCGGAAGAACTACTTCTACCCGGACATGCCGAAGAACTTCCAGACCTCCCAGTACGACGAACCGATCGCCTTCGAGGGCTGGATGGACGTCGAGGTCGAGGGTGAGACCTTCCGCGTGGAGATCGAGCGCGCCCACATGGAGGAGGACACCGGCAAGTCGCTGCACGTGGGCGGCGTCACCGGCCGCATCCACGGGGCCGACTACTCGCTGGTCGACTACAACCGCGCCGGCATCCCGCTGATCGAGATCGTCACCAAGCCGATCATGGGCACCCGGGAGAAGGCGCCCGCCATCGCCAAGGCGTACGTCGCCCAGCTGCGTGAGCTGATCGTCGCGCTCGGCGTCTCGGACGCCCGGATGGACCAGGGCTCGATCCGGGCCGACGTGAACCTCTCGCTGGCCGCCAAGGACTCCGGCGCCCTGGGCACCCGGACGGAGACCAAGAACGTCAACTCGCTGCGCTCGGTCGAGCGTGCGGTCCGCTACGAGATGCAGCGCCACGCGGCCGTGCTCCGCAGCGGCGCACAGATCCTGCAGGAGACCCGGCACTGGCACGAGGACACCGGGGTCACCACCAGCGGCCGCGAGAAGTCGGACGCCGACGACTACCGCTACTTCCCCGAGCCCGACCTGGTGCCGGTGGCGCCGTCGCGCGAGTGGGTCGAGGAGCTGCGGGCCACCCTGCCCGAGCCCCCGCGCGAGAAGCTGGCGCGGCTCCAGGCAGCCTGGGGCTTCTCCGACCTCGAGATGCGCGACACCGTCGGGGCGGGTGCGCTCGGACTGGTCGAGGAGACGATCGCCTGTGGCGCCGCCCCGCAGGCCGCGCGCAAGTGGTGGCTCTCCGAGATGGCGCGTCGGGCGAACGACTCCGGGGTGGACATCGCGGCGCTGGGTGTGACGCCGGTGCAGGTGGCCCGGGTGCAGGCCCTGGTCGAGGAGGGCAGCATCAACGACAAGCTGGCCCGTCAGGTCTTCGACGGCCTGCTGGCCGGTGAGGGCACGCCCGACGAGATCGTCGCCGCCCGCGGCCTCGCGATCGTCTCCGACGACGGGGCGCTCGGGGCAGCGGTCGACAACGCGATCGCCGCGAACCCGGACGTGGCCGACAAGATCCGCGACGGCAAGGTCGCGGCCGCCGGCGCGCTGATCGGCGCGGTGATGAAGGAGATGCGGGGACAGGCCGACGCGGCCCGGGTGCGCGAGCTGATCCTGGAGAAGCTCGCCTGATCCGGTTCCGCCGTCCCGGGTCCACCCGGGTCCGGGGTTCCTCGTCGAACCGGTCCAGTCCGGTTGTTACGGTGGACGAGCGCCGTGAGCGCCGTCCACCTCGCAACCGTCCCCCGGGAGTTCCGCCCAGCATGCCCGTTCCGCCCCGCCGTCCGCTGTCCTCCGTGCTCGTCCTGGTGACCGTCCTCGCGGTCGGCCTGGGAGCCCTCGCGGCTCCCGCCTCCGCGAAGCGCTACACGCCGTCGCCGGGGGTGACGACGAACAACCCGCTCGGGGACTTCGGTGAGCGGCGCGCGATCACCCGCCACATCCTGCGCTCGATCGACGCCTCGCGCGGCGGGTCCAAGATCCGGGTGGCCAGCTGGAACATCCGCAGCGACGACGCCATCGATGCACTGGTCCGCGCTCACAAGCGCGACGTCACGGTCCGGGTGATCCTCTCGCGCGGCAACGCGAACCCGGAGAACCGCAACGTCGGCATCGACCGACTCGAGCGGGCGCTGCAGCGCTCCGGCAACGCCAAGAGGTCCGAGTCGCGGCGCAGCGGCCTGAGCAAGTGCGTGCGCTCGTGCCGGGGCAGGAGCGGCATCGCCCACTCCAAGTTCTTCCTGTTCAGCAAGGCCGGCAAGGCCCGGCACGTGGTGATCAACGGCTCCTTCAACCTCACCGACCTGGCCGCCAGCCACCAGTGGAACGACGTCTACACGACGGTGGGGCGCACGAAGGTCTACCGCGAGTTCCGCGAGACCTTCCGGCAGATGTTCCGGGACAAGCGGGTCAAGCAGGGCTACCGGGCCGAGCGGCTCGGCAAGATCAAGACGATGATGTACCCCTACACGGGCAAGAAGACCCGACGCGCTCCGATCCTCAAGGAGCTCGCCAAGACCCGGTGCTCCGGCGCGAGGTACGGCACGAACGGTCGCACCAGGATCCGGATCGCGATGACCTCCTGGCACGGCCAGCGCGGGATCAACATCGCCAGCCGCCTGCGCCAGATGCAGAACCGTGGCTGCGACGTGAAGATCATCTACGCGGTGATGGGCAACGAGGTCCTTCGGATCCTGCGCAAGGAGGGCCGCCGTCCGGTCCCGATGCGCCAGATCGTCCAGGACTTCAACGGCGACGGGGTCTACGACCGCTACCTGCACACCAAGGTGATGACGATCAACGGCCGCCACCGCGGCGACCGGGCCGCCTGGGTGACGATCAACGGCTCCGCCAACTGGTCGCCGGCCGCGCTGGCCAGCGACGAGGCCGTGATGAAGATCCAGGGTCGCAAGCTGGTGGGCCGCTACAACACCTGGATGGACCGCTGGTTCCGCAACCCGCCGCGCAGCCGCCCGGTCTCGGCCGAGCGCCGCGCCGCCGGCCCGGTGGACCCGTACGCCAACATCCAGCCCGACTGATCGGTCTCTCGGCGTTGCACCCTCCGCTGGTCTGGACCGGTTGTTACGGTCCTCGCGTGCTCGGGAGAGCACAGCTCCACGCGACGGTCATTCGGGGGGATGCCGCTCATGCATGGACGACCAGATCGAGCACCACGTCGACGGCTCAGCGCGGTGGTGCTGGTCGCCGCGCTGACGATCGGCGGCGCAGCCCCCGCCGGCGCCCAGGTCGGTGGCTACACCCCACCGCGCGGTGTCGTCATCAACGACCCGCTCGGGGACCCGGCGCAGCGGCGCGCGATCACCGATCACCTGATCAGGTCGATCGACAGCACCCCACCGCGCGGGCGCATCCGGATCGCGAGCTGGAACTTCCGCAGTCGGGAGCTGGCCGCGGCGCTGATCCGCGCTCACCGACGCAACGTGGTCGTCCGGCTGATCCTGTCCGCCGGCAACGCCGGCGAGCGTCACCCGAACGGGTCCATCCGCCTGCTCCGGCGGGGCCTGCATGGCGCCCACAACGGTCAGCGTCCGGTCTCGCGTCGTAGCCGGGTGGTCGCCTGCGCCGCCTCATGCCGGGGCACCAAGGGCATCGCGCACTCGAAGTTCTACCTCTTCAGCCGCTCGGGCGGAGCTCGCTGGGTGGTGATGAACGGCTCCTTCAACGCCACCGACGTCGCGGCCCATCGCCAGTGGAACGACCTGGTCACCGTGCGCGGGCGCAGGAAGGTCTACCGCGAGTTCCTCACCACCTTTCGGGAGATGTATCGCGACCAGCCGGTCCGCCAGGGCTACCGCTCGCGTGACTTCGGGTCGCTGGCACTCTCGGTCTTTCCCTACGTGGGCAGGCGCACCGTGGTCGACCCGGTGCTCAAGGAGCTCAACAAGACCGTGTGCGCCGGCGCGCGGCACGGCACCGACGGCCGCACCAAGGTCCGGATCGCCATGACCTCCTGGCTCGGTGAGCGGGGGATCCGGATCGCCCGGCGGATCCGGCAGATGCAGGTACGCGGCTGCGACGTCCAGGTGATCTACGCCGTGATGGGCACCGTCGTACGTCGGGTGCTGCGGCTGGGCAGGCCGGGCAAGGTCTCCCTGCGCCAGATCGT
The DNA here is from genome assembly GCF_041600255.1 of Nocardioides sp. Lineage (GTDB taxonomy): Bacteria > Actinomycetota > Actinomycetes > Propionibacteriales > Nocardioidaceae > Nocardioides. The sequence continues at coordinate 2,229 of NZ_JBFIKK010000004.1, read as the reverse complement.
GCAGGACCTCGACGGCGACGGCGCCTCCGACCGCTACCTGCACACCAAGGTGATGACGATCAACGGCGTCCACCGCGGGGACCCCGCGGCCTGGGTCACGCTCACCGGCTCGGCGAACTGGACGCCGAAGGCGCTGGTCAGCGACGACGTGACGCTGATGCTCTTCGGACGCTCGACCGTGCGCCGCTACAACACCTGGATCCAGCGGTTGTTCAAGGAGCCGCCGGCCGATCCCGGCCGGAAGGCCAGGAAACGGGCCCGCAGGCAGGCGGCGTCGTAGGCACCCGGCCAGCCGGTTGCCGGACCAGCCCTCGGGACGGGGACGCCCGCGGCGCACAGGTGGGCGCCGGATTGCTACGCTGCGCCCGCACACTCATCACGTCTGCCTCTGGGGAAAGCCGGTCGAAGTCCGGCGCTGACCCGCAACCGTAGGTCCACTCGAGCGATCGAGGGGGCGAGCCGGAGCACCCGATGCGAGACGTCCTGATCACACGCTGTCGAGGACAAGCAGCGGGTGGCACCTGGGGAAAGGCCCCAGGGCTTCCCGCTGTTGCAGCGGGAAGGAAACATCGATGCGTACGTCCCTGCGCCGGGCCGCCCTCTGGGCCGCGACCCCGGCACTCGCCCTCTCCACCCTGGCGGTCACCGCGCCGACGGCCGGTGCCTACTCCGAGGCACGGGTCGGAGCCCTGGAGAGCGCCCCGGTCGCCGGGGCCGCCGGGTGGCTGAGCGGTCAGCTCACCAACGGCCTCCTGGTCAACGAGCAGTACACCTTCACCGACGTCGGACTGACCGTGGATGCCGCGTTGGGTCTGGACGCGGTCGGCGACGACGAGTCGGTTGCGGTCGTGGCCGGGGCCGTCGACGACCCTGACACGCTGAGGGGCTACATCGGCGACGGCGAGGGCGAGGCGTACGCCGGGTCCACCGCCAAGGCGCTGTTGCTGGCCCAGGTGGCCGAGGTCGACCCGACGACGTTCGGCGGGGTGGACCTGGTCTCTCGCCTGGAGTCGCTGGTCGTCGCCGAGGGAGACGCCGCGGGACGGATCAAGGACCGCTCGGCCTGGGGCGACTACGCCAACGTGATCGGGCAGGCGTACGCCGTCGAGGGCCTCGACGCCGCCGGCAGCGAGCTGACCGACCCGGCCACCGACTTCCTGCTCCGCCAGCAGTGCGCGGCGGGCTACTTCCGGCTCTACCTGCCGGCAGCGGACGCCGCGCAGGGCACGTGCGACACGGCCGGGGCGCCGGCCAGCATCGACGCGACCGCGATCGCGGTTCGCGCCCTGCTGCCGCAGGCCGACGACCTGGACGTGGCGCCCCGGGTGGCGACCGCGCTGAACTGGCTGGAGAGCCAGCAGGCCGAGGACGGTTCGCTGGGCAGCGGTGACGGCGAGGTCGCCAACACCAACTCGACCGGGCTCGCCGGCTGGGCGTTCGGGCTGGCCGGCCACGACCAGGCGGCGGCCGACGCCGCCGACTGGGTGGTCGAGCGCCAGGCGGGCACCGCCGACGCCTGCCGGCCCAATGCCCTGCGCCACGACCTGGGCGCCATCGCCTACGACGACGCCGGTCGCAGCGCCGGCGAGGTCGACGGGATCACCGTCGAGGCCCAGGACCAGTGGCGTCGAGCGTCCGCCCAGGCGCTCCCCGCACTGCAGTGGCTCTCCTCGAAGCAGCCGATGGGCGACGTCCGCGTCGACGGACCGCGAAGGTTCAGCCAGGGCAGCTACTCCCTCTCCGTGAGTGGGTTGGCCGAGGGTGAACAGGCCTGCCTGCGGGGTCCCGGCCTGCGCGACCTCCTCGTCGGTGAGGACTCCGCCGCCTACGAGATCAAGGCTCCCGCCCGCACCACCCGCCGCAACTACACCCTGACCCGGCTCGGCGCGGCACCCGTGACGGTCGGCACCACGGTGCTGGCGGCCAGGAAGCTGCCCATCACCCTGCAGAAGCAGCGCGTTGCGGCAGGCAAGCGTCAGACCGTGAGGATCCGCGGCCTCGAGGCCGGCGAGAAAGTCACCGTCCGCTTCCGGGGCCAGCGGGTCGATCGGGGTCACGCCGGCCCGGCCGGCCGTTTTGTCTCGACCTTCCGGGTGCTGGGCGACACGGGCAGGGCGAAGATCAAGGTGGTCGGCCAGTTCGCCAACCGCACGAACCGCAAGGGTTTCTGGGTCCGCTGATCATGCGTGCGATCTCTCGTCTCGTCGCCGCGGTCCTCCTGACCGCGGC
>NZ_JBFIKK010000003.1:0-54709 GCF_041600255.1 Nocardioides sp. | reverse complement strand
GTGGTTGATCAAGACCATGTGCCCTCCCAACTACCCGGACATGGCAGCGGCCGTGGACGCGGTGGTCGCCGACAAGTTCGGGCCGCACGGCATCTACGCCGACGAGGCGCTGTTCGCCCGGATCTACCGCGGGGAGTTCGGCGCGAAGTACCTGGCCGAGGCCGAGGAGTACGGCGCGGACGTCATCGCCTGCACCCGCGACATCTGCACCTACATCCACCAGACGCACGGGCGGTTCCCGGCCCACACCGAAGCGATCCACGTTCCCGGGGTGTGGCTGCAGGCGCACCACGTCGAGGAGGGCTACTACGAGCGGTTCTTCGAGCGCGGGCTGAGCCAGACCCACCGTGCCCACGACGCCGTCTGGCACGACGGGCGCCGACTGTGATCTTGGGCACGAGAGGTGGGATTCGCTCCTCGACGCGTTTGCCGCCGGTCGGGCCGGGTACTCCCGCACGCATGGAAACGATGCCCATCTACGACTCCGTGGTCGAGGATCTTGCGATCGACCCGGACTCCGGTGACACCACGGTCGCCCCCGAAGCTCGCCCCCACGCGCCGGCGAAGACCGCGTCGAAGTCCCGGACCGGGCAGAAGAACAAGAACACGTCCACGCCCGCCTGATCTCCGTGCCACGATGAGGCACCGGCCCCGTCCCCCGGGGGCATCCAGCTCGAACCGACGAGAGGCTGCCTTCGATGTCGAACGACGAGCAGTGCACCCAGGAACTGGTCCGCACCCTCGAGGACGGCAAGATCGGCTATGCCGCCGGGGCCGAGCACCTCGCGCACCACGGGCACGAGGAGCTCGCTGAGCTCTTCGAGCGTTACAGCCGGCAGCGCGAGGCCTTCGTCACCCAACTGCGCGGTGTGGCCGGCGACCATGACGAGGAGATCGACCAGTCGGGCACGCGGGTGGCTGCGGTCCACCGCGGCTGGATGGCCCTCAAGGACCTGGTCTCGGGCTCCAGCCCCGACAGCGTGCTGTCGTCCGCGATCCAGGGCGAGGACCACGCCATCGAGATCTACCTCGAGTCCCTCGGCCAGGAGCTGTCCGAACGCCTGCGGACCCTCGCCGACCTGCAGCTCGACGAGATCCGGCTGGCGCGCGCGGAGCTTGCCCGCCGGATGACCCATTCGGACCCCTCCCACTGACACCGACGGGTCATGGACGCCGGTGCCGCCGCGGCGTATCACTGGACCAGGATCACTCGCACTCACTCGGGAGGTGCCCTCATGGAGGGACGAGCAGACTTCAGGTTCGTGGTCGACGGCGTGGAGCTCTCCAACGCCCAGCGGGCCAAGATCGGTTCCGCGATTCAACGGGCGGGCCTGCAGGCCCTCACCGACGCCAAGGTCGAGATGGAGTCCCCGGTTCTCTTCGGGCAGAACCACCTGAAGCTGAACCCGGAGTGGTACGGCATCTGGGTGCTGACCGGAGACCTCGCCGACAGGTTCGGCCCGCGGATCGAAGAGGTCGTCCAGGACCAGTTCCGGCGCTGACCGTGGCCGGGATGCACGCCCTTCCCGACGGAGCCTGTGGCCGGATGTGCCCGAGCACGTCGGTGGAGAACGCAACGGTCTTCCTCGGCATGATCGGCAGCGGAGGCCGGGTCGCGTACGTGAGCCCGGCCGTGCCGCTGTCCCGGGACGACATCGAGGCGCTGCCAGCCGACGAGAGACGTCCCCTCGAGGCGCAGTACCGGTTCGCGGGCCCGTGCGTGGAGTCCGAGTGCGGCCACTGGTCAGGCAGCCACTGCGGGCTGGGAGAGCTGATCGCCGACGCCGGCGAGGCGGCAGACCTGGCGGGGGAGTCAAACGGTGGTCCGTCGGGGGAGCGCCTCGCGAAGTGCGGGATCCGTCCCCAGTGCCGGTGGTACGCCGACCAGGGTGCCCGTGCCTGCCGAGCGTGTCCCCGGGTGGTGACCGACCTGCGGGTCGCCGTTCCGGGCTAGTGAAAACGTCCTCTAGACTGAATGAACATTCAGTCAGAGGAGATGCACATGGCCTGGACCCAGCACGACATTCCCGACCAGAGCGGCCGCACGGCGGTCGTGACCGGTGCCAACGGGGGACTCGGCCTGGAGACCGCCAAGGCACTCGCCGGAGCCGGCGCGCACGTCGTGATGGCGGTGCGCAACCAGGAGAAGGCGGCCGAGGCGGTGACCGAGATCCGGGCTGCGCATCCGGACGCTTCGCTGGAGCTCGTCCCGCTCGACCTGGGCGACCTCTCCTCGGTGGCGCAGGCTGCCGAGAAGATCGTGGCGGATCACGACACGATCGACCTGTTGGTCAACAACGCCGGGGTGATGGCGATGCCGGAGCGCCGTACCGTCGACGGCTTCGAGATGCAGTTCGGCGTGGACCACCTGGGCCACTTCGCGTTCACGGCCCACCTGTTGCCGCAGCTGCTGCGGGCTCCTGCGGCGCGCGTGGTGACCGTGACGAGCACGGCGCGCTTCCTGGGCGGACCGGTCAACCCCGCGAACCCGCACCTCGAGGGCAACTACGGCGCCTGGAAGTCCTATGCCCAGGCCAAGATGGCCAACTACCACTTCGGCCTCGGTCTGCAGCGCGCGTTCGAACGAGCCGGCGTCACCGCGCAGAGCCTGATCGCCCACCCGGGCCTCTCCAACACCGACCTGCAGGCGCACACCGTCTCCCAGGGCGGCGGGGGATGGGCCGGGCCGTTCTTCCACAAGCTCACGATGCGGATGGGCATGCCGCCGGCGATCGGGGTGCGCCCGCAGCTGCGGGCCGCGACGGACCCCCGGGCCCGTGGCGGGGAGCTCTACGCGCCGATGTTCGCGAGCAACGGCGCGGCCGTTCGCCGGCCGATCCTGCGCCGCTTCGACGCCACGAAACGGATCAACGAGCTCTGGGTGGTCTCCGAGCGCGAGACGGGGGTGACCCTCGACGTCGTCGCCGCCCTCGACAGGTGAGGCCGGGGCGGCAGCGGTGAGCATGGATCGGGCAGCGGCGGTGCGCGGAGCACTGGTCCGGCTCGTCGCCGAGCACGGCTTCCACGGCGCCTCGATGGCGTCGGTGGCCCGAGCGGCCGGTGTCGCCACCGGCACCGCCTACGTGCACTACGCCTCGAAGGAGGCGCTGGTGCAGGCCACCCACCTGGAGGTGAAGACCGAGCTGATCGCTGCCGCGGTCGCGGGCGTGGGGGTGTCCCTGCCGCCGCGTGAGCGGTTCGACCAGCTCTGGCACGGCGCTCTCGACCACCTTGTCGCCGACCCCGACCGCGCTCGTTTCCTGGTCCAGGTCGAGGTCTCGCCGTTCGCGCAGGTCGCCCACGACGCCGGGTCGGGCACCCCGGCCGAGATCTGGCTGGCCTCGCCCGCGCTGGCCGACCTGGTGGCGCACCTGACGGCCCTGCCGCTGCCGCTGCTGTTCGACCTCGCGCTGGGGCCGGTGGTCCGGCTGGTGGCCGCCGAAGGCTGCGTCGACCCGGCGATCAGACCGCTGCTCGCCACGGCCTGCTGGCGTGCGGTGACCGACGGCTGAGGTCGGGCCGCCGAGCCTCAGGCGTCCGAGCCGGCGAGTGTGCGCCGCAGGGTCATCGTCGCGCGGCTGTGCAACTGGCTGATCCGCGACTCGGTGACCTGCAGCACCTGCCCGATCTCGGCCAGCGTGAAGTGCTCCCAGTAGTAGAGGGCGACCACGATCTGGTCGCGCTCGGGCAGGCGGCGTACGGCGTCGAGGAAGCCTTCCGGCAGGTCGTCGCCGAAGTCCGCGTCGGCGATGAGGGAGTTCGGCTGCGATCCCTCGTGCAGCTCGAGGGCGTCCGAGCTGACCACCTGCGTGTACGACGTCTCGGTGTACATGTGGCGCAGCTGGTCGACGCTGAGCTGCAGCTCGGCCGCGACCTCGTGGTCGGTGGCGGGCCGATCGAGCCGGCGCTCGAGGGTGGCCTGGGCCATGTCGATGCTGCGGATCTTCTCCCGGACCGCCCGGGGCACCCAGTCCGACGACCGCAGCCCGTCGACCACCGCTCCCCGGATCCGCTGGGTGGCGTAGGTCTGGAACTGTAGACCCCGGTCGAGCTCGAACTTCTCGATGGCATCCATCAGGCCCATCACCCCGTCCGAGAGCAGGTCGTTCTGGTCGACGTGGGAGGGCATCCCCGAGCGCAGACGCCCGACGACGTACTTCACCAGCGGGGTGTAGTGCAGGACCAGGTTGGCGCGGGCCTCCTGGTCGTTGTCGTTCTTGAACGCTGTCCACCAGCGCACCACGGCGTCGTTCGACGCGATCGAGTCCATGTCAGCGCTCCGACGGGATGACGGAGAGCGCGGCGCGGGGGTCGTCCCGGTAGCGGTTGATCAGCTCCTGGGTCGCCTCGTCCAGCTTCTCGTGCACCGACCGCCGGTGCTCGGTCAGAGCTCGCTCGGCCTCGCGTAGCGTGGCGAGCGCGGCCGCCACCTGGTCGGGGTCGTCACGGTCGGGATCGGTGTCGAGGACGTCGGCGAGGTCGGAGATGCTGGCGAGGGTCTCGGTGGGGATCCGGACCAGGGCTCGCCGTCCGCCGCTGCCGGGGCCGGGATCGCGCAGCACGCGGACGAGGTCCTCGGTGCTGAACTTGCTGGCCGGGCTCAAGCCGGCCTCGAGCAGGTCGATCTGGGCGTGGATGAGGCGCCGGCGGTACGAGACGCGGTCCTCCTCGGTCTCGAGGGCGGACCGGTACCGCCGGAGGGCTTCACGGTCGAGATCGGCCAACCGGTTGCTGCTTGCGTGGTCCCCCGAGCTGGTCATGGCCCGACACTATCCCCGAAAGAGAAGGCGTGGCCCTCAAGTTCGGGACTCCCGCGACCGAAGAAGTCTGCATCTGGTCGGCGAAGCTCCATCTCGCCGGTTCCAACTCTCATGGAGGCTGTCATGTTCGCCGAGTTCTTGCTGCTGGGAATGGTCTGTTCCTTCGTCGTCATCCTGCTGACGTCGACGCCTGCCGACGACGAGAAGCACTGGGACCGTGACCGCACGCTCGGGTTCGGCCGAGGCCGACGTCGCCGGGTCGACTCGGTGGACATCGAGACCCTCCTGCTGGAGAAGATCGACTTCGATCCGGCCGCACACCTGGCTCCGGGCCCGCGGCGCGAGAACAGCGAACTCGTCCGGGTCAGCCGGGAGACCGACGAGTCATACCGATCCATGGACCTCATCGCCTTCCTCAACGGCACGCCCGCCGCTGACCGGAGCACGCCCGAGTACCTGCGCGCTTGACCAGACACCTCCATTCCCCCCCGGGACTTCGGCCGGCTCCTGACTCAGGGGGCCGGCCGAAGGAACGTCTCGACGAACTTCTCCAGCTCGATCGGCTTGCCGATGTGGTACCCCTGGGCGAAGTCGACGTCCTCGGCCTCGATGACCTCCATGATCGAGTCGTCGCAGACGAACTCGGCGATCGTGCGCTTGCCGAGGCCGTGGGCGATGCCGACGATCGCGTGCACGATGGCCCGGTCGGTCGGGCTCAGGTGGCAGGTGCTGACGAACTCGCCGTCGATCTTCACGTAGTCGAAGATCAGGTGCTTGAGGTAGTAGAACGAACCGAACCCGGCGCCGAAGTCGTCGAGGGCGAAGCGACACCCGAGCGCTGTCACCCGCTGCGCGAACGCACGCGCGGCTGCGATGTCGGCCACGGCGGCGGTCTCGGTGATCTCCAGGACCAGACCGGTCGGGTCGACGTCGTGGTGGTTGAGCGCCGCGATCAATGTCTTCTCCAGCCGGGTGTCACCGATCGACTTGCCCGAGACGTTGACCTCCAGGTGGAAGGTCGGCTCCAGGGTCTGCAGACGCTTGAGGATGCCCAGGGACTTGTTGAGCACCCACTCGTCGAGCTTCTTGATCAGGCCCGTGTGCTCGGCGACGTAGAGGAACCTGCTCGGGTAGACGAGCGTCGGACCGTCGGCGAGCCGGAGCAACACCTCGGCGCCGGTGACCCGACCGAGCTTCATGTCCCAGATCGGCTGGAGGTGGAGGGCCAGGTCGTCGTTCTCGATGGCCCGCTCGATCCGGGTGTTCCAGGCCATCCGGGCGCCCACGCGCGGCAGGTCGAAGAGCTCGTAGTCCAGCAGGGCCCACCGGTCGCGGCCGGCGTCCTTGGCGTCGTACATGGTCATGTCCGCGGCGGCGAGGAGGTCGCCGGGGGAGCTGTTCCGCTCGTCCACCATCACCACGCCGACACTGGCGGTGATGTCACGGTGGTTGCCCTCCAGCGAGCGGGCGTACTCCCGGACCTGGTTGATGACGGTCTCCGCGACGAGCTCGGCCCCTGCCCGGTCGGTCTCCCGCAGCAGGACGGCGAACTCGTCGCCCCCCAACCGACACACGACGTCGGTCCCGCGCACCGTGCTGCGCAGCACCGAGGCGACCGAGACGATCAGCTCGTCGCCGGCGTTGTGGCCGAGCGTGTCGTTGATCTCCTTGAAGTGGTCCAGGTCCATCAGGAGCAGGGCGCCGCGATACCCGTAGCGCCGGCAGTACTCGAGGTGGCTGCCGAGCTCGACGGAGAAGCGGCGGCGGTTGACCAGCCCGGTGAGGGGGTCGTGCTCGGACATCTGCGTCATCTGCGACTCGAGCCGGTAGCGCTCGGAGTTGTCAATGACGTTGACCAGGACCTGGTCCGGCTCTCCTTCGGTGCTGCCCAGCAGGATGCTCGACAGGCCCACGTGCACGATCCGGTCGTCCGCGGTATGCAGGGTCCACTCGGCGGTCGAGCGTCCGCTCGGGGCTCGCAGGACGTCGCTGAGGTGCTGGGAGAGCACGTTGTCATCGGAGGCCTCGAGGCTGGCCAACTCGACTCCGAGCAACTCGTCCTCACTGCGCGCGGACAGCAGGGCGAACGACGGGTTGACGGCGGTGACGAAGCCGTCGGTGTCGAGCAGGACGATCCCGTGCGGGGCGTCGAGGAAGAGCCGTTCGGCCCGGTCACGGGCTCGGACGATCTCGCGCTCGCGCGCCCGCTGCTCGCTGATGTCACGAGCGGCGATCATCACCTCGGGTTCGGCCTCGGGTTCAGGTGGCAGTGGGCTGACCCAGACGTCGTGCTCGTGACCGTTGACTGTGGCCGTGATTTCGCTGCGACCGTCGATCCCTTCCTGCAGGGCGTTCACGACCAGCGGGGTGAGGGCCTCGACGTTCTCCGGGTTGATCACGTCGGCGAGCAGTCGGCCGGTGACCTCGCCCATCCCGGAGCGCAGCGCGCCGGCGCCGGCGGACATCCGCACCCGCATCTCCCCGTCCAGCACGAGCACGGTGGTGTCGGGCAGGTGTTGCATCGCGATGCGCCAGCGGGCCTCGGACCTGCGGAGCGCAGCTCCGGCGGCGACCTCCGCCGTGGCATCGATCGCGACCCCGAGGTAGCCGCACACCGCGCCCGCTTCGTCGGTCAGGTCGGTCACCACCAGGCGCAGGTGTCCGTGGGCGCCGTCCTTGCGCTGATAGCCCCATGTCCGGGCCGGCTCCTGGAGGCCGGCGAGCTTTTGGATGACCGGAAGGCCGGGGGGGACCCCCAGGCTCGCCGCGACGCGCGCGACGTCCGCCGACGCCAGGAAGGAGTCCGGCGTCGTCTTCCCGATCACCTCGCTCGCGGAGTAGCCGGACAGCAGCTCCGCCCCGCGGCTGAAGCTGGTGATGGTGCCCTCCGCGTCGGTGGAGATGATGGCGCTGAGGGTGGCCGCCTCCATCACCCTGCGCAGCTGGGCGGAAGCCGCGTGCTCACGTCTCCGGCGCTCGTGGAGCTCCCGCACGACTCCGTGGACGACCGGCGTCACCACGAAGACGAGGGCGCACAACCCCAACGCCGTGACGAGATGGTGCGTCTCGAACCCGCCCGGACCGGCCAGGGCGAACGGCAGCAGGAGTGCCACGGCACTGAGCACACAGGCGATGACGAGATGGATGCGTTGTCCGAACAGGGCCAGCCACAGCAGAGGAAGAACGATCAGCGGCGCGACCGCCAGCGTGGATCCGGTTGCGATGAATTCCAGAGCGAACACCCCGGCGAAGAAGAGCCAGGATCCGACCGGATCCAGGGCGCTGCGACGGGGGCGTCGTACGGCGATCGCCTGGACGACGACTGCGGCGACGAATGTGCCGAGCGCGAGCGCGGGCAGGGCGCCCTCGAGTCGCGAGGTGGGCACACCCAGGGCGCTGATCAGGACGACCGCGATGATGAGGAACGGCAGCAGGGCGCGCAGCGTCGGGCGTCCGTCGTCCACGCCGGACTCGAAGGCGAACTTCGCCATTGCCCCACCCCCCGTCGGATCGCCGCGGGAGTGCTGGTGCTGCGCTCGGCAGCGCAGGTGAGCACGGGACCGCGCGTGAACCTCCTCCAGACTACTCACCTGAGCGAGGGCGGCGGGGCCGGAACGCTGGACCGGTCCGGCCGGGCGGCGGGTTCGGCTCCGTCCGGGGGTCGGCGGCAGTATCGTGCTGCGTCGAGCAACCCGGCTCGATCGCGTCCTCAGTCGAGTCACCTCGGTACCGCCAGGCGGGAGAATCCATGAATGCCTGGCTGAAGGTTGCCTCCGTCGTCTTCCTCGGGACCATCTACGCGATGGTGCTGTGGCTGTCGACCCCAGACCCGAGCACGATGGCCTCCCTGACCGGTGGTGGGCAGCTGTTGGCGGCCCTGGCGGCCGCCGTGGTGTGTGCGCACGTCGTACGACGGACGACGGGGTACCAGCGCTGGACGTGGACGTGGTTGGCGCTCGCGGCGGCCGCCTGGGCCTTCGGCCAGGCCCTGTGCACCTTAGAGGCTGCCCTGCCGTTCGCCGTCGAGGACGTGAGCCAGGTCGGGTTCATCGGTTTCCCGGTGGCGGCGACGATCGGCCTGACCGTCTGGCTGCGCGGACAGCCGGGACAGCTCGGGGTGCCGATCCGCGACCTGCTCGACGGCCTGATCATCGGCGGGTCGCTGGTCACCCTCGCCTGGGTCACCACGCTGTCCTCGGTGGTGGAGCGCGAGGCCGGGATGGGCGGATCGCTGGCGGTGTCCCTCGTCTACCCGATCGGGGACATCGGTGTCGCGACGCTCGTCCTCATCGCGTTCATCCGGGGCCGGGCCGCCGACCGCACGACCTTGGCGATCCTGGCGCTCGGCCTCATCAGCCTGGCGCTCTCGGACAGCGTCCGGGTCTACTACGCAAGCCTGCCGGGGGACCCCTCGTCGGCGCTGGTGAGCATCGCTGCGTTCCTCGGGTTCCTGCTCCTGGCGGTGGCTGCCTCGACCGTCAGCGTCGACTCCTCGGCCCAGGGGCGTTGGCAGACCCGGCGCCCGGGGCACGCGCTTCGCCCGTCCCCCCTGCTCCTTCTCCTTCCCTACGTGCCGTTCCTGGTCGCGGTCGGGACCCTGGTGCTCCAGGTCGCTCGCGGACAGGGGTCGCCCACCGACGAGATCGCGCTCGGCATGACCCTCCTGGTGCTCGTGCTGGTGCGCCAGTTCCTGGCCATGCTCGACAACGAGCGACTGCTGTCGGAACTGCTGGAGACCCGTGACCTGCTCAAGCACCAGGCTCTGCACGACAACCTGACCGGGCTGGCGAACCGGGTGCTCTTCGGCGACCGGCTGGACCGGGCGCTGATGCAGCCCGGCACGCACGTCACCGTGATGTTCTGCGACCTCGACGACTTCAAGCGGGTGAACGACGAGCTCGGTCACGAGGCGGGGGACCGGCTGCTCCAGACGGTGGCCGACCGGCTGCTGGACTGCGTCCGGGCCACCGACACGGTCGCCCGGCTCGGTGGCGACGAGTTCGCGATCCTTCTCGAGGCAAGCAGCGAGGAGACCCGGGTGGCCCAGCGCATCGTGGCGGCGGTCCAGGAGCCGCTGCTGCTCAACGGCCAGGAGATCCACCCCTCGGTCAGCGTGGGTGTCTCGCGACACCTCGGGTGGGTGGAACCGATCGTGGAGCGGCGCGCGGGCAACGCGCGGCGGGGTGTCCCGGCGCCGGTGTCGGCCGCCCCGGACTCCGGGGCCCGTGAGACAACAGCCCGCGCCCTGTTGCGGCGGGCGGATGCGGCGATGTACATCGCCAAGGGTCAGGGCAAGGGGCGTTTCGTGATGACGGAGGACCTGACCTGAGTCAGATCCCCTTCATGACGCCGACCTGCTCGCGCACGAGCCCCGGGAAGACGGCGCTGCTGGAGGCGCCGAAGCGGGACTGGGCGATCTCGGCGAGCACGTTGCGGTAGTCCGTGGTGACCATCAGATCCGCGTCGTGGTCCGTGCTCAGCCCGGGCCACCTGGCGTAGTAGCGGCCGCCGTTCACGCCGGCACCGGCCACGAACATCACGTTGCCGTAGCCGTGGTCCAGCCCGTAGTTGGCGTTCTCGCGCACCCGGCGACCGAACTCGCTCACCGTGACCAGGGTGACCTTGTCCCCGAGGAGCCCGAGGTCGCGGTAGAACGCGGCCACGGCCGCAGCGAACTCCCCGGCATTGCGCTTCATGCGTCCCCAGTCCACGGTCCCGAGGTCGCTGTGGTGGTCCCAGTCACCCTGGTCGACCGTGAGGACCTCGACCCCCACGTCTCCCCGGATGATCCGGGCGACCGCCGCCAGAGCACGCCCCAGCTCGCAGTCGGGGTACATCGCCGCGTTGCGGGGGGTCTCGTCACCCTCGCGAACCGGACCGAAGTCGTCGACCGCGGCGAAGGTGGTCCGCATCGCGCGTCCCAGCGCGGTCGGGTTCTTGTCCCACATCGCCTTGAGCGAGCGGCGGCGACCGCCGCTGTCGTACTTGTCCTCACCGGGGATGGCCACGCGGTCGAGGTCGCCTCCCGACATCACCGGCTGGGGGCCGGCCAGGGAGGTCGGCAGACCACCGAGCGAGTACGAGAAGCCCTGGAGCGGGTTGCCGGTCGGGTGGGTGCCGATGAGCCGGTTCAGCCAGCCTTCGCGCTTGCTCGAGCCCGGGGCAGCGTCCTCGATCTCCTCCATCGCGGCGAAGTGCGAGCGGTTCGGTGCTGCCAGGCCGGTGGCGTGCACGGCGGCCAGCTTGCCCTGCAGCCACATCGGCACCAGCGGGGCGAGCTCGGGGTGCAGACCGAACTGGCCGTCCTTGACCAGGAGGCGGTCGGAGGGGATGGCGAGTCGCGGCCGGGCGTCGTAGTAGGCGCGCTCGGCGTGAGGAACGACAAGGGAGAGGCCGTCGGCGGCGCCGCGCATCGACACGACCACCATCACGGACCTCGCGGGCGTGGGTGCTGCGGCGGAGGCGCGCACCACGGCGGAGCCGAGGATCGTCGTCGTGCCGGCCATGGCCAACGCGCCGCGCATCAGGCCGCGCCTGGAGACCGCGGCGAACTCGTCACAGCAGGCACGGGGGGAGGCGTCGCTCATCGTGGTCACCTGGTGAGGAAGTAGGGGGAGTCGAGGAAGGTGGTCAGCAACCGTGGCATCTGGTACCGGACGAGGGCGTGCTGGCGGGTGATCCGCTCACGGGGTCGTACGTCGACAGCCGCGCAGCAGGCCTCCAGCAGCTCGGCCGTCGAGCGCCGGTGCAGCAGCTCCTGCGAGAGGTGGTCGACGAGTCTGTCGAAGCGGATCGGGTACGTCGGAACCCAGGCGCGGTGCTTCCGGTACCGCACACCCTCACGCGGCCACCAGGTGCCGGAGAGGGCGTAGTGGGTCTCCATCGAGCCGAGCAGGCGCGAGGGGTTGGACCAGGTCTCGTTGTCGATCGGCTGACCGTCGGGGGCCGGCCACTCGAACGGCATGGCGCCCATGTTGTCGGCCTGCCAGAGCATCTGGTTGGCCGCGTCGGATCCGGACTTCGGGGCCAGCAGGCGTACCCGCAGCGCCCGGTAGGTGCTGACCAGGTCCTCACCCGGATCCTTGACCTTGGCCCCGGTGGAATCGGCGAACTCCGGCGAGGCGATCAGCGCCCGGAGCACCGGCGCGATCCTGGTGTCGTTGTCGAGGTAGACCGTGGCGAGGCGGTCGACGAGGGCCTGGGGCGGGTTGTCGCGGACGAACTTCACGGCCAGGCGGCGGGCGATCCGCTGGGCCGTGGCGGGGTGGTGCGCCAGGTAGCCCAGGTAGCGCCGGGTGAGCTCGCGACCGTCGGCCGCCGCATTGGGGTCGCTGAACCCCATCACCCTGACCGGTCCCCGCCAGTGGTTCTCCGCCACGTAGCGCGGAGCCCAGGTGCCGCGGATGTCGCAGGTCCAGCCCGTGAGGATCCGGGCGCTGCTCTTCACGTCGTCCTCGCCGTAGTTCCCGCGGCCGACCGTGTGCAGCTCGAGCAGCTCCCGGCCGAGGTTCTCGTTGGGGGCCTTGGCGGTCGAGACGGCGTTGTCCAGGTAGAGCAGCATCGCCGGGTGCGTAATGACCGTGCCGAGAAGGTCCTCGAAGCTGCCCAGGGCGCGGGCCCGGATGGCGTCGCCGTAGGCCTTGCGGTGGACGAAGTGGTCGTTGCCGATCGCGGGAACGTTGAAGTGGTTCTCCCAGAACTCCGTCATCACCTCGAGGAGCTGGCGGCGGGTGTACATCCGGCGGGTGAGCACCCAGCGCTCGTAGGACAGCATCACCTGCGAGCCCCGCAGGCCCCCGTTGCGCGAGCGGACCCAGAGGTCCTCGGGGCCTCGCGAGAGCTCCGGCCACCAGGCGTCGTAGCGCCGCATCTGGGAGTCGTTGATCCGGTCGGGGGTGAGCTGCTTGTCGAACCACTTCTGCCACCCGCCCTGCTTGCGTACCTGGGCAGCCAGCGCCGGCGTGATCCCGTAGGAGAACCGACTCAGCACCAGCCGGCCCCGGCGGGTGAGCATCCGCTTGCCCCGGTAGCGGGCCGGGCGGTACCGGGCGGCCTCGGCCGGTGCCGGTACGGCGAGGGCGGCCACCGCGCCACCGACGCCCACGGCCGCCGCCTGACCGAGCAGCGTGCGTCGGGAGGTGGCGGGGGCGACCTGGTCGGGGGTGACCTGCTCGGGCGTCGCGGACATAGGGGGCGGGCACTCCATGCGCTGAGCGACAGCGCTCCGACGGCGGGGGACGCGGGACCGGTTGGTCCATACCAGGCATGTCGGTCGCCGTGCGCCCCGACTTGAGGGGGCACCCGTAACGGTCGGACGGGCCGCGCGACCGGGCACCACCGGGCGGCCGGTAGAGTTCCGTCCTGACTTCACCACCGGCGTAAGGATCACGAGCCACCCCCATGGACGGCCCTCAAAGTCGCCCCCTCTCCCGGCACCCCCGGGGACGGCGCTCATGACCCCCTGGCTACTGCTGCTCGTCGCGATCCTGCTGATCGCCGCGTGCGGCATCTTCGTCGCAGCCGAGTTCTCGTTCGTCACGGTCGACCGCAGCAAGGTCGACCAGGACGCCGCGGCCGGGGACCCCAGCGCCCAGGGCCTGCAGCTCGCGTTGCAGAGCCTCTCCACCCAGCTCTCCGGCGCCCAGGTCGGGATCACCATCACCAACCTCGCCATCGGCTTCCTGGCCGAGCCCGCGATCGCCGAGCTGATCGACGGGCCGCTGGCCGCCGCCGGGACACCGGAGACCTTGGTGACGCCGGTGGCGGTGGGGATCGGCCTCACCCTGGGCACCGTGGCGACCATGATCTTCGGCGAGCTCGTGCCCAAGAACCTCGCGTTGGCCCTGCCGATGGAGACCGCGCGGGCCACCCAGCGCTTCCAGCGTGGCTTCACGGCCGTGAACCGGGTCCCGATCCGGTTCCTGAACGGCTCCGCGAACGCGTTCGTGCGCCGGCTGGGCATCGAGCCGCAGGAAGAGCTCCGCTCGGCGCGCAGCTCCACCGAGCTGGCCTCGCTGATCGCCCGCTCCGCGGACCAGGGCACGCTCGACGAGAACACGGCCGAGCTGATGGAGCGCTCGGTCGAGTTCGGCTCGCGCACGGCCGGCGAGATCATGACCCCCCGCGTCCGTACGGTGAGCCTGGAGGCGAACGACCGGGCCAGTGCCGTGATCGACCTGGCCCGCAGCACCGGCCACAGTCGGTTCCCGGTCATCGACGCCGAGGAGAACGTGGTCGGCACGGTGCACGTCAAGCACGCCGTCGCGTTGCCGGTCAACGAACGTGCCACCACCCGGATCAAGCACCTGATGGCGAAGCCGATCGTGGTGCCCGACTCGTTGCGGCTCGATCCGCTGCTCAACCTGCTCCGCAAGGACGGGTTCCAGCTCGCGATCGTGCTCGACGAGTACGGCGGCCACGCGGGCATCGTGACCCTCGAGGACGTCATCGAGGAGATCGTCGGCGACATCGCCGACGAGCACGACCGGCTCGGCGCCCGGGCCAGGCGGGGACGCGACGGCAGCTGGTCGCTCTCCGGTCTGCTCCGGCCCGACGAGGTGGAGGACCTGACCGACATCGCCCTGCCCGAGAACGAGGACTACGACACGATCGCCGGCCTCGTGCTGCGGGTGCTGGGCCGGATGCCGGAGCCCGGCGACATGGCGGAGGTGCCGGTGCCCGACACCTCCGACCCCGACGAGCCTCGGGAGCTGCTGGCGGTGCTCACCGTCGAACGGATGGACGGGCTCCGCATCGACCGGGTCGGCCTGCGTCTGCTCGACGGCGATCCTGACGCATCGGCGGGTCAGGCATGAGCACCACCATGGCACTGACGGTCGCGGTCCTGCTGCTGCTGGGCAACGCCTTCTTCGTGGCGGCGGAGTTCGCCCTGGTCTCGGCGCGACGTACCCAGATCGAGCCGCGCGCCGAGGCGGGGTCCCGGATGGCCCGCACGACGCTCACGGCGATGGAGAACATCTTCCCGGTGATCGGGGTCGCCCAGCTCGGCATTACGGTCTGCTCCCTGGTCCTGGGTGCCGTCGGTGAGCCGGCGGTCGCCCACCTGATCGAACCGGTGCTGCACCGCGCCCACGTCCCGGACGCGTTCCTGCACCCGATCGCCTTCGCCATCGGGCTCTCGATCGTGGTCTACCTGCACGTCGTGATGGGGGAGATGATCCCGAAGAACATCGCCCTGGCCGGCCCCGACCGGGTGGCCATGCTGCTCGGACCGGTGATCTGGGGTATCTTCCGGGTGGTGCGTCCGTTCGCGGACGGGATCAACGCGATCGCCTCGGCGATCCTGCGGGTCTTCGGCGTCCGGTTGATGAATGAGGTCAGCTCGACGTACACGCGCGAGGAGGTGGCCGCCCTGGTCGAGGAGTCGCGCGGCGAGGGCCTGCTCGGGGACCACGAGTACGACCGACTCGCGGGTGCGCTGGGCTTCACCGAGAAGACGGTGGCCTCGGTGCTGATGCCGCCCGACACCCTCACGACCGTACGGCGGGGTTCGAGCCGGGCCGACGTGGAGGCGCTGTGCGCGTCCACCGGTTTCAGCCGCTTCCCGGTGGAGACCGACGGGGGCGAGCTGATGGGCTACCTGCACATCAAGGACGTCCTCGAGCCCGACGAGCACCGGCGTGAGCACGCGATCGACGACAAGTGGATCCGTCCGTTCGCCCAGGTCTCCTGCGACGACTCGTTGCACGACTCGCTCGAGACGCTGCAGCGGCGCGGCGCCCACATGGCCCGGGTCGTCGATGCGGAGGGCGTCACGGTCGGCGTGGCCACGCTCGAGGACGTCATCGAGGAGCTCGTCGGCGAGATCCGCGACGCGGCGCACCTCGAGGAGCCTCTCTGAGCGGCGGACGCAGGTCGGCGCGTGGGCGACGCGTGGCCGGCGGTCCGGTGGATAGTGTGTCCACGGCACAGACTCGGACGAACGAATTGCAGGGACCTGTGGGGGACGACCCGACGCGCACCGACGTGTGGACGCTGCCGAACCTGCTCAGCGGTCTTCGGCTCGCCGGCGTGCCCCTGTTCCTGTGGCTGGTCCTGGGGCCCGAGGCGGACATCTGGGCGCTCGCCGTCCTCGTGGTCTCGGGGATCACCGACTACCTCGACGGCTGGTTGGCCAGACGCTGGGACCAGGTCTCGGTGCTGGGCCAGATCCTCGACCCGGTCGCCGACCGGCTCTACATCCTGGCCGTCGTGATCGGCCTCGCGCTGCGCGACGTGATCCCGTGGTGGGTGGCGATCCTGCTGCCCCTGCGCGACCTGCTGATGTGGGGCCTCGTGCCACTGCTGCGCACCCGGGGGTACAGCGCGTTGCCGGTGCACTTCCTGGGCAAGGCCGCCACCTTCAACCTGCTCTACGCCTTCCCGCTGCTGCTCCTGGGCGACGGCGACGGCGTGGTGGCCACCCTGGCCTCGGTCTTCGGGTGGGCCTTCGCTGGCTGGGGAATCGGCCTCTACTGGTGGGCGGGTCTGCTCTACGCCTGGCAGGTCCGGCGCCTGCTGGCCACCACCGAGCCCCGGCGACGTCAGGTCGCCGATGGGTGAGATGTCGGGCACCGAACCGCGTGACAGCGCCCGGCCGCTGCCCGACCGGGTGACGATGCCGTTGTTGACCCTGATCACGCAGCAGTCCATGGACGAGGACTACCTGCACGCGGCCGAACGCCGGGCTGCCGGTGCGCCAGGCCCGCCCCCCGGTCGTCCGCGCCGTACGGCGGCCGTGGTGGTGGCGGTCTTCGGGATCATGGCGACCACTGCGTTCGTGCAGACCTCGCGCAATGCCACTGTGGACGACGCTGGGCGGGCGACGCTGGTCCAGCAGATCGTGTCGCGACGCGCGGACGTGGCCGAGATGCAGCAGCAGATCGTGGACCTGCGCCAACGCAACGTCGGTCTGGAGGACCAGCTCGCCCAGCTCACCCGGACCGAGCAGGCCGCGGTCGCGCGGATGCGGCGGATGGAGGTGAACACCGGGTTCGTCCCCGTCAAGGGCGAGGGCGTCCGGATCGTCACCTCCGACACCCCGGACGGTGATGCCACCCAGGTGATCCGCGACGAGGATCTCGCCCTGCTGGTCGACGGGCTCTGGCACGCCGGAGCAGAGGCCATCTCGATCAACGGGCAGCGCCTCACGGCGTTGTCGGGCATCCGTAACGTCGACGTCGTCATCCACGTGAACAGCCGTCCGCTCAGTCCGCCGTACACGGTCCTGGCCGTGGGGGACACCCGGGACCTGCAGGCCGGGCTGCTCGACAGCACGCACGGTCAGCAGTGGTTCAGCCTGGTCAATCAGCTGGGCTTCGAGTTCGAGATGCAGAATGAGGACGCCTTGGAACTGCCCGCCGCTTCGGACAAGATGTTGCGGCTCCGCAAGGTCAGGACCGGGACGAGCGCCGAGGCGGAGAGCAAGATCACCGAAGGGGGCAGGCCGTGATAGCCGCACTGGGGTTGTTGTTGGGGATCGTCCTCGGGCTGATCTTCCAGCCCGACGTGCCCCAAGGACTCGAGCCCTACCTGCCCATCGCCGTGGTGGCAGCTCTGGACGCCGTCTTCGGCGGACTGCGCGCCTACCTCGACGGCATCTTCGACGACAAGGTGTTCGTCGTCTCGTTCTTCAGCAACGTCGTGATCGCCGCCTCCATCGTCTACCTCGGCGACAAGCTCGGCGTGGGTGGCCAACTGTCCACCGGCGTGATCGTGGTTCTCGGGATCCGGATCTTCTCCAACGTCGCGGCCATCCGGAGGCACCTGTTCCATGCCTGACGATGCTCCCGGCACTCCTGCGCCCACCGGGCGTCAGCGTCTGCGTTCGGCGCTGACCACACCGTCGCGCGCGCAGGTCGTGGTGGCGATCCTGCTGGCCGTGGTCGGGTTCTCCGCGGTCACCCAGGTCCGCTCCACCGGGATCGACGACACCTACGCCGGCTACCGGGAGCAGGACCTGATCGACGTCCTGAACGGCCTGGCGGGGACAACCCAGCGGGCCGAGGCCGAGATCGCACGCCTCGAGCGCACGCGCGCGGACCTGCAGTCGAGCACGGACGCGCGACAGGCCGCTCTGGCTCAGGCTCAGGAGCGGGCCGACACGCTCGCGATCCTGGCCGGCCTGGTGCCCGTCACGGGTCCGGGGATCCGGGTCACGATCACCGAAGTGAGCGGACCGGTCGACATCGACACCCTGCTCGACACCATCCAGGAGCTCCGCTCCGCCGGGGCCGAGGCGATGCAGATCAACGGCAAGGTGCGGGTGGTCGCCCAGACCTCGCTCGAGGACGGGGTCGGCGGCATCTACGTCGATGGAACACTGCTGGCGGCGCCGTACGTCATCGACGTGATCGGCGAGCCGCACACCCTGGCAGGCGCCATCACCTTCCTGCGCGGACCGCGTACCCAGTTCGAGGAGGACGGTCAGGCCGTCCAGATCGACGAGCTCGCCTCCCTCGACATCGAGAGCGTGCGCGAGCCCCGGCAGCCGCTGTTCGCCGAGCCTGACCCCGGGCAGTAGCCTGCCCGCACGAGTGCCCCGACCGGCCCGCTGACCTGGAGGAGAACCGCATGTACCCCGAGGACCTGAAGTACACGTCCGAGCACGAGTGGCTGCGCACGCCCGGCGAGCACGAGGGGTCGGTGCGGGTCGGGATCACCCACTACGCCCAGGACGCACTCGGCGACATCGTCTTCGTGTCGCTGCCCGAGGTGGGCGAGTCCTTGCAGGCCGGGAGCACGTGCGGGGAGCTGGAGTCGACCAAGTCGGTCAGCGACATCTACGCCCCGATCACCGGCGAGGTGGTGGCGCGCAACGAGAGCCTCGACGCCACCCCAGAGCTGGTGAACAACGACCCCTACGGCGGTGGATGGCTCTTCGAGGTCGTCCCGGCCGACGCGTCGCAGGCCGAGGGCCTGCTCGACCAGGCCGCGTACGTCGCCAGCCTGGAGGGGTGACTTCGCGCGCCCGACTTGATACGGGCGCTGGGGCTGATAGGTTCGCCTCAACCGTCAACCTCAACCCGGCCTTGAGGGTTTTCCCACTGCCGCGGGGCCAGGTGTCGGTGCTGAACTCGACCCGGAGGATGAGCAATGCCGTTCTGCACATCATGTGGCAGGCAGAACCCCGACGACGCTCGCTTCTGCGCGCAGTGCGGCACCCGCCTGGTGGCCGTGGAGGGTTCGGAGAGCCAGGGGGACGTGGCGGGGGAGTCCACCGCCACGATCGCGGTGGCGAGCCCCGAGAAGGTCGAGACCTCCGACCGCAAGCTCAGCGCCGTGGACGCCGCGGCGGTCGACGCCCTGCCTGTCGGTCACGCGTTGCTCGTGGTCCAGCGAGGCCCCGGAGCCGGCAGCCGGTTCCTGCTCAACGCCGACCTGGTCAACGCCGGTCGCCATCCGGACAGCGAGATCTTCCTCGACGACGTCACCGTGTCGCGGCGACACGCCGAGTTTCACCGGGTGGGGTCGACGTTCTCGGTCAACGACGTGGGCAGCCTGAACGGCACCTACGTGAACCGCGACCGGATCGACAGCGTCCGGCTCAAGGACGGGGACGAGGTCCAGATCGGCAAGTACCGGTTGGTCTTCTTCTCCGGACACGAGAGCGACTGACGATGGCTCCCACGGCCGCCGCCTCGGGCGCCGCCCGGTCGCGGATGAACATCGGCGAGGTCCTCGACCAGCTCCGGCCCGAGTTCCCCGGCGTCACCATTCCCAAGATCCGCTTCCTCGAGGATAAGGGGCTGATCAAGCCCGAGCGGACGCCGGCCGGCTACCGCAAGTTCTCCAGCCAGGACGTCGACCGGCTGCGCTACGTCCTGCTCATGCAGCGTGACCACTACCTGCCGCTGAAGGTGATCGGCGAGCACCTCGACGCGATCGACCGGGGCTTGGAGCCGCCCCCGATCGACGCGGTGGTGCCGACGGTGCCGAGTGTGGCCCTGGCCGCTGACGGACTGCCCAGTGCCGAGTCCTTCAACCGTCGCGACAACCTGCGGCTCTCGCGACGCGAGCTGGTCAAGATCGCCGAGATCACCGAGGAGCAACTCGAGCAGCTCGAGCAGTTCGGCCTGATCACGCCCCGACCGGGGACCGGGCACTACGACACCGACGCGCTCGTGGTGGCCAAGACCGCCCGCGAGCTGGCCGACTTCGGGTTCGAGCCGCGCCATCTGCGGGCGTTCAAGACCTCCGCGGACCGCGAGGTCGGCCTGGTGGAGCAGATCGTCGCTCCGCACAAGCGCAGCCGGGACGCCGCCGCGAAGGCCCGCGCCGAGGAAGCGGTCAGCGAGATCGCTGCACTCTCGGTCCGTCTCCACGCGACACTGGTGAAGATCGGCCTGCGCAGTTCCTGATCCCTGTCGGAGGGGTCCGTGCCATGTGGGCCACGGGAGTAGGGTGAGGAACGTGCGCGAAGTCGATGTCATGGGAGTCAGGGTCGAGATGCCCTCGAACCAGCCGATCGTGCTGCTGCGCGAGGTTTCCGGGGAGCGGTATCTGCCGATCTGGATCGGGGCCGTCGAGGCCACCGCGATCGCCTTCGCCCAGCAGGGCGTCGTACCGCCGCGGCCGTTGACCCACGACCTGATGAAGAACGTGCTCGACGCCACCGGGAACGAGCTCTCCGAGGTGCGGATCACCGAGGTGAAGGACGGTGTGTTCTTCGCGCTGCTGGTCTTCGCCTCCGGTGCCGAGGTCAGCGCCCGACCATCGGACTCCATCGCCCTGGCGCTGCGGACCGGCACCAGGATCGTCTGTGCCGACGAGGTGCTCGACGAGGCCGGTCTGGCGGTTCCTGCCGAGCAGGAGGACGAGGTCGAGAAGTTCCGGGAGTTCCTGGACCAGGTCACGCCCGAGGACTTCGACGCGCACTGATCGACGTCGGTAGTCTCACCCTCAAGTAGAGGTTGATGGTTGCGACACGCCGCTGTCGTCGTTGACCACCCTCCACCTGAGGCCTACCTTGAACTGTCTCTGTTGTAACTCCACTGATGTGGTTGCCGGTTCGCCGGTCCCACTCTTCCCCCGCGAGTTACGGTCAACGGAGTAGACGCGGAGGACTCGAGTGAACGAGAACGAGCAGCAGCAGGGCCCGACCGCCGAGGCGGCCCACGCTGCCGAGGTGGCAGAAGAGCAGGGGCTGCTCTTCGCCGACGACGTTTCCCCTCTGCCCAGTGACACCGGCTACCGCGGCCCCACCGCCTGCAGCGCGGCCGGCATCACCTACCGCCAGCTCGACTACTGGGCGCGTACGGGCCTGGTCGAGCCGACCGTCCGCGGCGCCAAGGGCTCCGGCTCCCAGCGGCTCTACTCGTTCCGCGACATCCTGATCCTCAAGATCGTCAAGCGGCTCCTCGACGCCGGCATCTCGCTGCAGCAGATCCGTACCGCGGTCCAGCACCTGCGCGAGCGCGGCACCGACGACCTGACCCGTGTCACGCTGATGAGCGACGGCGCCTCGGTCTACGAGTGCACCAGCAACGACGAGATCATCGACCTGCTCCAGGGCGGCCAGGGGGTCTTCGGCATCGCGATCGGTGGCGTCTGGCAGGAGATCGAGGGCACGCTCGCCGAGCTCCCGAGTGAGCGGACCGCCGACGACGAGACCGCGCCCAGCGAGGGCGACGAGCTCGCCGCCCGGCGTGCCGCCCGCCAGACCGGCTGACCGCATCCCACGTCGCACCGCGGCCCGTCACCCCTGTGGTGGCGGGCCGCTGTCGTGCTCAGGACGTCGCGGGTGCGATGGTAGATTGACGGGGCTGACAATCCCGCACGGGAGAGTCTTCGCCCGGTGCTCGTCGACCGGGTGGAGCGCCGAAGGGGCAATTCCTCCCCGGAACTCTCAGGCGCCAGGACCGTGCGGACCAGGCAACTCTGAAGCGACGCCGGCTCGACCGGCGACGTGACAGAGGGGGAGGCGACCCGATCGCCCGCTTCGAGGAGCCCCCGTTGTCCCAGCCCCACACGTCCCCGCGCACACTGTCCGAGCTGGACTCGGCGCTGCCCTTCGTCGAGCGCCACATCGGGCTCCGCCCCGCCGATGTCGAGGTCATGCTGGAGCGGCTCGGCTTCTCCTCGCTCGAGGACCTGATGGAGGCGGCCGTCCCCGGTGGGATCCGGGCCGCCGCCGAGCTGGACCTGCCGGCCGCCCTGACCGAGGAGGCGACCGCGCGCGAACTGCGCGCCATCGCAGCAGCCAACCGTCCGGGCGAGCCGATGATCGGCCTGGGCTACCACGCCACGATCACCCCGCCGGTGGTGCGACGCAACGTGCTCGAGGACCCGAGCTGGTACACCGCCTACACGCCGTACCAGCCCGAGATCTCGCAGGGACGCCTCGAGGCCCTGATCAACTTCCAGACCGTGATCGGCGATCTGACCGGTCTGCCCACGGCCAACTCCTCGCTGCTCGACGAGGCCACGGCTGCGGCCGAGGCGATGACGCTGGTACGACGCGGCAACCGCAAGGCCTCCGGCCCCTTCGTCGTGGACGCCGATGCACTGCCCCAGACCATCGACGTGGTGCGGACCCGCGCCGAGGCGATGGGGACCGAGGTCGTCGTCGCGGACCTGGACGACGGCCTGCCGGAGGGTGAGCTGTGCGGCGTCCTGGTGCAGTACCCCGGAGCCTCCGGCCGGATCCGTGACCCACGCGCCGTCATCGCGGCCGCCCACGAGCGCAACGCGCTGGCCGTGGTGGCCGCCGACCTGTTGTCCCTGACGCTGCTCGAGGCACCCGGCGCTCTGGGAGCCGACGTCGTCGTGGGCTCCTCGCAGCGGTTCGGCGTCCCGCTCTTCTACGGCGGGCCGCACGCCGGGTTCATGTCGGTCGCCGCCGGCCTCGAGCGGCACCTGCCCGGCCGTCTGGTCGGTGTCTCGGTGGACGCCGAGGGTCGGCCGGCGTACCGGTTGGCGCTGCAGACCCGCGAGCAGCACATCCGTCGCGACAAGGCGACCTCCAACATCTGCACCGCCCAGGTGCTGCTGGCCGTGGTGGCGTCGATGTACGCGGTCTACCACGGTCCCGAGGGTCTGCGGGCGATCGCGACCCGCACCCACCGCTACGCCGCGGTCCTGGCGCACGCGCTGCGCGAGGCCGGGATCAGCGTCGAGCACGCGGACTTCTTCGACACGCTCTCGGTCCAGGTGCCCGGTCGTGCGGCCGAGGTGGTCTCGACCGCTCGCGGCTACGGGCTGCAGCTCCGGCTCGTCGACACCGACCGGGTGGGTGTCTCGGCGTCCGAGGTGACCACCCGATCCACGCTGACCAGCGTGCTGCGGGCCTTCGGGGTGGCCACCGGGATCGACTCGATCGACCTGTCAGCCCTCGACGCCGCCGCGCCGGACGCGATTCCGGCGGCGCTCGTGCGTGAGACCGAGTACCTCACCCACGAGGTGTTCAGCAGCCACCACAGCGAGACCGCCATGCTGCGCTACCTGCGCAAGCTCTCCGCGCGCGACTACGCGCTGGACCGCGGGATGATCCCGCTGGGCTCCTGCACGATGAAGCTGAACGCCACCACTGAGATGGAGCCGGTCTCGCTGCCGGGCTTCGCCGACCTTCACCCGTTCGCCCCGGCCGAGGACGCCACCGGCTACCGCCAGCTCGTCGACGAACTCGAGGGCTGGCTGGCCGAGGTGACCGGCTACGACAAGGTGTCGATCCAGCCGAACGCCGGCTCCCAGGGCGAGCTCGCCGGTCTGCTGGCGATCCGCGCCTACCACCGGGCCAACGGCGACACCGCCCGCAACGTCTGCCTGATCCCGTCCTCGGCGCACGGCACCAACGCCGCCTCCGCCGTGATGGCCGGGATGAAGGTGGTGGTGGTGAAGTCCGGCGACGACGGCTCCATCGACCTCGACGACCTGCGGGCCCAGTGCGACCAGCACGCCGACGACCTGGCCGCCATCATGGTGACCTACCCGTCCACGCACGGCGCCTACGAGGACACCATCACCGAGCTGTGCGCGATCGTGCATGGCCACGGCGGCCAGGTGTACGTCGACGGGGCGAACCTCAACGCCCTGCTCGGTCACGCCAAGCCCGGTGAGTTCGGTGGCGACGTGTCGCACCTCAACCTGCACAAGACGTTCTGCATCCCGCACGGTGGCGGAGGTCCCGGTGTCGGGCCGGTGGCCGTCCGCGCCCACCTCGCGCCGTACCTGCCCTCGCACGCGATGCATCCCGAGGTCGCCAAGCGGCAGGGGATCGGCCCGATCAGCGCCGCGCCGTACGGCTCCGCCGGGATCCTGCCGATCTCCTGGGCCTACATCCGGCTGATGGGCGCCGAGGGACTGAGCCGGGCGACGGCCGTCGCCGTTCTCTCGGCCAACTACATCGCCGCCCGTCTCGGCGAGCACTTCCCGGTGCTCTACCGCGGCCACGGCGACCTGGTCGCCCACGAGTGCATCCTCGACGTCCGCGGGCTCACCAAGGAGACCGGCGTCAGCGTCGACGACGTCGCCAAGCGCCTGGTCGACTACGGCTTCCACGCCCCGACCATGTCGTTCCCGGTCGCCGGCACGCTGATGGTGGAGCCGACCGAGTCCGAGGACCTGGCCGAGATCGACCGTTTCTGCGACGCGATGATCGCGATCCGCGGCGAGATCGACCGGGTGGCAGCGGGGGAGTGGACCCCGGAGGAGTCGCCGCTGCGCGGCGCCCCGCACACCTCGCGTGCCCTGGTGGAGAAGTGGGATCGCGCCTACTCGCGCGAGCTCGCCGTGTTCCCGACCGGGATCGACCCGGACAAGTACTGGCCGCCGGTGGCCCGCATCGACCAGGCGTACGGCGACCGCAACCTCGTGTGCGCCTGCCCGCCGCCGGAAGCCTTCGCGGAGTGATCCCGCACAGCGTGGCGGGCAGCACGGGTCGCCGCCTCCAAGCCCATCTCGCCCGTGCCCAGTCCTTGGGTCGGTTGCCCTCGCTGGTGGCCCGACTCGTGCGCGACGGCGAGACGGTCTGGTCGAGCAGTCGGGGCGCCGACCCGGTGCCCGGCCACGACCCGGCGGACGTGCAGTTCCGGATCGGGTCGATCACCAAGACGCTGACCGCGGTCCTCGTGCTCCAGCTCGTCCGCGACGGGCGACTCGACCTGGACGACCCGGCCTCGACGGTGCTCGGGGAGGTCGGGTACGCCGACCGGACCGTCCGGACCCTGCTGGCCCACAGCTCCGGGATGCAGTCCGAGCCCGCCGGCTCCTGGTGGGAGCGCAGCGCCGGGCTCGACTTCGCCGAGCTGACCGCGCTCAACGACGGCGCGGGCGCTGCCTTCGCCCCATGGCAGCAGTTCCACTACTCCAACCTGGGCTACGGGCTGCTCGGGGAGGTGGCGGCCCGGCTGCACGGGCAGTCGTGGGTGCAGTGCGTGCAGGAGCGGATCCTGGATCCCCTCGGCATGACGCGCACCTCCTATTTGCCCGACGGCGCGGCCGCCCAGGGGTGGAGCGTGCACCCCTACGCCGGCACGCTCGTAGCGGAGCCCGCGACCGACACGGGCGCGATGGCGCCAGCCGGACAGCTGTGGTCGACGGTCTCCGACCTCGGCCGGTACGCGCAGTTCCTGCTCGACGGCCACCCGGACGTGCTGCAGCTCGACTGGCTGCTGCTGGCCAGCCACCCGCAGGCCGGCGACCGGGACGACCGCCTGGGCTACGCGCACGGGCTGGGGTTCCAGCTGTTCTCCGGTGGGGCCGGGATGCTGGTCGGGCACAGCGGCTCGATGCCGGGGTTCCTGGCGGCGTGCCTGGTGGACCGGGATCGGCGTACGGCGGCGGCGGTGCTGGCCAACGCCACCACCGGTGCCTCGCCGACCGACCTGGCGATCACGCTGCTCGAGGAGCTGGAGCGTTGTGAGCCGACGATCGCACCGGTGTGGGAGCCGACCGCGGAGGTGCCCGCCGAACTGGTCGACGCCCTGGGGGTCTGGCACTGGGGCAACACGCCGTTCGTCTTCGCGATGGAGGGCACGCACCTGGTGGCCCGGCGTGGCGGGGTGGAGGAGAAGTACCGCTTCGCCGTGGTCGGTGACCGGGTGCGGGGGATCAGCGGCTACCACGCCGGCGAGACGCTGCACGTCGTACGCCGGGCCGACGGGGCGGTCAGCCACCTCGAGATCGCCACCTTCATCTACACCCGGACGCCGTACGACCCGGATGCGCCCATTCCTGGTGGGCATCCGGGTCGCTGAGGGTCGTTCTCACTCCTCGTTCAGGTCTTCCTTGGTGACCTTCAGGTTGTAGTGGAAGGCGGTGTCGCAGGTGAGCGGCTTCCTGGCCCGGCCGTGACGCAGGGTCAGGTCCGCCACGATGCGGCGCTGGAATCCGTCGATGGTGATCCGCTGGCCGGCGTCGTTCTCGATCTCCTCGTGGACGGGGATCTTCTTGCCGACACGACGGGCGGTGCCCCGGACCACGGCTCGCTGACGGTCCATCTGGACGGATCCGCGGACGGTGCGGTCGTCGATGAAGCCGCGCGGGACCTCACGGCTGTGACCGTTGCCGTTGTCCCCGATGACGACCTGGATCACGTTCACGTACTGGTCGTTCTCATAGAGGCTGACGTAGGCGCGCTTGCCGTTGATCCGGCCGATGCACTCGATCACGTTGCCGATCTCGCGCTGGGTGGAGCTCTCGGCGCGCTCCCCGGAGGTGGGGGAGGACGTCGGCGACGCGTGGACCGGGGCGAGGGCGGTGAGGACTGTGAGACCGGCGGCGGCGACGGCGAGGGCGGTGGCTCGGACGAAGGGGTGGGTGGTCATGGTGTTCTCCTGGTGGTGATGAGTGGTCTGGGTGGTCAGTCGGTGGTCTTCTCGCGGGTGACGTCGAGGACGAAGTGGAACGCGTCGTCGCAGGACAGCGGCACCGTGCTGGCGCCGTACCGCAGAGTCAGGTCGGTGGTCAGGCTCCGGCGGAAGCCGCTCGTGGTGAGGTGCTCGCCGGCGTGGTCGAACTCCTCAGCGACGGGGATCTTGTCGGCGTTGCGGGTGGCCGGGCCCGAGACCACGGCACGGGTGCCGTCGACGACGACGGAGCCGTGCACCTGCTCGCCGGTGACGAGTGGGCTCACGACCTCGCGACCGGCGCCGAGGCCGTCGTCGTCGAGGACGATCTGCACGCTGTTGCCGTAGTGGCTGTTCTCGTAGAGCTCGACGTACGCCTCGTGGCCGGCGAGCTGGGCGGTGCAGCGGATCGCGTTGCCGCGCTCGCGGACCTGGTTGGCGGTGTTGACCTGGCCGCGGTCGGTGTTGTCGGAGGTGGTCGGTCCACCGGTGGACGACCCTCCGGGAGAGGTCAGGGCCGAGGCGATCGGCAGACGGGCGCCGAAGGCGACGAGAAGTGCCGCGCCGACCGCGAGGACCGCGATCAGGGCGAGGGCGCCGGAGAGCTGGCGCCGGTGGCTGGTGGTCATGGTTCTGCTCCTGGGGTGAGTGTTGCGATACCCCACCAAGACGCGCCCTGTGGTTCGGGGGTTGCAGCAGGCGGGGTGTGCTGTGCGGCACACTCGTGCGATGGACGATGAACTCTTCGCCGGTCTCACCGTCGGGCAGCTCCTTGTCGCGACGGGCATCCTGGTGCTCGGCGTGGTGGCGGCCTCACTCGTGCGACGGGTGGTCGTCCGGGCCTTCCGGGGCGGGGACTCCGATCCGGAGGCGGCGCAGCTGCTCGGACGGTTCCTGCAGGTGCTCGCGCTCTCGGCGGTCGTCCTCTATATCCTGAAGACGCTGGGAATCGAGGTCACCCCGCTGCTGGGTGCGCTGGGGATCGGCGGCATCGCGGTCGCCCTGGCGGTGCAGTCGGTGCTCTCGAACGCGATCGCCTCGATCATCCTGCAGGTTCGGCGCCCGTTCCGCCGCGGCGACCAGATCGCCACGAACGACCTGGAAGGGCGCGTGGTGGACATCAACCTGCGCACCGTGCGCCTGGTGACGTTCGACGGCAACGACGTGGTGGTTCCGGCGTCCAAGGTGCTCGAGGCACCGATCACCAACTACACCCGCGGCGAGGCGCGACGTACGGAACTGGTGGTGGGGGTGGACTACGAGACGGACCTGGATGCCGCGCGGCAACTGATGATCCGGGCCGCGGCCGGGGTGGGGGACGTGCACGACGAACCGGGACCCGAGGCCTGGGTCTACGAGTTCGGGGACAGCACGATCAACGTGGCCCTGCGCTTCTGGCACCACTCGCCGAACGCGGTGCTGTGGCGGGTGCGCAGTGAGGTCGCGGTGGCGGTCAAGCGGGACCTGGACGCCGCTGGCGTCGTGATCGCGTTCCCGCAGCGGGTGCTGCACCTCGCGCCGGAGGCGAACCTGCTGCGCACCTCGGTCGAGAGCTAGGGGTGGCTGCCGTCGACCTCACCCAGAGAACCCGCACTTCACCCGGGGAGTTATCTGGGTGAAGTGCTCATTTCACTGGTTAACCAGTGAATCGAGCATCACATCGCCTGCGAGACGCTGGACATGTTGAAGTCCGGCACCCGCAACGCCGGCGTCGCCGTACGCGAGAAGTACTCGTCGCCCCACTCGCGGCTGAAGCTGAGCTCGGTCGCCGAGGCGTGCGAGAACCGGTTCAGCAGGTCGATCGGGCTCTCGTTGAACCGGAAGTTGTTCACCGCGCCAGTGACCTCGCCGTTCTCCACGAGGTAGACCCCGTCGCGGGTCAGGCCGGTCAGCAGCAGGCTCTGCGGGTCGACCTCGCGGATGTACCACAGGCAGGTCAGCAACAACCCGCGTTCGGTACCGGCGACCAGGTCGTCGATGCTGCCGGTGGCGCCGTCCACCGAGAGCACCAGGTTGTCGATCCCGGGGGTCACCGGCTGGCCGGTGAGTCCGGCGGAGTGCCGGGTCTGCAGCAGTGACGTCAACCGTCCGTCGCGGATCCAGTCGGTCCGCCCCAGAGGGAGACCGTTGTCGAAGACGGACTGCTCGTTGTCGGAAGAGCTGGCCACTGCGAACGGGGCGCACTGGAGCCCCGGGTAGGACGGGTCGGACCACAGGTGCACGCCGGGCTTCACCAGGTCGTCCCCGATTCGGGTGCCGCCCCCGCGTCGGCTGTAGACCGACTGGCCCTCGTGGGCCACTCGAGCACCGGCGGACCAGTAGGCGTCGATCATCAGGTCGGCCACCGAGCTCGGCGGCAGGATCGTGTCGTAGCGACCGGCCGGCAGGTCGACCCGGCGGGCACCCCAGCCGAGGCGTTGTTCGAGGGTGGCCTCCATCGCCTGCGCGTCGACGTCGGCGAAGTCCCGGGTGGCGCCACCCACCCAGGCGCTCAGCGAGAGGTCCGCGGTCTTGCCGGTGCACGCATAGTGCCCGGTGGGCTGGACGTGCCGCAGTCGCAGCCCGGTGGTGGAGGCGAGGTACGTGGTGGTGATCTGGTGGTCCACGAAGCCGTAGAGCACCCGGCCCCCGGACGACGCCCGGCCGAACGCCTCGCCCAGCGCCGGGGCGAACGAGTCGTAGACGTGGATGTCGGTGGTCACCGCGGGCTTGTCCCAGTCGTCCGAGACCCGGTCGCGCACCAGGTCCTGGGCGTCCTCGGCTGCGGAGGCCGCCCGTGCGGCCGCGTCGGCGGACTCCACCAGCGCGGCGACCTGGGCCGGGGTGGTTGCGCTGCCGCTCACCGACCCGGTGGCCACGCCGTCGGTCCGTCGTACGAACGACACCACCGTGACCGCGATCTGGTGGGCGACGCCGTTGGTAGTCAGCGTGTTGTTGGCCCACCGCAGGTTGGCGCTGGTGGTGTCCCGGACGATCACCACGCAGTCGTCCGCAGTGGTGGAGACGAGCGCCTGCTCGACCAGGGACTGGGGCGTGATCGGGAGGGTCATCAGTGGCCTGCCTCGTCGTTCGTGTTGAGGATACGGACGTCGCGGAACAGCGAGGTCGGACAGCCGTGGCTGACGCTGGCGACCTGGCCCGGTTGGGCCTTGCCGCAGTTGAAGGCGCCACCGAGCTCCCAGGTCTGGGGACCGCCGACGGCCTCCAGCGAGTTCCAGAAGTCCGTGGTGGTGGCCTGGTACGCCGCGTCCCGGACCTGGCCGGCGAGCTGACCGTCCACGATGCGGTAGAACCGCTGACCGGTGAACTGGAAGTTGAACCTCTGCATGTCGATCGACCAGGACTTGTCGCCGACCACGTACAGCCCGCGCTCCACGCGTCCGATCAGTTCCTCGGTCGAGGGACCGTCGGGAGCGGGCTGCAGGGAGACGTTGGCCATCCGCTGGATCGGGATGTGGCCGGGGGAGTCGGCGTAGGCGCAGCCGTTGGAGCGCCCTTCGTTGAGCTCCGGGAGCATCCGCCCCATCGGCCGGTCGAGCTGGTAACCCACCAGGACCCCGTCCCGGATGATGTCCCAGGTCTGGGTGGCCACACCCTCGTCGTCGTAGCCCACGGTCGCGAGGCCGTGCTCCACCTGCCGGTCACCGGTGACGTTCATGATGGGGGAGCCGTACTGCAGCGAGTTCAACTGGTCGACGGTCGCGAACGAGGTGCCCGCGTAGTTGGCCTCGTAGCCCAGGGCCCGGTCGAGCTCGGTCGCATGGCCGATCGACTCGTGGATGGTGAGCCAGAGGTTCGACGGGTGGATGACGAGGTCGTAGGTCCCCGCCTCCACGCTGGGGGCGGCCAGCTTCTCGGCCAGCAGCTCCGGGACCTCCGCCAGCTCACGGTCCCAGTCATGGCTTCCGTCGGTCAGGTACTCCCAGCCGCGACCCACCGGGGGAGCGATCGAGCTCATCGAGTCGAAGGCGTCGGCCGTGCTGCCCATCGCCTCGAAGCCGGGCTGGAGCCGGACTCGTTGCTGGGTGGTGCGCGTGCCGGCCAGGTCGGCGTAGTACTTGTTCTCCTGCACCTGCAGCAGGTACGCCGATGCGTGCTCCACCGAGGAAGCGGTGCGGAGTCGCTGGGTCCACTCGGTGAGGAGTGCGGCCTTCTCGGAGGTCGGCACGTCCAGCGGATTCACCTGGTACGACGAGATCCAGGTGACGTCGTCGTACACGGGCTCGTCGGCGATCTCGACCGGGGTGGTGGTCATCTCGGCTGCCACCAGGGCCACGGCCACCGCTGACTCGGCGACCCGGACGGCCTCGGCCTCGGTGAGGTGGACACCCGCGGCGAACCCCCAGGCGCCACGGTGGATGACCCGTACGGCGAAGCCGAGGTCCTCATCGTCGCTGGCGCTCTGCAGGACACCGTCGCGAGCACCCAGGTGCTGGGACCGGACACGCTCGAAACGGAAGTCGGCGTGGGTGACCCCGAGCTCGCGGGCCCGGGCCAACGCGGTCTCGCCAAGGGATCGGTACGGCAGGGCGGTGAAGGTCGGATCGAGGCCGGGTCCACTCATGTCGGCGAACTTATCCGATGCCGATCAGCGGGCCAGGGCGAGCGTGGAGCCGGTGCGCACCTTGGTCACCCGGAGCTGGGTGGGGATGCGGTCACGCATCTCGGCGACGTGGCTGACCACGCCGACCACGCGTCCGCCGTCGCGCAGCGAGTCGAGGGTGTCCATCACGTCGTCGAGGGTGTCGGCGTCGAGTGAACCGAAGCCCTCGTCGACGAACAGGGTGTCGAGGTCCGCACCGCCGGCCTCCTGGGTGATCACGTCGGCGAGGCCCAGGGCCAGGGCGAGCGACACCACGAAGGTCTCGCCACCCGAGAGGGTCGCGGGGTCGCGGGTCTCGCCGGTCCAGTCGTCGCGCACCAGCAGGCTGAGCCCGCCCCGGGTCTCGCCGGCGCCTCGGCGACCGGTGTGTTCCAGGGAGTAGCGCTGGTCGCTCATCCGGGAGAGTCGCTCGTTGGCGGCCGCGACCACCTGGGCGAGCCGGTAGGCCAGGACGTACGCCGAGAGCCGCATCTGCCACCGGTTGTCGGAGGACTTGCCGTCGACGAAGCTGGCCAGCCCGGTCACCCGGTCCAGCTCCTCGCGCAGCGGTGTCCAGGCCTGGAGAGCTGCCTCCAGCTCGGCGACCAAGGCGTCGAGGCGGTGAACGCGCCCCTGCCAGCGGCTGAGCTGGGCGCGGGCGACGCCCAGCCCGGCCAGGGCCTCGGCGTGCGCGGCCTCCAAGGCGGCCACGTCGGGGGCGTCACTGACCGCGAGCTCGGCGGCCCCCGGCTCCTCCAGCACGCTGGTCGCGGTGGCCAGCCGGCGCTCGTGGTCGCGGGTACGGCGTTCGAGGTCGGCGAGCACCGGCGGCTCGAGCACGGCGGCGAGTGCCTCCTCGACCGAGCCGAACTCCCGCTCCCGAACCGCCTCGGCGAGGGCGGCCGCCGTCTCCTCCCGGCTCGTGGCCGCGGCCGCAGCTTCCTGGAGCGCCCGCAGGGCGACCCGGCCGGCGGTGGCTCGCGCCTGGTGGAGGTCGAGCTGGGCCGTCAGGTCGCGCACGCCGTCGCTGAGCGAGGCCAGCTCGGCGCGCAGGGACGCCTGCTCCCGTTGGCGAGCCGCCAGACCTTCGTCGAGGGCGCTGACCTCGGTGGCCAGCGCGTGCATCTGCTCGGCGACCCGGTCGCGCTCGGCCTCACCGGCCTCGACGTCGTGCCGCAGCTGCTCGACGGCCTCGACCTGCGGCGCCAGCTCGGCGAGGACGGACTCGGTCTCGATCAGCCGTTCGCGCAGCGCCCGGACGTCCTCGTCCCCGGCGGCAGCGCGGGCGACGGCGATGCGGGTGCTGAGGTCGCGCACCAGCGTGTCGTGCAGGTGTTCGGCGGCCTTGGCGTCGTCCAGCGCGGTGAGCGCCGCCTTTTCGTCCGCGGCGTCCGGCGAGCCCGGCGAGGGGCTGGCCTTGGCGGGGTGCTCGGCCGAACCGCACACCGGACAGGAGGCCCCGACGACCAACGCCGAGGCGATCTCGGCGGCCATCCCGTCCAGGCGAGCCTCCCGCAGGTCGAGCCAGGTCTCCCGGGCCCGGGCGGTGAGCGCCCGGGCCTCGGCCAGGGCGGCGGTGGCCGCCTCGAGTTCGAGCTCGAGCAGCTCGCTCTGGGCGTGGCTCTCGAGCCGGGCTCGGCACTGGTCGATGGTGGTCCGCAGGATCGTCACGCGAGCGGCCGCCTCGAGCGACGCGGTGAGCTGCGCGCGCAGCGACGCCAACCGCCTCGGCAGTTGCGCTCCCTGCTCGCGGAGCCCGGCCAGACGCTGGGTGGCTGCACCGTGCTGCTTCTGCGCGGTGCCGATCTCCCGGGTGACCGCACGCAGGCGTTGGGCCCGCGGCAGGGCGGCCCGGACCCGGGCGGCCTGCTCCAACGAGCTCTCCACCGAGGCGTTCAGGGTGGCCTCGTCGACCAGGAGCAGGCCGAGCTCCTGGGCGGCGCTCCGAGAGGCCTCGTCGGCTGCGCGTTCGGCGCCCTCGTGGGCGACGCGGGCTGCTGCCGCCATCCGGTGCAAGGGTGCGACGCCGCTGGCGCGGCGGTGCTCGGCCAGCGCTCGGCAGGCGCCGGCGTGCTCGTCGGAGGCTGCCGCCAGCGCGTCGCGCTCGGCGACCGCGGCCAGGACCCGGGTCCGTCGATCGAGGTGGGAGCGGGCCCGGTCCAGCGCCCGACGTGCCGCGGCCTCGTTGCGAGTCGCCGCGGCCTCGGCCTCGACGCAGCGACGGCTCTCGGTGGCGGCGGTCTCCCGCAAGCCCGCGGCCCAGGCCCTCAGCTCGCCGGTGCTGGCGGTGGACGAGAGGTCGCGCACGTCCCAGCTCTCGGGCAGGGCGGCGTCGGTCGCCTCGCTGACCCGGCTGACCAGGTCGGCCACCTGCTGATGGGCGGTCTCGGACTCACGGCGCAGGGCGAGCCGTCGTTCGCGCAGCCAGCGCTCGACCTCGTCGAAGCGACCGGTGCGGAAGAGCTGCTGCAGCAGTCGGTGGCGCTCCTCGGAGCGCGCCCGCAGGAAGGACTGGAAACGCCCTTGCGGGAGCATCGCGACCTGGGTGAACTGGGCGACGTTCATCCCGAGCAGCCGGGTCATGAGGTGACCGGTCTCGTCGAGTCGGCTCGAGAGCGGGGTCCACTCGCCGTCGATCCGTTCGGAGATCGTGACCGATGCCTGCTGGGTGGTCGTGCCCTGACCGCGCTTCTTGGGGCGCTCCCACGCGGGTGAGCGGACGATGCGAAAGCGACGCCCCGACAGGGTGGCCTCCAGCTCCACACGAGGGGCAACGCCCGGAGCGGCGTGGTCCGAGCGCAGCCGCTTGGCCGCATTGCGCTCGCCGGGGACGTCGCCGTACAGCGCGAAGCAGACCGCGTCCAACACGCTGGTCTTGCCGGCCCCGGTGGCACCGGTGAGCAGGAAGAGGCCGGCGGCCGAGAGCTCGTCGAAGTCGACGTGCACGGTCTCCGCGAACGGTCCGAACGCCGTGATGTCGAGTTGGTGCAGCCTCATCGCTCGACCTCGCTGAGGAGGGTGTCCACGTCGGCGTCCTCACAACAGGCGTCGAAGGCGTCCCGGAGCAGGCTCGACTCCTCGTCGCTGGCCGGTGCGCCGCGCATCTCGGCCACGAAGTCCAGCGCGATGTCGTGGTCCGACCGACCCTGCAGGCGGGCGGCCGGTGCGCCGGCGCGCTGCCCTGAGGTCGGCTCGAAGGCGAGCACGAGGGTGTGCGGGAACCGGGAACGCAGGCGCTCCATGGCCCGAGCCGGACGCACGTCGTCGGTCAGCGTCACCTGGACCCAGCTGCCCTCGTCGGCCGCGAGCCGGGGGTCGGCGAGCAGTTCGTCGAGCCCGCCGCGGAGCCGGGCCAGGGGGCGGGGGACCGGGGCGTCGACGAACGTGGTCGAGGCCAGGCCGGCCGCGCCGAGCTCGACCAGCCAGGACCCCTTCCGCTGGTCGGCCTCGGAGAAGGAGTAGGCCAGCGGGGAGCCGCTGTAGCGGATCGACTCGGTGAGGGTGTGCCGCCCGTGCAGGTGTCCGAGCGCGACGTAGTCGATGTCGTCGAAGACGGAGGTCGGCACGAGGGAGACCCCACCGACGCTGATGTCTCGCTCGGAGTCGCTGGGTTCGGCGCCCGCCACGAAGGCGTGCGCCAGCACGACCGAACGGGTGGCGCCCGAGCGGGCGTCGAGGTCGGCACGCACGCGACGCATCGCCTCGGTCAACGCGGCCTGGTGCGAGCGGGCAGGCAGTCCCCAGGGCTCCCGCACCGCATCGGGGTCGAGGTAGGGCAGGCCGTGGATCGCCACCGGGCCGTGCTCGTCCTCCAGGACGACCGGCGTGCCGACCCCGGACGCATCGGCGCGGATGAAGACCCCCGCCGCGTCGATCAGTCGCGAGCTGAAGCCGAGGCGCTGGGCGGAGTCGTGGTTGCCGCTGGTGAGCACCACCTTCGCGCGCGAGGCAGCCAGCCGGGCCAGTGTCTCGTCGGCCAGCCGGACCGCGTCGACGGGCGGCAGGGCGCGGTCGTAGATGTCGCCGGCGACGACCACGACGTCGACGCGCTCGGACTCGACCACCTCCAGCAGGTGGTCGACGTAGGCCGCCTGGTGCCCCAGCATCCCCTCACGGTGGAACGACCGGCCCAGGTGCCAGTCGGAGGTGTGGAGGAGGCGCATGTGACCAACCTAGGAAGGACCACCGACAGTCCGTGGTCCCCACGCCGGGGGCCGGGCGACGTGTCAGGAGTAACGCACGCAGCGAGCGGCCGAGGTGAAGCCGTAGAGGGCGATTCCGCTGTCCCGGGCGAGCTGGGCGGAGAGGCTGGTGGGCGCCCCCACCGAGACCAGCGCACCGACCCCGCAGGCGACCGCCTTCTGCACCAGCTCGAACCCCGCTCGACCGCTGACCACCAGGCACGAGGCCGCCACCGGTCGCCCGGCCAGCACCCGCGCACCGGTGACCTTGTCGACCGCGTTGTGCCGGCCCACGTCCTCGCGGGCCACCAACAGCGTGCCGTCCGCCTCGAAGAGGCCGGCCGCGTGCACCCCACCGGTCCGTGCGAAGGTCCGCTGCTGTTCGCGCAGCACCTCCGGCAGGCGGCGTACGACGTCGGGGGCGGGAAGGCCGCCCATCCACCGCGCGCCCGAGGAGACGGCGAGCGCATCCGCGATGCTGTCCTTGCCGCACACGCCACAGGCCGACGACCCGGTCGAGCGGCTCTCGTGGCGCTGCCCGGGCTCGACGACCGGTGGCGTCGTGAGGGTGACCGTGACGACGTTGAACTCCTGCTCCGGCGCCAGCTCGGCGTCGGTGCAGTAGGCCACGCCGGCGATCTGGTCGACGGCTGCGATGCCCTCGTGCACGAGCCAGCCGGCGGCCAGCTCGAAGTCGTGACCCGGTGTGCGCATGGTCAGCCAGACCCGGCGGGCGGGCACGCCCGGCCAGGCGAGCCGGACCTCGAGCGGCTCCTCGGTCGCGAGTCGGTCCTCGTGGCGCCGCTCGGTGCCGTCGCTGCCCAGCTCGACCACCCGGGTGCGGACCGTGGGACCCGGCCGCCGCGGCCTGCTGCCGGTCGGGTCGAGCGGTTCGGAGCTCATCGAGCCCCGAACGCCTCGAGGACGGCGAGACGTCGCTCGAGGTCGTCGGTCAGGTCCACCACGCGTCGCCGGATCGACGGGTCCACCTCGTCGCGGGCGATCAGCGCGTGCGAGCGCTGGACGGTGTCGGTGTCGAGAGCCGTGCTGGGGTAGAACGACTCGGCCGTGTCGGCCAGCACCCAGCCGCTGCGGATCTGGACGGTGCCGGGCACCTCCTCGAAGTAGCGCGCGACGTACGGCGCCGTCAGGTGCTCCTGGCCGGGGCGCCACATGCCGACCCCGATCGCGTCCAGTTCGTAGTTGGGAACGTCGATCTCACCCAGGAAGCGGGCCCAGGCCCACGCCTTGGCGTCCGCGTCCGGCAGGCCGGCGGTGGACCGGGCATGCTCCACCCGCGAGCGGGCGGTCGGTTCGGCGGCGAGGGCGCCATCGAGCTCTCGGCGATCCGAGTCGCCCAGGGTGGCCAGCCGGAAGAGCACCCGCCAGCGTAGGTCGAGATCGATCTCGATCCCGTCGGGAAGGGCCCGCCCGTCCAGCCAGGTGCGCAGGGTGCCGGCGTCGGAGGCCGAGCTGATCGCGGCCTGGAAGGCGGAGAGCTGGAGGGTGGACCCGCTCTCCGCGGTTGCCAGCCGGTGCAGGGCGGTGGCGTGGATGCGGGCCAGGGACTCGGCCGGGTCGGCGCTCAGCGGGGCGACCCGCCCGATCAGCCACGGCATCGTGTACTGCAACGCGTCGTCGCTGTCCTCGGTGGGCAGGCCGGCCTCCATCAGGTCCAGCACGTCGGCCGGGGCGATCGCGGCGTTGTGGAACGCGCTGCGCACGTTGTTCCAGACGCCGGCCCGCAGCAGGCGGTCCTCGGTGGCCGGGAGCAGGGTCTTCAGCGCCTGCACGGTGACGTGGTCGGGCTGGACCAGGGCCCAGGAGTCCTCGTAGGGGTCGAGCAGCACGGCCGCGCCCTCGGTCGTCAGGTACGACGTGCGGGGCGCGGTGATCTCGACGGTGTCGATCGTCCACGGGCCGTCGAGCGGGGCAGTGGCGACCCGCAGGGTGTGCGGGCGGTCGGCCGGGTGGCCCGCCGGGGGAGTGCGCAGCAGCACGCCTGCGGTCCGGTCCAGCACGATCGTGTCCGGACCGGCGGTGCGCAGCCAGCCTCCGGTGAAGGACGCGAGGTCGCCCGCGCCGGCACGCTCCCAGCTCGCGAACAGGTCGTGCATGGTGGCGTTGCCGAACCGGTGCCGGGTGAAGTGGTCGACGACGCCGGAGAAGAACACCTCGTCGCCCACGGTGGCGTTCAGCTGCTTCAGGATGCTCGAGCCCTTCGTGTAGGAGATGCCGTCGAAGTTCTGCAGCGCCGTGCCGGCGTCGACGGCGTCGTTCCCCGCGACCGGGTGGGTGCTGGGTCGCTGGTCGGCGATCAGGCCCCACTGGCGCCGGGCATAGGCGTTGTGGGTCCACGCGTCGCCGTACTCGGTGACGTCGGCGGTGACCCGGTTGCCCATGTACTCGGCGAACGACTCGTTGAGCCACAGGTCGTCCCACCACTTCGGCGTGGTGATGTTCCCGAACCACTGGTGGGCCATCTCGTGGGCCACCGTGGTGGCCCGTTGGATCCGGGTGCCGCGGGTGACCCGGCTGGAGAAGACCAGCGGGTCACGGAAGGTCACGCAGCCCGGGTTCTCCATGGCGCCGGCGTTGAACTCCGGCACGAAGGCCTGGTGGTAGTCGCCGAAGGGGTAGCGGATGCCGAAGAGGCGGTGGAACTCGTCGAAGCACTGCCGGGTCATCGTGAACAGCTCGTCGGCGTCGGCGTCGAGGTCGCGGGCCAGGCTGGCGCGTGCGCTCAAACCGAGCGGGATGCCGTCGTGTTCGTCGCGGATCAGGTGATAGGGCCCGGCCACCAGGGTGATGAAGTACGTCGAGAGCGGCTGGCTGCGGGCGAACTCCCAGACCCCCGGCTCCACCTGCTCGCCCGGGGCGTTGGCGACCACCACCCAGTCCTTCGGAGCGCGGACGTGCAGCGTGTAGGGCGCCTTCAGGTCCGGCTGGTCGAAGCAGGCGAAGATGCTGGGCGCGGCCTCCATGAAGCTCATCCCGTAGACGTAGCGCTTGCCGTCGGCGGGGTCGAGGGAGGCATGCAGGCCCTCCCCGTCGTTGCGGAAGCGCATCTCGGCGTCGACGACGAGCTCGTTGCCACCGGCCAGGGTCTCCAGCGGCAGTCGGCCGCGCTCGAGGAGGTCCACGTCCACCTCGGTGCCGTTGAGCCGGGCCGCGTGGACCCGTTCGGGCTTGAGATCGACGAAGGTCGGGCCGCCGTGCGAGGTGAAGCGGATCGTGGTGGTCGAGCGGAAGGTGGTCTCGGACGCCGCGAGGTCGAGACGGACGTCGTACTCGTCGACGATCAGGAGGTCGTGGCGGGCCTGCGCCTCGGTGTGGCGCAGGCTCTGGAACGGGGTGGTCACGGCGACCACCCTAGGTTGGGGCCCAATCAATGCCCCCGCAGGGCAACCAAACCGCTGTGACCTTTGTCATAGTGGATCTGGGGGGCGCATGGTGCGTCCAACGTTCATTTCGGGAATCGGGGAGACGCTCCATGAGGAACTCATTCACTGCAGGCCGTAGACGCGCTCTCGCGTCGTCCGCTGCCCTCACCGGACTCGTGCTGTCCGGGCTGGCCGCAACGTCGGTGTCGGCGCAGTCCGCGCCGCCCGACCCGTCCGCCGACCCGCCTGCCGACTGTGCCGTGCCCTTCCCGGTCGCGGACGTGGCCAAGGGAGACGCCGTCAACGGGCTCACCGTCAGCGACGGCACCACGCCGGAGCCGTTCACCGGCGAGGTGCTCGGTGTGCTCGAGGACGGCATCGCAGCGGACCTCGACATGGTCATGGTGCGACTGAACTCGGCCGAGATCGACCGAGTGGGCGGGATCTGGTCCGGCATGTCCGGCTCGCCCGTCTACGCCTCCGACGGGCGGCTGATCGGCGCCGTGGCCTACGGCCTCAGCTGGGGGCCCTCGCCCGTCGCCGGGGTCACCCCCTTCGAGGAGATGGACGACTACCTCGGCGGCGTGGCCCCGCGACGGATTCCGGTGACCAAGGAGCAGGCCCGCGCGATCGCCCGGGACTCCGAGGTCACCCGCGCCCAGGCCGAGCAGGGCTTCGCCCAGCTCAAGATGCCCATGGGGGTCTCCGGCGTGCGGGCCGGCAGGCTCGCCCAGGCCAAGCGCACCAAGCAGCACCCGTGGCTGCCACACAGCACCTACCGCGCCGGCGCGGTCCGCGCGGCCGGCCAGGCACCCGGGGCCGAGACCATCGAGGCGGGCGGGAACATGGCGGCCTCACTGTCCTACGGGACGGTCACGATGGCCGCGGTGGGCACGGCCACGTCCGTGTGTGACGGCGAGGTGGTCGGGTTCGGTCATCCGATGACCTTCCTCGGCCAGACCACCCTGAGCCTGCACCCGGCGGATGCGCTCTACATCCAGGAGGATTCGGTCGGGTCGCCGTACAAGATGGCGAACCTGGGTTCCCCCGTGGGCACGGTCACCGACGACCACCTGAGCGGGATCTCCGGCCCGTTCGGCCCGTTGCCGGAGACCTCGGCCATCACCTCGCACGCGACCTACCTCACCCGGGACCGGACCGGGGAGACCCACGTGTCGGTCCCCGAGGCGATGCCGGCGGCCACGTTCTACCAGGTGCTCAGCACCAACGACCGGGTCCGGGACGGCTACGGCAAGGGCTCCGCGCTGCTCGACTGGACGATCAGCGGGCACGTCGGGGCCGACCCGTTCGAGCTGTCGGCCACGGACCGCTACGCCTCCGAGTGGGACATCACCTACGAGTCCGCCTGGCCGGTCGCCGACCTGATCTGGGCGCTGAGCTCCATCAGCGACCTGAGCATCGACGAGGTCCGCACCGACAACGCCATCGACGACGACAGTTCGACCTGGCGGGTCGTGGGCGTCGAGCAGTACCGCAAGGGTGCCTGGCGCTCGGTCTCCCGGAAGGTACCGGCGCTCGCCAAGGCCGGTCGCAAGCTCGTCCTGGGCATCAACCTGCGCAGCTCGGCCGACCGGATCCGGGTCCCGGTCCGGATGATGGTGCCGCGCAAGGCCGGCGGCTCCGGAGGTCGGATCAGCGCGCTGGGCGGCGGCATGATGTGGTCGGAGCTCGGCAACCTGCACACGATCGAGCAGGCCGAGCGGTACGTCGCCTCGCTGGTCCGCAACGACCAGGTGGCCGTCGAGCTCTCGCTGGAGGGGCGCCGTCGGCCGATCACGGTCGACACGCTGAGCGACCCGACCGAGAAGGTGGTCCTGGGTCGCAAGTGGGTGCGCGTCCTGGTCAGGTAGCCGGGATCGGTTCGGCGGGTCGGGTGCTGGCTCCCGGCCCGCCGTTCCGTGCCCACCCGCGGACCTAGACTGGGCGACACACGCTCCACGAGGGACCGGGAGGCCAGGCAGTGACCGAGAGCAGCGACAAGCAGGCGTTGCTGCGTCTGATCCGGGACTCGGTGATCGGCGACGACCACGTGATGGAGACGCCGTACGGCCCGCGTCGGGTCACCTACGCCGACTACACGGCCTCGGGTCGGGCCCTGGGGTTCATCGAGGACTTCATCCGCGACCAGGTCCTGCCGAGCTACGCCAACACCCACACCGAGTCCAGCGGCACCGGGCTGCAGACCACGCGGCTGCGCGAGGACGCACGCGAGATCATCCGTGACGCCGTCGGGGGAGACGAGGACACGGTCGTCCTCTTCGCTGGCTCCGGCTGCACCGGGGCCCTCGCGAAGCTGATCGGCATCCTCGGACTACGCATCCCCTCGGTTCTCGACGATGCCCACCACCTGCTCGAGCACATCCCGCCCGCGCAACGGCCGGTCGTCTTCATCGGCCCGTACGAGCACCACTCCAACGAGATCCCGTGGCGGGAGTCCATCGCCGACGTCGTCACCATCCACCAGGACGCCGACGGCGGTGTCGACCTCGCGGACCTGCGCGAGCAGCTCGAGAAGTACGCCGATCGGCCGCTGAAGCTGGGGTCGTTCTCGGCCGCCTCGAACGTGACCGGCATCGTCTCGGACACGGCGGCGATCGCGACGCTGTTGCACGAGCACGGCGCCCTGAGCCTGTGGGACTACGCCGCGGCCGCGCCGTACGTCGACATCGCGATGGGGCCGGTCGACCCGGAGCGACCCACGTCGTACAAGGACGCGATCTTCCTCTCGCCGCACAAGTTCATCGGCGGCCCCTCGACCCCGGGGGTGCTGGTCGCCCGGCGGGAGCTCTTCGGCAACCGCGTGCCCGACGTCCCGGGCGGCGGGACGGTCGCCTACGTCAACGACGACGACCACCGCTACCTCGACGACCCCACCCAGCGCGAGGAGGGCGGCACGCCCGCCATCATCGAGTCGGTCCGGGCCGGGCTGGTCTTCCAGCTGAAGCAGGCGGTGGGCACGGACACGATCCGCGAGCAGGAGGAGCGCCACCTGCGCCGTGCGGTGGCCGCCTGGAAGGCGGAGCCGGCCATCGAGCTGCTCGGCAACCTCGACGCCGAACGGCTCTCGATCGTCTCGTTCGTCCTGCGCTCCCCGTCGGGGCGCTACCTGCACCACAACTACGTCGTGGCGCTGCTCAACGACCTCTTCGGGATCCAGTCGCGCGGTGGCTGCTCGTGTGCCGGGCCCTACGGCCACCGGCTGCTGGGGATCGACCTCGAGCGCTCCCACGAGTTCGAGCGCGAGATCGCCGGCGGGTGCGAGGGGATCAAGCCGGGGTGGGTCCGGATCAACTTCAACTACTTCATCTCGGACGCGGTCGTGGACTACCTGGTCGACGCCGTGCGCCTGGTCGCGCACGACGGCTGGCGGTTGTTGGGCGACTACTGCTTCGACCCGGCGACCGGCCGGTGGCGACACCGCAAGGGGGTGGTCGATCCGCCGTTGAGCCTTCGCGACATCTCCTATGCGGACGGCGCGATGGTCAGACCGACCTCGCGCAACACCGGGGGAGAGGAGCTGCTCGCCGAGCACCTGCGCGACGGGGCCGCGATCCTGGCCGCGGCCACCGGCCCCGACCTGGCGGAGCACCCGGCCCAGGTCAGCGCCGACTTCGAGCACTTGCGCTGGTTCGACCTGCCCAGCGAGTGCCTCGAGGCCTGAGCCTCGCGGGTCACTTGATCCGCAGCGTCCGCTTCGTCGTGGTGCGCAGCACCTGGTCGGTGCGCTGGTAGCGGATCGTGAAGCGCTGCTCGCCCTCGGGCAACCGGCGCAGGGTGAAGGTGCGCGCGCCGTTGCGCAGGGCGATCTCGCGCAACACCTCGCCGCCGGAGACCACCTGCACCGTCCCGGGCACGGCGTCGAGTCCGGCAGCCCGCATCCGTACGTCGAGCGTGAGCTTGCCGCGGCCGGGGCGCTTGGTGCGCACCTTCATCCGGGGCTCGGTCC
Organism: Nocardioides sp.; assembly: GCF_041600255.1. GTDB lineage: Bacteria > Actinomycetota > Actinomycetes > Propionibacteriales > Nocardioidaceae > Nocardioides. The sequence continues at coordinate 12,051 of NZ_JBFIKK010000003.1, read as the reverse complement.
GCACGGTGCCGATCGAGCGCAGCCGCACGACCAGGGGCGTGTAGCCCTCGCGTGTCAGCGTCATCCGCGCAGCCACCCGGCGACCGAGGTCCTCGACGGTCGGCTGGTACGTCGGCCCCGTGGCGTCGGGGATCGGCTGGTTGTCGCGCAACCACTCGACGCTGACGTCCGCCTCGGAGGGGGACGTCTCGCCGGCGTCGAGTCGGACGAGCTCCTGCAGCCGCGGCTTGCCGAGAAGGCGCGCGGCCCGCGCCACGGTGAAGGTCCCGGGAGCCACCGCCGCCGTGCTGATCGAGCGAGCCGACACGGAGTCGTAGCCCGCCTTCGCGGCGGTCACCTCGACGGCCAGGGGCTGCTGCACCTGCGCCGGCCCGGGCACGAAGGTCGAGGAGGTGGCCCCGGCGATCGGCCGACCGCCGGCGAACCACTGGTAGGTCAGCGAGTCGGGGGTGGGGTTCCACGAGCCGGTGCCGGCACTGAGCGGCTGGTCGACCTTCGGCGTACCGCTGATGACCGGCAACAGGGTGTTGGTGATCTGTCCGGGCTGGACGGCCGGGGTTCGGGTGGACGCGGCCGTGCTGGTCGGGTAGCCCGGCTGGGAGGCGGTCACGACGACCCGGATCCGCTGTCCCTCCTGGGCGCGGCGCACGGTGAAGGTGGAGCCGGTGGCGTTGGGGATCGCCGCCCCGGCGGCGCGCCACTCGTAGGAGTAGGTGACGTTGTTCGGGTTCCAGGCGCCGGGGGAGGCGTTCAGCGTCGCGCCCACGCGGGCCAGCCCGTCGACCGCGGGGCGCTCGGTGTTCTCGAGCTTGACGTCGTTGAAGTGGATGAAGCCGCTCGGCCAGCTCGTCCCCTTGACCACCCGGGCCCAGGAGAAGTCACCGCCCCAGCTGTCCTGCGAGATGATGATCTCGTCGGGGGAGACGACCTCCTCGACGTAGGCGACGTGGCCTGCGGAGCCGGCCGGGCCGGTGTTGGCCTTCCACCAGGCGATCGCTCCGACGGCCGGCACCTTGTCGGTGATCTCCGGCATCGAGGTGCCCCAGTAGGTGGCGTTGCCGCCGCCCGACCAGGGGCGCGTGTTGGGCATGCCGCTGAGGACCATCCGGTACGCGGCGTAGTTGGTGCAGTTGTGGCCCGAGTACATCCGCCAGTACATCGTGCCGCTGTTCTGCGCGTAGCCGGCGTTGCCGCGACCGGAGTTCCGGCAGCCGGCGTAGCCGGTGCACAGCGTGGTGACGCCGGGGGCGCGCCGGGCGGCCTCGGCCGAGACGCCGCCTTCGGGGCGGTCGGCCGGGCTCGGCCGCGCGGTCTCGGACCAGGCGGGCGCGGTCACCGTCAACGGCGCGACGAGGAGGGCACAGACCGCGAGGAACAGGGCGCGGTGCAGCGTGCGCTGGGGGGTAGGCACGGGTGGGAGTCTAGGGGCGAATGTGACGTGAGTGAACCGATCGGAAGAATGTCAACGATGTAATTCGGCGTGTCGCCAAGAATTTCCCATCACTCTCGCCCGACGAGGCCGCGCCTCACGGCAGGCGGACCACCATCTTGCCGGTGTTGCCGCCGGCGAGCAGGTCGAGGAAGGCCTGGGGCGTCTGGTCCAGACCGTCCACGACGGTCTCGCGGAAGACCAGCTGCCCGTCGGCCACCCAGGCACCCACCCGCTGGTGGAACTCGGCCGCCAGGTCGGCGTGGTCACTGACGATGAAGCCGCGCAGGGTGAGGCGCTTGCTCACGAGCATCATCAGGTTGCGGGGGCCGGGCGAGGGGCGCTCGTCGTTGTACGACGCGATGGCGCCGCAGGCGGCGACCCGGCCGAAGTCGGCCAGGTGGCTGATCGCGGCCTCGAGGTGGTCGCCCCCCACGTTGTCGAAATAGACGTCGAACGGGCCGTGCCCGGCCAGCAGTTTGCCGATCGCCCCGTCCTTGTAGTTGACGGCCGCGTCGAAACCGAGCTCGTCGGTCAACCAGGCCACCTTCTCGGCCGATCCCGCCGAGCCGACCACCGTCGAGGCCCCCATCAGTCGGGCCATCTGCCCGGCGAGGGAGCCGACGGCTCCGGCAGCGCCCGAGACCAGGACGGCGTCGCCCTCCTTCATCGCGGCGATGCGCTGGAGCCCGACGTACGCCGTCAGTCCGGGCATGCCGAGCACGCCGAGGTAGGCGGAGGCCGGCACCCGGGCGACGTCGACCGGTCGCGCCGCCTTCGCGGAGATCAGCGCGTGCTCGCGCCACCCCGCCTGGTGCAGGACCGTCGTGCCGACCGGGAGGGACTCCTCGCCCGAGGCGATCACCTCGCCGACCGCGCCGCCGTCCAGGACCGCGCCCACCTGGAACGGCGGCACGTAGGACTTGACGTCGTTCATCCGGCCGCGCATGTAGGGGTCGACCGACAGGAACGTGTTGCGGACCAGGACTTGCCCCGGCGCCGGATCGGCCAGCTCCGTCTCGACGGTCCGGAAGTTCTCCAGCGTGGGCTGTCCGGTGGGGCGGGAGGCCAGGTGGATCTCGCGGGTGGGGGTGGTCATGCCGGTGATTGTGTCAGTCGTGCGGTGGTGGCCGAGATCACCCTCGCGTCGGTTCGGAACAGGGCCTCACGAGTCGCTACTCTGTAAGGGTCGACAAACCGAACATACCTATTACGCACCACGGGCCCTGGAACGGGCTGAAAGGGGATGATGCTCCATGACCAGCCAGCTGCACCTCGCCTACGGGATTGTCGGCGCTCGCGCGCACCAGGGCCAGGACCGGGCCCTGCTACGGGACGTGGAGCTCGCCCAGCAGGACGCGCGACGGCAGCGCCGCTCGCGTCGACACCAGGCTCGCTGAGCCACCCGTACGACGCACCAGACAGCACGAGCCCCGGGCGGATCGCCCGGGGCTCGTGTCGTTCGAAGGGGAGGCTCAGGCGCGCATCCCCAGGGCGAACTCCACCCGGCCGCCCTCGTCGACGGCGGCGTCGAGCACCTTGTCGTCAAGCAGCACGGCGGCCTCCTCGTCGAGGTAGACCGTGGCGCCGTTCTGCTCGACGGTCTGGTCGCCCGGCTCCGGCGCCTCGGCGGCGCTGACGGAGAAGGTGGGTTCGGGGGCACTCTCCGCGGTGATCCGCAGACCTGCGGTCTCGGTGAGACCCGACTGGGTGGTGATGTCCTTGACGATGGTGCTGGCGTTCTCGGTGAGGGTGAGCATGACTCGCCTTCCGATTGGCGTGCAGGGGCAACCTCCACCATCTCCGAGGCCCCCTACTGACGCAAACCCGCGGCGTGTTCGTCTGACTGTCAGACGATCTCGTCGGGCTGCACCGGCCGGCGTACTGCCACGGGATCGGGGGGCAGCCCCCACAGGTTGCCGCCCAGCCGGGAGAGCGGCCGCAGGCGCGAGGCGTCGGGTCGCCCGTCGACCAGCATCTCCTCGCGCACCGAGAAAGCGAGGACCTCGCCGAGCACCAGAGTCGAGTCGCCCAGGGTCTGCGTCGAGTGCAGGCGGCACTCCAGCGAGGCGGGGGAGTCGGTCACGCGCATCGGGGTGACCAAGGTGCTGGGCTCCACGCAGATGCCCAGCGCCGCCGCCTCGTCGACGTCGGGCGCGAAGCGCGCGCTGGTGTTGTTGACGAGCTCGAGCATGGCCAGCGTTGCGAGGTTCACCACGAACTCACCGGTGGCGCGCACGTTGGCCAGGGTGTCCTTGTCGCCCACCGACGTGAACGAGACGATCGGCGGGTGGGCGCAGGCCACGCTGAAGAACGAGTGCGGCGCGAGGTTGGCCACACCGTCGGCACCCACCGAGCTGATCCAGGCGATCGGGCGCGGCAGGACCAGCGAGGTCAGCCACCGGTAGGGGTCCACCTCGGGGTCGTCGCAGCGGATGACGGTGCGCATGTCGCGAGGGTACGGCGCTCGGCCGCGGCCCCGCGTTCGGGTCTGGCAGGCTGTGCGCATGGACGACAAGAGCCCGACGGACGAGAACCTGCGCAGCATCGACCTGACCCGGATCGGGCCCCTGCGCTACAAGGCGACCAACGGTCGGGGCGGCGTGCTGCCGGTGGGGTCCGGCCAGGACCCCGACTTCACCCCGACCGAACTGCTGCTTGTCGCGCTGGCCGGGTGCGGCGCGATCGACGTGGACCTGATCACGGGCAAGCGGGCGACGGCCGAGGCCTTCGACGTACGCGCCGAGGGGCACAAGGTCCGTGACGAGAGCGGCAACCACATGGTCGGCCTCACCGTCACCTTCGACCTGCGCTTCCCGGAGGGCGAGGCCGGCGACCAGGCGCGTGAGGTGCTGCCGCGCGCCCTCGAGATGACCCGTGACCGCCTGTGCACCGTGGGCCGCACGGTCGCCCTGGGTGAACCGGTGACCTATGCCACCCGCAGCTGACCAGCGCGGATCGGCCGACGACGTCGACGTCCGGGTCTCGACCCTGATCGCGCGGTCTCCGGCCGACGTGGCGGCGTACTCCGGCGACCCGACGAACGCGCCGGCCTGGTACGAGAACATCCGCACCGTGGAGTGGCGCACCGAGCCTCCGTTGCGGGTCGGCTCCAGGATGGACTTCACGGCCAGGTTCCTGGGCCGCCAGCTGAACTACACCTACGAGGTCGTCGAGCTCGTCCCCGGTGAACGGTTGGTGATGGAGACCAGCCAGGGACCGTTCCCGATGCGGACCACCTACACCTGGACGCCCGAGGGACCGGGCACCCGGATGACGCTGCGCAACACCGGCCGGGCCACCGGCTTCTCGAAGCTGGCGGCCCCCGCACTGTCCTCGGCGATGCGCCGCGCCACGACCAAGGACCTGACTGCCCTGAAGAAGATCCTGGAGGCCTGATGGCATCGAAGCGATCCGTCGGACCGTGGACCGCGGTGCCGCCCCAGACGGGACGGCGCTTCGTGATCACCGGCGCGACCAGTGGCATCGGGCTGGAGACGGCGCGCCGCCTCGTCGACTGCGGTGCGGACGTGGTCCTCGCCGTCCGCAACCCCGACAAGGGTGCCGAGGTGTCGCGATCCTGGGGTGCCCGGGCCGTGGTCGAGCAGCTGGACGTCTCCGACCTGGGTTCGGTGCGTGCGTTCGCCGCACGAGTGGGCGCGGTCGACGTGCTGATCAACAATGCCGGCGTGATGGCGGTGCCCTTCACCCGCACCGGCGACGGCTTCGAGCTGCAGCTGGCCACCAACCACCTGGGCCACTTCGCGCTCACCAACCTGTTGCTGCCGACGCTGAGCGACCGGGTGGTGGTGATCGGGTCCGCCTCGCACCGGACGGCCGAGCTCGACGTGACGGACCTCGACTGGTCCCGGCGCGGCTACCGGCCGTTCGCGGCCTACGCCGCCTCCAAGTTGGCGAACCTGCTCTTCCTCGCCGAACTCCAGCGTCGCCTGACGGCGGCTGGATCCACGTTGCGCGCCACCGGCGCCCACCCCGGCGCCACCGCGACCGGCATCACCGGGGGCACGGGGAACGCGATGCTGACCCGGATCGGGGACTTCGGCCATCGGCTGGTCGGGATGCCGGCCTGGCAGGGTGCGCTGCCGACGCTGTACGCCGCGACGCTCGACCTGCCCGGCAACAGTTACGTCGGCCCGCACGGTCCGCGAGAGATGCGTGGCTGGCCGACGCTGGTGGGACGGAGCCGACAGGCCAGCGACCCCGACCTCGCCCGGCGGCTGTGGGCGGAGTCGGAGTCGCTGACAGGCGTCGGCTTCCCGCTCTGAGCGGGTGGGTCAGTCGGTCTCGACCGCGGTGATGGTGACCTTCTCCTTCGGGGCGCCGTCGCCGCCACCGCTCTGGGTGCCCTTCTCGGCGATCGCGCTGACCACCTCGAGGCTGTCCGCGTCGATCTGGCCGAAGACGGTGTAGCTCGGCGGCAGCGGGCTGTCGCCGTAGACGATGAAGAACTGCGAGCCGTTGGTGTTGGGGCCCGCGTTGGCCATCGCCAACGTGCCGGGGCCGTAGGTCTCCTCGCCGCTGAGCTCGTCGTCGTAGGAGTAGCCGGGGCCGCCCATCCCGCTGGCCGTCGGGTCGCCGCACTGCAGGACGAAGATCCCCTGGGTGGTCAGGCGGTGGCAGGCGGTGTCGTCGAAGTAGCCCTGCTCGGCCAGCGAGACGAACGAGTTCACCGTGCACGGGGTCGCGTCGGCGTCGAGCTCGGCCACCACGTCACCGGCGCTGGTGGCGATCGTGGCCTCGACCGTGCCGGAGACGGTCGCGTTCTCGGGCGGCAGCTCGACCTCCTTGGCGGCGTCGCGGCCGTCCTCGGTGTAGGTGCAGGCCGGTCCGGTCGCCTGGGCGTCGTCGGCGGTGTCGGTGGAGTCGTCGGCACAGCCGGCGAGCGCGGAGACGGCCACGAGGGTGGCCAGGGCGGCGAGGGGTCGCTTCAACATGGGGTCGATGGTAGGCGAGCCCTCAGCTGTTGAGTCCGCGGGCAGCCACCTGCCACGGTCGGAGCTCGCCCGACTCCTCGGCGTACAGCGTGTCCACGAGGTTGACGGCGTTGCAGACGTGGTTGGGCACGACGTCGACCTGGCTGCCCAGGGCGGGCAGGGCCGCTCCGGCCAGGTCGACGACCGCGTGGTGCTCGGCGAGCAGCACGATGCGAGCCTCCGGGTAGTGCGGCAGCCGTCCGTGTCCGGTGGCGTAGGGCGCCCGGTCCGCGCCCAGCACCTTGCTCCCGGCGTCGAGGACCAACCGGTCGCCGGCGTGGCTGACCACGGTGGCCCGGCAGGTCAGAGCGATCTCGGAGGGGTCCATCACCCCGAGCTCCCACTGCTGGGCGTCGCCGAAGACGTAGACGCCGGGGCGAAGCTCGTTGACCACGGACGCGTCGGTGAACCGCAGCGACGGGGTGGAGCCGCCGCTGACCACCTGGGGCTCGATGCCGGCGGCGCGCATCGACTCCACGGCGGTCCTCAGGCAGGTCGCCTCGTCCCGCGCCGAGCTTTCCTGCGCGTCGACGGCGTAGCTGTGCCCCGGGAAGGTGTAGACGCCACGCACGGTGAGGCCGGAGCGCTGGGCAGCCAGGGCGATCTCCCCGGCCTGATCGGGCAGGGACCCCGACCGGTGCTGACCGCAGTCCACCTCGACCATCACCTCGACACTCGAGCCGCCCAGCAGACGGCCGGCGTTGGCGGCGCTGGTGGGCGAGTCGATGCCGATGGCGAGGCGGGCGTCAGGGGCCAGGTCGAGCAGCCGCGAACCCGCGTCGTCTCCGAGCCACAGCGGATAGGCGATCAGGACGTCGCGGACCCCGTTGCGGATGAACGTCTCCGCCTCGCCGATCGTGGCGACGCTGATGCCGGTGGCGCCGGCGGCCAGCTGGAGGTTGGCGATCTCGATGCTCTTGTGGGTCTTGGCGTGCGGACGCAGCGCGATCCCCGCCTCGTCGGCGCGCTCGGCCGCCACCCGGATGTTGCGGCGCAGCCGCGGCAGGTCGACACAGAGGTACGGCGTGGCCGGCATCACTGCTCCTCGTGGGTGTCCGGATCGCCGCCGAAGAGGCGACCGTCCGGGCGGGCCAGCGCACTGATCGCCGTCATCTCGTCGACGGAGAGGGTGAACCCGAAGACGTCGAGGTTCTCCTGCTGACGACTCGGGGTGGCGGACTTGGGGATGGGCACCGAGCCGAGCTGGACCTGCCAGCGCAGGATCACCTGGCCGGGGGTGACGCCGTGATGTTCGGCGGCAGCGGCCACGGGCGGTGCGCCGAAGGGTGCCTGGCGCTTGCCCAGCGGACTCCACGACTCGGTCTGGATGCCGAGGCGTTCGTGCTCGGTCCGCATCTCGGGCTGGGGGAAGTGCGGGTGCAGCTCGATCTGGTTCACCGCGGGGACCACGCCGGTGTCGTCGATGACGACCCGTAGGTGCTCGGAGGTGAAGTTGGAGACGCCGACGGTCCGGATCAGGCCGTCCTTCTGCAGGTCGACGAGCGCCCGCCACGCGTCGAGGTACCGGCCCACCCGAGGGTTGGGCCAGTGGATCAGGTGCAGGTCGATGCGGTCGAGTCCGAGCCGCGCCAGGGAGTCCCGCACGCTCGCCACCGCCTCGTCGTACCCGTGGGCCCGGCCGGGGAGCTTGCTGGTCACCACGAGCTCCTCGCGGGCGATCCCGGAACGCCGGATGCCCTCGCCGACCTCGACCTCGTTGCCGTAGTTCACGGCCGTGTCCAGCAGTCGGTAGCCGCAGCCGATCGCGGACTCGACCGCAGCAACCGCGTCGTCGCCGGTCAGGGGGTAGGTGCCGAAGCCGATCGCCGGCAGCGAGGTGCCGTCGTTGAGAGTGACGCAGGGAACCAGTGCCATGCGCCCAACCTAGGTGGGCGTCGGTGGCGAGGGCTAGGTCCCGGTCGGTGCGCCGGACCCGGACGGTCGCGCGGTGTGGTGCGGGTGTCCCCGGGTGCGGCGCTCCTCCTTCATCTCGGCCTCGTGCAGGTGCTGGCGACCGTGCACGAGTGCTTCGCGCGCCTCACGTTCCAGGGTGCGAAACGTCGTCCAGTACGTCGCGTCGTACTCCTCGACGATCTGGAAGCTCCACCTGCCGTCAAGAACGTTGCGGCCCACGAGCTCGTCGGAGATCCGGTCGGCCAGCTCGCCGTGGCCGGCGTCGCGCAGTTCCTCGACGGCCGTGCCCAGGGTCAGGTCCGCGGTCCCGCAGAGCCGGTGGAAGGCATACAGGTGCCCGCGGGCCACCTCCACCGCCTCCAGCGCCTCGGAGAGTTTGCCGAGCGCCGCGACGGTCGCGTCGTCGACGCCGTCCGGGCGTCGGTGCCCGGGGGAGGGGGTCTCGCTCACGCCATCCCCACGGCGGCCAGGAAGGCGTCCGGGTCGGCCACCGTGAGCGTCGCCCCCGGGTGGCGCAGCAGACCCGTGGGGTCGATCGCCTTGACCGGCTCGTGGAAGCGCAGGCAGACCGCGTCGTCACCGTTGGTGGCGAAGGTGACGCCGCGGTCCGCGAGCGACAGCCGGGCCGGGCCGGCTGCCTTGACGAACGAGAACCCGCCAGAGCGTTGGGCCGAGGCGATGTTGCTCAGGGGGGTGCACAGGCGCCAGATGCCGAAGCGGCAGCGCAGTTCGTCGTCCTCCACCTCGGCCCAGGCTGTGCCGGGAAGGACGCCGAACGGCAGGGAGGCGGCGCGGTAGGCGGGGGAGAAGGCAAAGGGGAAGCGGGTCATGGGACTCAGGTTAGGCGTGCCTCTACGGTGTGGCCATGACCGGAGTCCTCAGCCGCGTGTGGAACGACCTCGTCGGCACCCAGCCGGCCCCGGAGTTTCGCCTGGTGCTGCTCACCGGGGTGGCGGCACTGGTCCTCGTGGCCGTCCCCGGCACGTGGTCGATCGGACGCCACGTGGTCACGATCGCGCACGAGGGCGCCCACGCCGTGGCCGCGGTGCTCAGTGGGCGGCGTCTCGCCGGGATCCGGCTGCACTCCGACACCTCCGGGTTGACCGTCTCGCGCGGGAGGTCGAGTGGTCCGGGCATGGTGGTCACGGCTTTCGCCGGCTATCCCGGACCGGCGCTGGCCGGGCTGGGTGCGGCCTTCCTGCTCAGCGAGCGGCATGCCCTTGCGGCGCTCTGGCTCGCGGTCCTGCTGCTCGCGCTGCTGCTGGTGCAGATCCGCAACTTCTACGGGCTCTATGCCGTGGGCGTGGCCGGGATCGCGGTGGGCGCCGTCTCCTGGTGGGCGGCCGAGGAGGTGCAGGTGGCGACCGCGTACGTCGGCACCTGGTTCCTGCTCATCGCGGCCCCGCGCGCGGTGCTCGAGCTGCAGGGCCACCGACGGCGGTCGCGCAGCCGGACCTCCGACGCGGACGTCCTGGCGCGGTTGACCCGGGTGCCGGCGCTGGTCTGGGTCGGGTCCTTCCTGCTGCTCACCCTCGGTTGTCTGGTCCTGGGTGGACGGTGGTTGCTGCTGCCCGCGACGTGAGGGCAGGCGATGTGAGGGCAGCGTTCAGGCGTCGGCGGGGAGTCGCACGGCCAAGGCGACGATGTCGTCGTACCCGGTGCCGAAGTTCATGCTGATCGAGTCCACGACTGCCTGGGGGCCGCGGTGGTGCTCGCTCTCGAGCACGTCGCCGAGCTCGTCCATCTGGGACTCGAGGGTGAGTCCGGGCATCTCGATGACCCCGTCGGAGTAGAACAGCACGGTGGCGCCCGGCTGCAGGGCAAGGTGGGACTCCACGCGCGCGCCGTCGAACACGTCGCGGTACCCGAACAGCATGCCCTGGGCTTCGGCGGTCAGCTCGAGACGCCGGACGGTGCCGTGGGCGTCGACCACGATCGGGGGTGGATGGCCCGCGGACGTCCAGCGCAGGGACCAGCCGCCGGTCGTCCGGGAGCGCTCGAGGCAGGCGAGCACAGCGCTGCCGCTGGCGGCCACCCCGAGCTCGGTGCAGGTCTCCTCGAAGCGCTCGAACATCAGAGCCGGACCATGGTCCGCGTGCTGCTGGGCGGCTTGGCGCAGCAGGGCTCGGGCCTGGCCCATCATCGCCGCCGCAGGCAGGTCGTGGCCCATCACATCGCCCACGGTGACCGCCACCCGCAGGTCGTGACGGTCGTCGGCCGGCAGCACGACGGCGTCGTACCAGTCGCCCCCGACCCATTCGTCGTCCGAGGCCGGCACGTAGCAGGCGGCGAGCTCGAGACCAGGGACGCGGGGGAGTGGCGTCAGCATCGCCGACTGCAGGCCCATGGCGATCCCGGTCCGACGCTCCAGGAGTTGGGCCCGCTCGAGCGAGGCGGCCACGTGGCGGGCGATGGCGGCGAACCGGGCCGTCTGAGAGGGATCCTCGAGATCGGGGCGCCGGCGCCAGCCCCAGCTCAGGATCGCGAGCAGACCGGTCGGGCCGACCACCGGGACGAACAGGGTGCCCGAGGTGTCGTCCGGCGTGGTGTCCGAGGGCTGCCACACGAGCGACGAGCTGGCGCCGCAGCGCTCCAGGGCGCTGGTGAATGAGTGGTCGGGGTGGTCGGGGGAGCCGTGCCAGGCCGGGGGCACGTGCAGGTCGGCGCCCGTCGAGCCCTCGACCTGGGCCATCAGCCGCTTGAGTCGAGACCGGATGCCCTGTTCCGAGCGGGTCTCGTTGAGCGAGGTGGCCAGGTCGAGCATCCAGCGGGTCGCCTGGAGTTCGCTCCGCAAGAAGGCTGCGTCGTCCTGGGTGTCGGTGGACGAGGAGGTCGGCGCAGTCACGGCGTCACGGTAACCCGTGGTGGTGCTGGGTTGTCGGGATCCCCGGATCTCCGGGGATCCTGTCGCTTCCACGGGGTTGCAACGCCATGGAAGCGACAGAACAGGTGGGGAAGCAGGCGTCGGTCGCGGGCTGGCAAGAGGGGTTCCACCCGGATGGCCTGACATAATGTCAGTTATCGGCGATACGCCGGTACGGCGGAAAGGGGGCCCCACCCGCGCTCAGATCCGGGTCCGTGAAGCCGTAGCTGCTGAGTCGGACGTCTGCCCACGTCGTCGGCGACGCTCCACCAACGACACCACGAGCCACACGGTCACACCGGACAGCATCGCCACCGTCAGTGAGCGCCTCAGGGCGAAGTCGTCGAGCTCTCCGAACAGCACACTCGTCAGGACGTCCATCAGGACGAATGCGAGCATCACCACGAGTCCGGTGCCCAGCGGTCCGAGCCGGCGTTGGCGTGGCTGCAGCCACCGGTTGGTCGGCCTGGTCGTCACTCCCACGCGCTCCAGGCCTCGTCCCAGTAGCAGGCCGTGACACCCGCACCCATCGCCGCCAAGGCCGTGCCTCCCGAGTAGTAGACGATCACCGCCATCCCACCACACTTCAGCGCGACCCGCGCTGAGCGACCCAGGCCACCGACCTGGTCCAGATCGCGCCGGCAGGACGACTCGGCGCCCGGCGCGATGCAGTCGATCGCGTCGACGAGGCCATCGAAGAAGTCGCTCCACGACTGCCCCACCTGACCGCGAGATCCGGTCGTCCGCGCACCGGGACGCCGCACGTAGCCCTTCTTGATCGCCGCTCGCTTGACCAGCCGCTTCAGACGGGTCGGCCACTGACGTCGGGGCGCCTCGCTGTGGCCCCACTC
>NZ_JBFIKK010000002.1:0-54816 GCF_041600255.1 Nocardioides sp. | reverse complement strand
GCTGCTGGCGCAGCCGGACGTGGTCAAGGCGATCGGCAAGACCCTGAGGCGCCGAGCGAGCGCCGTACGACAGGGCGACCTGTCGGCCTTCATCGGCGGCGTCCTGCGCGACGATCAGGCGCTGCTCAACCAGCAGCGCACCTACTTCGCCAACCTCGCGCAGCTGCCGCTGGAGCACTTCAGCTACGCCTTCGACCGGGGATCGCTGGTCCGTGAGGGCGGCGGCTACTGGGTGGTGGTGACGCTGCGCATGCAGCTCGCCGGGTACGACGACCGGCCGGTCGCCTCCTCGGACCGGTACCGCTTCGAGCCGGTCGGCAAGAAGGCGGCCCGGTTCCGGCTGGCCTCGGTGGACGATCTCGGCTGGGAGGTCCAGCACGACGTGCGGCCCCAACCCTGGGACAGCGGACCGATCGTGGTGCGCTCGGGCGCCGGGGTGCTCGGCATCTTCGATCCGCAGAGTGTCGGCCAGGCCCCCTCGATCGTCTCCTCCGTCGAGGAGGGGATCCGGCAGGTCAGCGGATCGGTGCCCTATGCCTGGTCCGGCGCCGTGGTGGTCTACGCGCTGTCCACGCCGACGTTCCTGACCTCGGTCGAGGACCTGCCCGGCGACGACCCGGACCGACTCGACGGCGTGGCCTTCCCGGTGCGCGCCCGGCCCGGCGGACCGGTCGCCTCGACCCGGTTCGTGCTGCACCCGCGGATGCTCGCGCAGGCAGGACCCCAGCGGGACCGGCTGGTGCGGCACGAGCTCACCCACGTGGCGGTCGGCGGCCGCGACGACGCCGCCCCGGTCTGGCTGAGCGAGGGGATCGCGGAGTACGTCTCGGTTCGGCCGCTGGCCCCCCAGGACCGCCTGATCTCCGGAGCAGCGCTGGAGGCGGCCCGCGAAGGCATCGACCAGCTGCCCAGCGACGACTCGTTCAACAGCGACTCCGCCGCGGCGAACTACGCGCTGGCCTGGTGGGCCTGCGAGTACCTCGCCGACACCGCGGGCCCGGCGTCTCTCTGGGCGCTGCTGGAGGCCTTCGACCGGCCGGACGTGGACCAGCAGCAGGAGCTGCAGTTCCGGTTCGGGGTCGGCACGAAGGGGCTGGCGCGCAAGACGTCGCGGCTGATCGTGGCGACGTTCGACCCGCCGCCGCCCTCGAGCTCCCCGAAGCCCTCGAAGACACCCAAGCCCTCGTCGTCACCCTCGTCGTCCCCCTCGGGCTCGACCTCACCCTCGCCCTCCGTGGGCCAGTTCCGCTGACCTGCCAGTTGTGGTTGCGCAGAAGCCGCTGACCTGCCAGTTGTGGTTGCCCAGGAGCGGCGGGCCGTCGGTCTGCTGGAACAACTCCTGCGCGAGCGAGTGCCGACTCGCCGGTCAGGCGGGCGAGGAGCTCACATGTCGTTCACGGGTCGCCGCGCCATCGCGGTGCTCACCTGCTGTTTGTTGCTGGGGCTCACGGCCTGCACCCGGAGCGAGGAGCTGTTCCCGGCGCCCGTCGCCCCGGCACCTGCGGCGGCCAGCCAGAGCGGCCCGACGCCCACCCCCAGTGACGCCGGAGTACGTCGGGAGATCGAGCATCCCCGGACATTCTCCTGACATCCGCCCTGGTGCGGTGCTGTTGACGCTGAGTACGGCGTACGCCGCCCCCGCAGCGTCAAGAACACCGCGTTACAGGGGGAAGGGAGGGGGCGGAGTCGAGACTCAGCCGGAGAACTCGTCCGAGGCCCGACGGGCCATCTCGAGGAAGGCGCGCCGCGACTCGAGGTTCTCCTCGAGCTCCTTGACCTTCTTCTCGTTGCCGGCCGCCTTCGCCGTGGCCAGGTCGGCCTCGACCTGCTCGATGGCGGTCTGCAGCTTGCTGACCATGTCGTCCGCGCGCGCCGACTTCTCCGGGTCCGAGCGCTTCCACTGGTCGTCCTCGACCCCGCGGATCTCCTGCTCGACCTTGCGGATCCGGGCCTCGAGCTCCTTCATCCGGTCCCGCGGCACCTTGCCGGCCGCGTCCCAGCGCTCGGCGATGTCGCGGAAGGCCTTCTTGGCGGCGTCGAGGTCGGTGACCGGGAGCAGTGCCTCGGCCTCGACGAGCAGGGCCTCCTTGACCTCGGCGTTCGCGGCGAAGGCCTGGTCCTCCTCGGCGGCCGCGGCGTCGCGGGCCCCGAAGAACGCATCCTGGGCGCCACGGAAGCGACGCCACAGCGCCTCGTCGACGTTGCGGGGGGCCGGACCGGCGGCCTTCCACTCGCGCATCAGGTCGCGGTAGCGACCGGCGGTGGCTCCCCAGTCCGTGGACGAGGCCAGGCCCTCGGCCTCGGTGGCGAGCCGTTCCTTGATGACCTGGGCGGCCTCGCGCTTCTCGTGCTGCTCGGAGAAGTGCGCCTTGCGGCGCCGGGTGTACGACGTGCGCGCGCTCGAGAAGCGACGCCACAGGGCGTCGTCGGAGGAGCGGTCGATCCGCGGGAGCGCCTTCCACTCGTCGAGCAGCTCGCGGAGCCGGTTGGCGCCGTTGCGCCAGTCGTTGCCCTCGGCGATCTTCTCCGCCTCGGCGACGATGGCTTCCTTCTGCACCCGCGACTCGGCGGTCCGCTGCTCCTTCTCGACCTTGCGGGCCTCACGCTGCGTAGCGATGACCGGGCCCAGCGAGTCGAGGCGCGCGCCGAGGTGGGCGAGGTCGCCCACCGCGTTCGCGCCGTCGACCTGGGCGTGCACGGTCTTGACCGACTCGGTCGCCTCCTCGGGCGAGAGCACGCCGGAGCGGACCCGCTTCTCAAGCAACTCGACCTCGAAGGCGAGCGCGGCGTACCGCTCGGTGAAGAACGAGAGCGCCTCCTCGGGCGTGCCCTCGGGGTACTGCCCGACCGAGCGTTCTCCGTCGGCGGTCTTCACGTAGACGGTCCCGTCGTCATCGACTCGACCCCACTGATGACTCGTCACTGGTGCACTCCGCTCGATCTCGTTCGTCCACGTGTCTGGATGACGCAGGGCCCATGCTAGTCACGGTCGCCGACCGGCTCGCGCGCACGGGGCCGAAGACCGATGCATCGGCTGCTCCGGTCGATGGATAGTGTGCGGGGGTGTTCATCGCTGGTTTTCCTGCAGGTCCGTGGGGCACGAACTGCTACGTCGCGGCTCAGGGCCCCGGCTCCGAGTGCGTCGTCATCGACCCCGGGAAGGACGCCGCTGCCGGCGTCGCCGAGGTCGTCCGCGAGCACCGGCTCAAGCCCGTCGCCGTCCTGGTCACCCACGGTCACGTCGACCACATGTGGTGCGTCGCCCCGGTCGCCGGGACGTACGACGCCACCGCGTGGATCCACCCCTCCGACCGGCACCTGCTGACCGACCCGATGGCCGGCATGTCGCGCGAGACCACCCAGATGCTGCTCGGTGGCAGCTACGAGTGGGCCGAACCGGACGACGTCCAGGAGTTGGCCGATCACCAGGAGCTCGAGCTGGCCGGCCTGCGTTTCGTGGTCGACCACACCCCGGGTCACACCGAGGGCTCGGTGACCTTCCGTTCGCCGTACGCCCAGCAGGACATCTCCGAGGTGATGTTCTCCGGCGACCTGCTCTTCGCCGGGTCGATCGGTCGCACCGACCTGCCCGGTGGGGACCACCCCACGATGCTGCGCAGCCTGGCCGAGAAGGTGCTGCCGCTGGCCGACGACATCGTGGTCCTGCCCGGCCACGGCGAGCAGACGTCGATCGGCCGTGAGCGCGCCACCAACCCGTTCCTGCAGGACCTGATCGCCGGTGGTTCCGCCGGGCGCGTGACGCGAGGACTCTGAGCATGGCCAAGCCCACCCCGCTCAGCGGCTTTCCCGAGCTGCTGCCCGAGCACCGTTTCGTCGAGCAGCAGGTCATCGACACCCTGCGGCACACCTTCGAGCTGCACGGGTTCGCCGGGATCGAGACCCGTGCCGTCGAGCCGATGGACCAGCTGCTCCGCAAGGGGGAGACCTCCAAGGAGGTCTACGTCCTGCGCCGACTCCAGGAGACCGACGCCGCGCACGACTCCGGGGTGGGCCTGCACTTCGACCTGACCGTGCCGTTCGCGCGCTACGTGCTGGAGAACGCGGGCAAGCTGGAGTTCCCGTTCCGGCGCTTCCAGATCCAGAAGGCGTGGCGCGGTGAGCGGCCTCAGGAGGGCCGCTACCGCGAGTTCACCCAGGCCGACATCGACATCGTCGGGCGCGACACCCTGCCCTTCCACCACGACGTCGAGATCGCCACGGTGATGATCGACGCGCTGACCCGCCTCGACGTGCTCCCGGCGTTCCGCCTCCAGGTGAACAACCGCAAGCTGATCCAGGGGTTCTACACCGGTCTGGGCGCCGGCGACGTCGACGAGGTCATGCGGGTGATCGACAAGCTCGACAAGCTGCCGGTCGAGGCCGTCCGCGGCCTGCTGGTCGACGAGGTCGGCCTCAGCGGAGATCAGGCCGACCAGTGCCTGGCACTGGCGACGATCAAGACCGAGGACGACAGCTTCGTCGACCGGGTCCGTGAGCTCGGGGTCTCCCACGAGCTGCTCGACGAGGGCCTGGCCGAGCTGGCCGAGCTGATGCGCGGCTGCGCACCGCTGGTGACCGACCAGGTTTCGATCGTCGCCGACCTCTCGATCGCCCGCGGCCTCGACTACTACACCGGCACCGTCTTCGAGACCCGCCTCGAGGGCAGCGAGAGCCTCGGCTCGATCTGTTCCGGCGGACGGTACGACGCCCTGGCCAGCGACGGCCGGACGACGTACCCCGGCGTCGGCATCTCGCTCGGCGTGAGCCGGGTCCTGGTGCCGTTGATCAACAAGGGCGTGCTCTCCGCGTCGCGCTCGGTGCCCAGCGCCGTGCTCGTCGCGGTCGTCGACGAGGACTCCCGCAACGAGAGCAACGCCATCGCCGACGCCCTGCGCCGCAACGGCGTGCCCTGCGAGGTCGCCGCGAACGCGCAGAAGTTCGGCAAGCAGATCCGCTACGCCGAGCGACGCGGCATCCCGTTCGTCTGGTTCACCACCACCTCCGAGGCCGGCGAGGTCGGCCACGAGGTCAAGGACATCCGCACCGGCGAGCAGGTGATGGCCGACCCCGCCACCTGGACGCCCCCGGCCGAGGACCTGCGACCGCAGGTCAACTCGACCCACTCCCAGCCCCGCCACCACAAGGAGCAAGACCAGTGATCCGCACCCACGACGCCGGCGCCCTGCGCGCCGAGCATGTCGGCCAGACCGTCACCCTCGCCGGGTGGGTGGCCCGCCGCCGCGATCACGGTGGAGTCGCCTTCCTCGACCTGCGCGAGGCCTCGGGCGTCGTCCAGGTCGTCGTCCGGGACGAGGCCGTCGCCCACAGCCTGCGCAGCGAGTACTGCCTCAAGGTCACGGGCCAGGTCTCCGCCCGCCCCGAGGGCAACGCGAACCCGAACCTGCCCTCGGGCGAGATCGAGGTGATCGCCGACGAGGTCGTCGTGCTGAGCGCCTCGGCGCCGTTGCCCTTCCCGATCGACGACCACATCGACGTCGGCGAGGAGGCGCGCCTCAAGCACCGCTACCTCGACCTGCGCCGCAGCGGCCCCAACGCCGCCCTGCGCCTGCGCAGCAAGGTCAACAAGGCGGCCCGCGACGTCCTCGACGCCCACGACTTCGTCGAGATCGAGACGCCGACCCTGACCCGGTCCACGCCGGAGGGTGCCCGAGACTTCCTGGTGCCCGCCCGTCTCCAGCCGGGCAGCTGGTACGCCCTGCCGCAGAGCCCGCAGCTGTTCAAGCAGCTGCTGATGGTGGCCGGCATGGAGCGGTACTACCAGATCGCTCGCTGCTACCGCGACGAGGACTTCCGCGCCGACCGGCAGCCGGAGTTCACCCAGCTCGACATCGAGATGAGCTTCGTGGAGCAGGAGGACGTGATCTCCCTGATGGAGGACGTCCTCGCCGCGATGTGGAAGCTGATCGACGTCGACATCTCACGGCCGATCCCGCGGATGACCTACGCCGAGGCGATGCGGAAGTACGGCTCGGACAAGCCCGACCTGCGGATGGGCAACGAGCTGGTCGAGTGCACCGAGTACTTCGCCGACACCACCTTCCGGGTCTTCCAGTCCGAGTACGTCGGCGCCGTGGTGATGCCCGGCGGCGCCAGCCAGCCGCGCAAGAAGCTCGACGCCTGGCAGGACTGGGCCAAGCAGCGCGGGGCCAAGGGCCTGGCCTACGTGCTGGTCCAGGAGGACGGCGAGCTGGGTGGACCGGTCGCCAAGAACCTGACCGACGCCGAGCGGGCCGGCCTGGCGGCGCACGTGGGTGCGGCGCCGGGGGACTGCATCTTCTTCGCCGCCGGTGCCACCAAGCCCAGCCGGGCCCTGCTGGGCGCCGCCCGCCTCGAGATCGGCCACCGCTGCGGCCTGATCGACGAGTCCGCGTTCGCGTTCACCTGGGTGGTCGACGCACCGATGTTCGAGCCCGCTTCGGACGCCGTGGCCAGCGGCGACGTCGCCGTGGGTGCCGGCGCCTGGACGGCCGTGCACCACGCCTTCACCGGCCCCAAGCCGGAGTTCGCCGACACCTTCGACACGGACCCCGGCAGCGCACTGGCCTACGCCTACGACATCGTCTGCAACGGCAACGAGCTCGGTGGCGGGTCGATGCGTATCCACCGCGAGGACGTGCAGAAGCGCGTCTTCCAGGTGATGGGATTGAGCGAGGAGCAGGCCGAGGAGAAGTTCGGCTTCCTGCTCGACGCCTTCAAGTTCGGTGCACCGCCGCACGGCGGCATCGCGGTGGGCATGGACCGGATCTGCGCGCTGCTGGCCGGCACGGACTCGATCCGCGACGTCATCGCCTTCCCGAAGTCCGGTGGCGGGTACGACCCGTTGACCGCCGCCCCGGCCCCGATCACGCCCCAGCAGCGCAAGGAGGCCGGTGTGGACGCCGCGCCCCCGAAGCCGGCCGACACCCCTGCATGATCAGCCGACCAGGCAGCAAAGCACGGCCGGACCCTGAGACCAGATCGTTACGCAGGGGTGATCGAAGGTGCAGTCCGTGTCACATAGAGTCACCGGCGGCGCGCACGTGGCGCAGACCGGTTCGCACCGGCCTCGGACGATGATGGGGAGAGCATGACGGCACAGCCGGCCGAGCCCGAGAAGTTGGGCACCCTCGCCGAGGACGATCACCGTCCCGACCCCCAGGCCACGAAGAAGGACTCGATCACCGGCAAGTCGCCGATGCGTATCGCGCTCGGTCGCCTGGCCAAGGACAAGATCGCGGTGGTGTGTGCGGCCGTCGTCCTCTTCTTCGTGATCATCGCGGTCTTCGCCGATTCGATCATGAAGATCTTCGGGGTCTCCACCGAGACCGTGCTGCCCAGCGCCTACCTCGACACCCTGGGTGGCGGCCTGCCGCTCAAGGGGCCCCCGAACCATGGTTTCGACCCCGAGCACCCGTTCGGCATCGCGCCCCAGACGGCGACGGACAACCTGGCCTTCTGGCTCAAGGGCGCGCAGACGTCGCTGATGATCGCGGGCCTGGCCACGGCGTTCGCCGCCATCCTCGGGATCACGCTCGGCCTGGTGGCCGGCTTCCTGGGCGGCGTCGTCGACAAGATCATCTCGTTCATCACCGACCTGTTCCTGACGATCCCGTTCCTGCTGGCGGCGTTGGTGATCGCGCCGATCATCGCCCAGCGCTACGCGCTCAGCGACAACTACCAGGACATCCAGCTCTTCACCCTGGTCTGCGTGCTCTCCGCGTTCGGGTGGATGGGCGTGGCCCGTCTGATCCGCGGCGAGGTCCTCTCGCTGCGCGAGCGCGAGTTCATCCAGGCCGCGCGGGTGCTGGGCATGCCCACCCACCGGATCCTGATCCGGGAGCTGCTGCCGAACCTCGCGGCCCCGATCGTGGTCAGCGTCTCTCTGATGCTGCCGACGTTCGTGGCGGCCGAGGCCGGGCTGGCCTTCCTCGGCATCGGTGTCACCTCGGGGACCTCCTGGGGCCAGACGATCGCCAAGGCGACCAACTTCTTCGAGACCTACCCGCTCTACCTGTGGGAGCCGATGATCGGCATCGTCGCGCTCGTGCTCTCCCTCAACCTGCTGGGCGACGCCATTCGTGACGCGCTCGATCCCAAGACCCGTCGCTGACGGGTACCCCCGACGTCGTCCTCGATTCTCCTCGTGGGCGCGAACAAATAAGAAAGGCTGGACTATGAAGCGGACCAAGCCACTGGCGGTTGTCGCCGGTGCCGCGTTGTTCACCCTTACCGCGTGTGGCGGTTCGGGCAGCAACGATCCATCGTCAGACCGTTCGTTCACCCAGGCCCCCGAGGTCGGCAAGGACTCGTCCCGTCAGGCCCCCGCGGCTGAGGTCGAGGGCGCCCAGAAGGGTGGCACCATCACGGTGTTCCTGCCCGGCGACCCCGGTCCGGACTCCCTGGACCCGACCGAGGGTTGGTCGGTGACCGGCAACTCGATCCAGCAGGCCCTCACGAGCCGTTCGCTGACGCAGTACGCCCGTGACCCGAAGACCGGCGAGATGACTCTCGTCCCCGACCTCGCGGTCGACCTCGGTTCCGCCAACGACGACTTCACCGAGTGGACCTTCACCATTCGTGACGACGCCAAGTGGGAGGACGGCTCGCCCGTCACGCCGGAGGAGATCGCGTGGGGCATCACCCGCTCGATGGACTCCGACACCTTCCCGTCGGGTCCGGGTACCGAGTACTCGCAGACCTACTTCTCCGGTGCGGGCGAGTACAAGGGCCCCTACACGGACAAGGGCAAGGAGTGGGACGGCGTCCGCGTCGAGGGCCAGGACGTCATCATCAAGATGTCCAAGCCCTTCCCCGACATGGACTACTGGGGCGCCTTCATGGCGATGGGCCCGGTGCCGCTCGGCAAGGCCAGCAACCCGCCGGACTACGGCAAGAACATCCTCTCCAACGGCCCCTACAAGGTGGAGTCCTTCCGCCCTGAGGAGGAGCTGGTGCTGGTCAAGAACGACCAGTGGGACCCGAACACCGACCCGGCGCGTCACCAGTACGCCGACAAGTTCGTGTTCAAGTTCAACCAGGACCAGGCCAAGGTCGACCAGATCATGCTGAGCGACAACACCGAGTCGCAGACCGCGCTCTCGACGTCGCTGGGCTCGAACAACTACGACCGTGCGAGCACCGAGCTCGGTGACCGCGTGGTCCAGCAGTCGTCGCAGTGCACCAGCTTCCTGTCGCCTGACTACACGAAGATCACCGACATCAATGTCCGTAAGGCGATCGCGTACGCGTACCCCTACACCGACATCTGGCTCGCCACTGGCGAGGTGCCCGGCGTGACCCGTGTCCCGGCGAACTCGATCATGCCTCCCGGCATGGCGGGCAAGCACGACTACTTCGTCGACGGTGAGCAGTTCACCTACAACCCGGAGAAGTCGAAGGAGCTCCTGAAGGAGGCGGGCCACGAGCCCGGCGAGTTCAAGATCACCATGGTCTACTACGAGGCCGACCCGCTGTCCGTCGCCGGCCAGAAGGTCCTGACCAAGGGCTTCGAGGAGGCCGGGTTCTCCGTCAAGGCGATCCCCGTCCAGACCTCGCCGTACAACATCTGGCTGAACCCGGACGACAAGATCAACAAGACGCTGAACCTCCGTGGCGTCAACTGGTGCTCCGACTGGCCGTCGGGTCTCACCATGGTTCCGCCGCTGACCAAGGGTGGGGCTGCGTACAACACGTCGTTCTTCGACGAGGAGTCGATCAACGACGAGATGAACAAGATCACGCTGCTGCCGCTCGACGAGCAGGCTGACGCGTGGGGCGCCCTGGACGAGAAGATCTCCACGGAGTACTTCCCGATCATCCCCACGGCGTTCCGCAACGAGCTGTTCGTGTTCGGGTCCAAGATCGGCAACCCGGTCGGTGACGGAGCCATCTCCGCCCCCGACTACAAGGACCTGTTCGTCATGCAGTGATCGACTCCCTGAGTCGATTGTGAAACACCACTGACGGGTGGGGGTCTCCGCACGAGTGGAGGCCCCCACCTGCCAGCCCGCGGTCTGCCCAACCGAAGAGAGCCCCTGATGTTTGCCTATGTCGTCAAGCGTGTGCTGGCGGGTGCCTTGGTGGTCGTCCTCGTCTCGATGGCGATCTTCCTGCTGTTCTGGTACGGCCCGTCCAGCCCCGCCCAGCCGATCTGCGAGCGTGAGACCAACAACCGTTGCAGTCCCACGAAGCTGGTTCTCTTCGAGAAGTCGCTGGGCTTCGACAACCCGGTCCACGAGGAGTACGGCAAGTTCGCCAAGGGCGTCTTCGTCGGCCGTGAGATCAAGATCGGCCCGACCGCCTACGAGTGCGCGGCCCCGTGCCTGGGTTACTCCTACCGCACCAAGGTGCCGGTGTGGGACGAGCTCAAGGAGCGTTTCCCGGCCACCCTCTCCGTTGCCCTCGGCGGCTCCTTCCTCTACCTGCTCTTCGGCGTGCCCATCGGCGTGGCAGCCGCGCGACGGCGAGGCACGGTCGCGGACAAGGCACTGGTCTCCAGCTTCCTGGTGATCAGCTCCATCCCGTACTACCTCTTCGCCCTGCTCACCTGGCTCTACCTGACCCTGATCTTCCAGATCCCGCTCTTCAGCGACACCGGCTACTTCAGCCCCATCACCGAAGGCCCGTGGAAGTGGTTCTCCGGGCTCTTCCTGGCCTGGGTGGCGCTGGGCATCTTCGGCTGCACCCAGTACACCCGTTACGCGCGCGGCTCGATGATCGAGGCGCTGAGCGAGGACTACATCCGCACGGCCAAGGCCAAGGGGCTGCCGAACCGGACGATCGTCTACAAGCACGGTCTGCGTGCGGCGCTGGTCCCGATCGTCACGATCTTCGGTATCGACTTCGGCTCGCTGCTCGCCGGGACGATCTTCACCGAGAAGATCTTCGAGATCGACGGCATCGGCTTCTGGAGCCTCCAGGCCGTCGTCGCCAAGGACCTCCCGGTGGTGGCCGCCACGGCGCTGATCAGCGCCGTCTTCCTGATCGTCGCCAACATCCTGGTCGACATCGTCTACAGCGTTCTCGACCCGAGGGTGAGGCTTTCGTGACCGAGCAGACCACCACCGCCCAGCGCGTGGCCGAGACCGGTGACCCGATCCTCGCGGTCGAGGACCTCTCCGTCCGGTTCCCCACCGAGGACGGCTACCTGACGGCCGTCTCCAACCTCAGCTACACCGTGGAGGTCGGCAAGACCCTCGGCATCGTGGGGGAGTCCGGCTCCGGCAAGTCCGTCTCCAGCATGGCCGTACTCGGCCTGCACGACGCCAAGGCCAGCAAGATCACCGGCTCCATCCGGATCGCGGGCACCGAGGTCGTCGGCATCTCCGAGGCGAAGATGCGCAAGATGCGCGGCAACCAGGTCGCGATGATCTTCCAGGACGCCCTCGCCGCGCTGCACCCGTTCTACAAGATCGGCGGCCAGCTGGCCGAGGCCTACCTCGTGCACCACCCCAGCGCCTCCAAGCGCGACGCGCGCCGCAAGGCGATCGAGATGCTGGACCGGGTGGGCATCCCCCAGCCGGACCGCCGGGTCGACGACTTCCCGCACCAGTTCTCCGGCGGCATGCGCCAGCGCGCGATGATCGCGATGGGCCTGATCAACGACCCGTCCCTGCTGATCGCCGACGAGCCGACCACTGCACTCGACGTCACCGTGCAGGCGCAGATCCTCGACCTGCTCCAGGACCTGCAGCGCGAGTTCAACTCCGCGGTCATCATCATCACCCACGACCTCGGCGTCATCGCCGAGATGGCCGACGACGTCCTGGTGATGTACGCCGGTCGCGCGGTCGAGTACGGCCCGGGCAAGGAGATCCTCACGCACCCGGAGATGCCCTACACCTGGGGCCTGCTCTCCAGCGTGCCGGACGTCAAGGCCGACACCGATGCCCGACTGATCCCGATCCCCGGCAACCCGCCGAGCCTGCTCAGCCCGCCGAGCGGCTGCTCGTTCCACCCGCGCTGCGTGCACGCGGACAAGGTGCCGGCGAACCTCTGCTCGACCGAGCTGCCCGAGCTGCTGCCCGGGTCCCGCGGGCCGGGGCACGTCAAACGCTGCCACCTGCCGAACGCCGACGAGATCTTCCAGGCCGAGGTGCTGCCCGAGATCGCTCCCGAGCTCCTCGAGGAGAACAACTGATGTCCGACGTGACCCCCGCCGCCGCCGAGACCCCGGCCTCCGCCGGTGCCGTGAAGGCTTCGCCGAGCGCCGGCGACGGGCAGCGGATGACGTTCGCGGAGATCGCCCAGCAGGGCCACAAGCCCGCTCGGCTGGACCCGGACGCCAAGCCCGTGCTCGAGGTCGAGAACCTCAAGATGTACTTCCCGGTCAAGTCCTCGGGCGTGATCCGCCGGACGATCGGCCATGTCCAGGCGGTCGACGGGCTCTCCTTCCAGGTGCCCTCGGGCGGCTCGCTGGGACTGGTGGGGGAGTCCGGTTGCGGCAAGTCGACCACGGGTCGACTGATCACCCGTCTCTACAAGCCCACTGCGGGCGCGATGCGCTTCGGCGAGACCGGCCAGGACATCGCCACGATGTCCAACCGCGAGCTCAAGCCGCTGCGTCGCAACGTGCAGATGATCTTCCAGGACCCGTACACCTCGCTGAACCCGCGGCACACCGTCGGCGCGATCGTGGGCGCGCCGCTGTCGGTGCACAACGTGGTGCCGAAGAACCAGATCCTGCCTCGGGTCCAGGAGATCCTCGAGGTGGTGGGCCTCAACCCGGAGCACTACAACCGCTACCCCAACGAGTTCTCCGGCGGCCAGCGCCAGCGGATCGGCATCGCCCGGGCGCTGACGCTCAACCCGAAGCTGCTGGTGGCGGACGAGCCGGTCTCGGCGCTCGACGTGTCGATCCAGGCCCAGGTGATCAACCTGCTCCAGGACATCCAGCGCGAGTTCCACGTGGCCTTCCTGTTCATCGCCCACGACCTGGCGGTCGTGCGTCACTTCTGCCCCGAGGTCGCGGTGATGTACCTGGGCAAGATCGTCGAGATCGCGGACCGCGAGACGCTCTACAACCGCTCGCACCACCCCTACACCCAGGCGCTGCTCTCGGCCGTGCCCGACGTCAAGCAGGCCGCGATCGGCGGTCGCCGGGAGCGGATCCAGCTCGAGGGCGACGTGCCCAGCCCGATCAACCCGCCGTCCGGCTGCCGGTTCCGTACTCGTTGCTCGCTGGCCCAGGAGATCTGCGCCAAGGTCGAGCCGCCGTTGCTCCAGATCGGACCGCGGCACAAGGTGGCCTGCCACTTCCCGGGAGAGCTGAACCAGCACCCCACGGCTCCGGTGACCGCAGGTCTGCTCGGTGTGGACGCGCAGGGCAGCCCCGACCCGGGCGTGACGCCGGAGCCGGTGAACCTCGGGCCGGGCTTCGAGAAGCGGTGGTTCGACGTGAAGTCGCAGCGGATGGTGACCGGCTGACCGGTCGAGGGCGAGAGCCCACCGGCGACCGTTTACGGTGACCGGTGTGGAGGGACTCTTCGACGCACCGAGCACACCGGGATCCGGCGTGCTCGCGGCCAACACGCACAGCTCCGCACCCCTGGCGGTGCGGATGCGTCCGCGCACCCTCGACGAGCTCGTCGGGCAGGCACAGCTGCGGGCGGCGGGCTCGCCGCTGCGCCGGCTGATCGAGGGCGACCAGTCGATGTCGCTGCTGCTCTGGGGACCCCCCGGCACCGGGAAGACCACGATCGCGTCCATCGTCAGCCAGCAGACCGACCGGCGCTTCGTGGAGGTCTCGGCGGTCTCCGCCGGGGTCAAGGAGGTTCGGGCCGCGATCGACGGAGCCCGCAGCGAGCTCGTCGGCACCGGACGGGAGACCGTCCTCTTCGTCGACGAGGTGCACCGGTTCAGCAAGGCCCAGCAGGACGCCCTGCTGCCCGGGGTGGAGAACCGCTGGGTGACGCTGGTGGCGGCGACCACGGAGAACCCCTTCTTCTCGGTGATCTCGCCGCTGCTCTCGCGCAGCCTGCTGCTGCGGCTGCAGTCCCTGGACGACGACGACATCCGCGAGGTGCTCGACCAGGCCCTGACCGACGAGCGCGGGCTCGCCGGTCGGCTGAGCGTCGACCAGGACGCGTTGGACCACCTGGTCCGGTTGGCCGGCGGTGACGCCCGTCGGTCGCTGACCTACCTCGAGGCGGCTGCGGGCGCCGCGATCTCGCGAGGGCTCGACGTCGTCGACCTGGCGACCACCGAGACGGCCGTGGACCAGGCGGCGGTCCGCTACGACCGCCAGGGCGACCAGCACTACGACGTGACCAGCGCCTTCATCAAGTCGGTGCGCGGCTCGGACGTCGACGCCGCGCTGCACTACCTGGCCCGGATGATGGAGGCCGGCGAGGATCCGCGCTTCATCGCTCGCCGGCTGGTCATCCTCGCCAGCGAGGACATCGGCCTGGCGGATCCCACCGCGCTCACCACGGCCGTGGCCGTGGCCCAGGCGGTCGCGCTGATCGGGATGCCCGAGGCGCGGCTCAACCTCGCCCAGGCCACGATCGCGCTGGCGGTGGCGCCCAAGTCGAACGCGGTGATCACCGCGATCAACGAGGCGAGCGCCGACGTCCGGGCCGGGAAGATCGGTCCGGTGCCGGCGCACCTGCGCGACGCGCACTACGCCGGCGCGAAGAAGCTCGGCCATGGGTCGACCTACACCTACAGCCACGACGCGCCGTACGGGATCGCGGAGCAGCAGTACGCACCGGACGTCGTGGCGGACGCGACGTACTACCGCCCCACGACGCTGGGAGCCGAGGGAGCGATCAAGGAGCGCTGGGAGCGGATCCGGCGCCTGATCCGGGGGTCTCGGGCCGCTCAGGGCCCGCGATAGGGTCGGGCACTGTGATGCAGGAGTGGACCGTGCCCGCCATCCTCGGCGCGGTGGCCCTGCTCGCCCTCGTCCTCGCTGTCGTCCTGATCCTCGGGCGTCGTCGGACCGAGCGCGAGCTGAAGGCCGCCCGGACCGAGCTGGACTCGTTGCGCGCCCAGATGGCCGCGATCGCCGAGCAGCTCGCCCGTCCCGAGCCCGCGACCTCGACGAAGCCCGACCGGGCCGAGTACGTGATCACGCACGTCGGCGACGAGCTCCCCGGGAACGACCGGCCGCCTGCCGAGGTGCGCATCGACCGCGCGCTCTTCGCCGACCTCGTGCTGCGCGAGACCGTGGTCCGGACCGCCTCCCTGGCGCACGGGCTGCGCACGGCGCTGGCGCCCGAGACCCGCAACCGGATCCGCTTCGAGATGAAGCGAGAGGTACGCCGCGCCCGCAAGGTGCGCCGGGCCCAGCTCAAGGAGGCCCGGCGCGAGTGGGAGGCCCGTCAGCGGGCCGGCCTCGGCGAGACCGGGTTCACGAGCGTGTCCACGAGCGGGTCCACGACGGGGGACGCGGCATGAGGCGCGGGATGTGGTTCGTGGCCGGCGCCGGAGCGGGCGTCTACGCGATGGTGCGCGGCCGACGTGCCGCCGAGGTGTTCACCGCCGACGGCCTGCGTGACCGAGCCGGTGCCCTGCTCCTGGGAGCGCGGCTGTTCCGCGACGAGGTGGCCCAGGGCAGCGTGGTGAAGGAGAGCGAGCTGCGCGAGCGCTACGGCCTCTCCGGGCCCACCACGCCCGAGCTGGGCACCGGTCGGCACCGGGCCACCGGACCGGCGGCCCCCGCGACCCGACAGATCAGCAACGACACGACCCCCGATGAGGAAGGCACCCCCTGATGGACACCGCGGAGATTCGCCGGAGATTCGTCGCGCACTTCGAGCGCGCCGGCCACACCCCGGTTCCGTCCGCCTCGCTGCTGCTCGACGACCCGAACCTGTTGTTCGTCAACGCCGGCATGGTGCCGTTCAAGCCGTACTTCCTCGGCCAGGAGACCCCGCCGTACGCCCGGGCGACCAGCGTGCAGAAGTGCGTGCGCACCCCGGACATCGAGGACGTCGGCAAGACCACCCGGCACGGCACGTTCTTCGAGATGTGCGGCAACTTCTCCTTCGGCGACTACTTCAAGGAAGGCGCCATCGAGCTGGCCTGGGACCTGGTCACCAAGTCGGTCGCCGACGGCGGCTGGGGGTTCGCCGAGGACAAGCTCTACCCCAGCGTCTACCAGGACGACCCCGAGGCCGTCGCGCTGTGGCGCAAGATCACCGGCCTGCCGGACGAGCGGATCATCCGCCTCGGCAAGTCCGAGAACTACTGGTCGATGGGCGTCCCCGGTCCGGGTGGCCCGTGCTCGGAGATCCTGATCGACCGCGGGCCGGCGTACGGACCGGACGGTGACTTCTCCGCCGAGGACCGCTACCTCGAGTTCTGGAACCTGGTCTTCATGCAGGACGAGCTCAGCGCGGTCCGCAGCAAGGAGGACTTCGACATCGCGGGGTCGTTGCCGAAGAAGAACATCGACACCGGCATGGGCCTCGAGCGGGTCGCCTTCCTGATGCAGGGGAAGGAGAACATGTACGAGATCGACGTCATGTTCCCCGTGATCGAGAAGGCGATGGAACTGACCGGGCGCCGCTACGGCGCCGACCACGCCGACGACGTGCGGTTCCGGGTGATCGCCGACCACGTCCGCAGCGCGATGATGCTGATCGGCGACGGCGTCACCCCCGGCAACGAGGGCCGCGGCTACGTGCTGCGCCGCCTGCTGCGCCGCGCGGTCCGCTCGGTGCGCTTGCTGGGCTACGAGGACCGGGCGCTGCCCGAACTGATGCCGATCAGCCGCGACAAGATGGGCGAGACCTACGGCGAACTGCACCGCGACTGGGAGCGCATCTCCACCGTCGCCTACGCCGAGGAGGACGCGTTCCGCTCCACGCTGCGGGCGGGCACCACGATCTTCGACCAGGCCTCGGCCGAGGTCCGCAAGTCCGGCGGCAGCCAGCTCTCCGGCGACAAGGCGTTCGCCCTGCACGACACCTACGGCTTCCCGATCGACCTGACCCTGGAGATGGCCTCCGAGGCTGGTCTCTCCGTGGACGAGGCGGGCTTCCGCCGGTTGATGAACGAGCAGCGCGACCGCGCCAAGGCCGATGCCCGGTCCAAGAAGGGCCAGCACCTCGACGCCCGTGCCTACCGCGAGGTGGCCGACTCGATGGGTCGCTCGGTGGAGTTCACCGGCTACTCCGAGGTGGTCTCCGAGTCGTCGGTGCGCGGCATCGTCGCCTCCGGTGGGGTGGTGGCCTCGGCGCGCGAGGGCGACGAGATCGAGCTCGTCCTCGACCGCACCCCCTTCTACGCCGAGGGCGGCGGCCAGCTCGCCGACCAGGGCGTCATCGAGCTCGAGAACGGTGCCCGGGTCGAGGTCCGTGACGTGCAGTCGCCGATCCGCGGCCTGATCGTGCACAAGGCGACCGTGCTCTCCGGCGAGGTCACCGTCGGCACCGGCGCACAGGCGCTGGTCGACACCGAGCGCCGCCGCTCGATCTCCCGTGCCCACACGGCGACCCACATGGTGCACAAGGCGTTCCGGGAGGCGCTGGGCGAGACCGCGACCCAGGCGGGCTCCGAGAACGCCCCGGGCCGCTTCCGCTTCGACTTCTCCGCCACCGGCTCGGTGCCCCCCTCGGTGATGGCCGACGTCGAGGCCCGGGTCAACGACCTCGTGCTCGCCGACCTCGCGGTCGAGGCGGAGATCATGAGCCAGGCCGAGGCCGTGAAGTCCGGCGCGATGGCGCTCTTCGGCGAGAAGTACGGCGACGAGGTGCGGGTCATCTCGGTCGGCGACTGGGCCCGCGAGCTCTGCGGCGGTACGCACGCCGGTCGCTCCGGTCAGCTCGGCGTGATCAAGCTGCTGGGCGAGTCCTCGATCGGCTCCGGCGTACGACGGGTGGAGGCGCTGGTCGGCGGCGACGCCTACCGGTTCCTGGCCCGTGAGCACGTGCTGGTCGCCCAGCTCTCCGAGACCCTCAAGGTCCGGCCCGAGCAGCTGCCCGAGCGGGTCAACGACATCGTGGAGAAGCTCCGCGCCGCGGAGAAGGAGATCGAGAAGGTCCGGGTGGGCCAGCTGCTGGCCGCCGGAGGCCAGCTCGCTGCCGACGCGGCCGACGTCGCCGGTGTCCAGCTCGTCGCCCACCGTGCCGACGGTGCCGGTGGCGGCGACGTCCGCACCCTGGCGCTCGACGTCCGCAGCCGGCTCGCTGCCGGTCGCCCCGGCGCCGTGGTGATCGTCGGCACGGCCGACGGCAAGGTCTCCGTGGTCGCCGCGGTCAACGACGAGGCCCAGTCGCGCGGCATCTCCGCCAACGACCTGGTGCGCGCCGTCGGCCCGTTCGTGGGCGGCAAGGGCGGTGGCAAGGCCGACGTCGCCCAGGGCGGCGGCACCGACAGCTCCCGGATCGATGAGGCGTTGGCCGCGGTCGCGACCGAGGTCGCGCGCGCAGCCGGTCAGGCCTGAGCGGGTGCGCACCGGCGTACGTCTCGGCATCGACCCCGGCGACGCCCGGATCGGGGTGGCGCGCTGCGACCCCTCCGGCTACCTGGCGACCCCCGTCGAGACCGTCAAGCGTGGCCGCGGCGACCTCGCCCGGATCGCGGCGATCCTGGCCGAGGAGGAGGCCGTCGAGATCGTCGTCGGCCTGCCCCGCTCGCTCTCCGGGGGAGAGGGGCCGGCCGCGGCCAAGGCACGTGCCTTCGCCGTCCAGCTGGCCCGCCGGGTCGCCCCGGTCCCGGTGCGGCTGTGCGACGAGCGACTGACCACGGTGTCGGCGACGACTATGCTGCGCGAGCGTGGCCGCAAGGGCGGCAAGCAGCGTTCGGTCGTCGACCAGGTGGCGGCGGTGGTGATCCTGCAGCAGGCCCTGGACACCGAACGAGCAACCGGGACCCCGCCCGGAGAGATCGTCGAGGAGACCGATGACTGACCAGATCCTGGGCGACGCCTACGCCGAGCCGCCCACGACCCCCCGCCGCCGTCGGTTCGGTGCCGGCAGCCTGAAGAGCTGCCTCGCGGTGCTGGTCGCCCTGGCGATCGTCCTCGGTGGCGGGTACTTCGCCTTCACCAAGGGCGTCGAGCTGCTCTCGGACCGGTTCTCCTCCGCCGAGGACTTCGAGGGCCCGGGCCGCGGCAAGGTCGTGTTCGAGGTCGAGTCCGGGGACAGCGTCGCCGCGATGGGCCGCAACCTGAAGGACCTGGGCGTGATCGCCTCGGTCGAGGCGTTCACCGACGCTGCTGCGGGCGAGGAGCGCGCGACCGCCATCCAGGTCGGCTTCTACCCGATGAAGAAGGAGATGGCGGCTGCCGATGCGCTGGCCATCCTGATCGACCCGTCGAACCTGGTGAAGTCCACGGTGACCATCCCCGAGGGGCTGCGCGTGGTCGACATCCTCGACATCCTCGCCGACAAGACCGACTTCAAGCGCGAAGCCTTCGTCAAGGCGCTGCGCAAGCCGCAGGCGCTGGGGCTGCCGAGCTATGCAGGTGGCAACGCCGAGGGCTACCTGTTCCCCTCGACGTACGACGTCGGGCCGAAGGCCACACCTCGTTCGATCCTGAAGGCCATGGTGGACCGCTGGAAGCAGGCCGCTGCGCAGGCGGACCTCGAGGGCGCCGCCGAGGCGCTGGGCTACACCCCGGCCGAGCTGATGATCGTGGCCAGCCTGGTGGAGGCCGAGGGCCGCGGGGACGACATGGGCAAGATCGCCCGGGTGATCTACAACCGGCTCGAGGGCAACGAGACCAACGGGCTGCTCCAGATCGACGCGACGATCAACTACGCGATGGAACGCAGCCTCGGGGTCGGTCTGAGCCTCGAGGACCTGAAGGTCGACTCGCCGTACAACACCTACCAGAACACCGGCCTCCCGCCGACGCCGATCGAGGCGCCCGGGGATGCCGCGATCGCCGCGGCCGCCAACCCGACCGAGGGTGACTGGTTCTACTACGTCACCGTCGACCTGCGCACCGGGGAGACCAAGTTCGCGGAGACCTACGACGAGTTCCTGGGCTACAAGCGCGAGTTCCAGAAGTACTGCGAGACGTCCGACGCCTGCTGATGGCCGCTGATCTCGTGGACGGCGTCGCCCGCCGCTGTGCCGTGCTCGGGGACCCGATCGCGCACTCGCTCTCGCCGGTGCTGCACCGGGCGGGGTACGCCGCGACCGGGCTGGACTGGTCCTACGCGGCCCACCGGGTCGCCGGCGACGGGCTGGAGGCGTTCCTGGCCGGTCTCGACGCGACCTGGCGGGGGCTCTCGCTGACCATGCCGCTCAAGCGCGCCGCGATGCGGCTCGACGTGGAGGTCTCCTCGCGGGCAGCCCTGGTGGGGGCCGCCAACACCCTGGTGCTCGAGGGGGGCCGCGTCGTGCTGGCCGACAACACCGACCTGCCGGGGGCGGGTGCCGCCCTGCGCGAGCGGTACGACGGGCCGGTGCGCGAGGTCACGCTGCTCGGTGGTGGCGCCACCGCAGCCTCGACCGGGTTGGCGATGTGCGACCTGGGCGCCGAGGCGATCACCCTGCTGGTCCGCTCGGCGGCCCGGGCACAGGAGACCGTCGACGCGATCGCCCGGCACCCGTCCGAACCACGGATCCGGGTGGCCGAGCTCGACACCACCGTGGCGACCGGTGACGTCCTGGTCTCCACCGTGCCCGCGAGCGCGCAGACTCCGGAGCTGGTGGCGCGCTGTGCGCAGGTGCCCGTCGTCTTCGAGGTGCTCTACGACCCCTGGCCCACGCCGCTGGCCCGTGCCGCCTCCACGAGTGGGCGCCCCCTCGTGGGCGGGCTCGACCTGCTCGTGCACCAGGCGGCCCTGCAGTTCGAGCTCTTCACCGGCCGCCCGGCGCCGCTGGCGATCCTGCGCGAAGCCGGCGAGTCGGCCCTCGCCTCGGCCGGGGGACCGGCGTGACCCCCGAGGTCGTGGCCGGCCTCGCCGCCGCGGGCTGCGCCGTCGCCGGAGCCTTCGTGCCGTCGTTGATCGGGCGGATCCCCGAGCCCGAACCGGACCCCGAGCCCGAACCGGACCCGGACCCGGACCCTGAGCCCGGACCCGAGCCGGGCGAGGCGGAGGAGCCCAAGGAGCTCTACGCCGCGATCGCCGCGCGCCCGGGCCTGCGCCCGGCGACCGTGCTGGCCTCGGCCGCGGCGGGCGCCGTGATCGGGCTCTCGGTCGGACCGGCCTGGTCGCTGCTCTTCCTGCTGCCGCTGGTGCCGGTCGGGGTGGCCCTGGCCGTCGTCGACTGGCGCACCAAGCTGCTGCCGGTCAGCGTGATCGCTCCGACGTACGTCGGGCTGGTCGCGGCCGTCGGGCTCTGCTTCGTCCTCACCCGCGACACCGACGACCTGCTCCGGGCGTTGTGGGGCTGGCTGATCGCCGGTGGTCTCTTCTTCGTGTTGTGGTTCGTCCACCCGCGAGGGCTGGGGTACGGCGACGTACGTCTCTCCGGGATCCTCGGGATCGCGCTGGGCTACCTCGGCTGGGGGCCGCTCGTGGTCGGCGTCTACAGCGGCTTCCTGATCGGCGGGCTCGGGGGTGGGCTGCTCGTGTTGCTGCGGATCTCACGCACCCGCGCGATCCCGTTCGGCCCCTGGATGCTGGTCGGGGCGCTGGTGGGGATCGCCGCCGGCCCCGCGTTGTGGGCGCATCTCGTCACCGGGTGAGGGTGTGAGCGCTGTCGGTGATCAATGACAGACTGCTCCCCATGCTGCGATGGCTCACTGCGGGCGAGTCCCACGGCCCCTCCCTGGTTGCGATCCTCGAGGGGCTGCCTGCCCATGTCGAGGTGACTACCGCCGATCTCCAGGAGTCGCTCGCGCGACGCCGCCTGGGCTACGGCCGAGGCGCCCGGATGAAGTTCGAGCAGGACGAGGTCTCGATCCTCGGTGGTGTGCGCCACGGGCGCTCGATCGGTGGCCCGGTGGCCATCCAGGTCGGCAACACCGAGTGGCCCAAGTGGGAGAAGGTGATGTCGGCCGACCCGGTCGACGCCGAGGAGCTGGAGGCGCTGG
Organism: Nocardioides sp.; assembly: GCF_041600255.1. Taxonomy (GTDB): domain Bacteria; phylum Actinomycetota; class Actinomycetes; order Propionibacteriales; family Nocardioidaceae; genus Nocardioides. The sequence continues at coordinate 32,876 of NZ_JBFIKK010000002.1, read as the reverse complement.
CACGCAACGCCGCGCTAACCCGCCCCCGCCCCGGGCACGCCGACCTCGCCGGCATGCAGAAGTACGACTTCGACGAGGCCCGGCCGGTCCTCGAGCGGGCCTCCGCCCGGGAGACGGCCGCGCGGGTGGCCCTGGGCCGGGTCGCCAGCAACTTCCTCGCCCAGAGCGTCGGCGCCGAGATCGTCTCGCACGTGGTGGGCCTGGGCGGAGTGCAGGCCCCCCAGGGTCTGTGGCCCGAGCCCGGTGACGTCGCCCGGCTCGACGAGGACCCGGTCCGCTGCCTCGACCCCGAGGCCAGCGCCGCGATGGTCGCCGCGATCGACCAGGCACACAAGGACGGCGACACCCTGGGCGGTGTGGTCGAGGTCGTGGTCCACGGCCTGCCGCCGGGTCTGGGCTCCCACGTGCACTGGGACCGTCGCCTCGACTCGCGCCTCGCCGGCGCCCTGATGGGCATCCAGGCGATCAAGGGGGTCGAGGTCGGCGACGGGTTCGAGCTCGCCGCCACCCCGGGCTCCCTGGCCCACGACGAGATCGTCTCCACCGAGGACGGCATCCGCCGGGTCAGCGGGCGGGCCGGCGGCACCGAGGGCGGGATGACCACCGGCGAGGTGCTCCGGGTCCGGGCCGCGATGAAGCCGATCGCGACGGTGCCCCGGGCGCTGCGCACGGTGGACGTGGCGACCGGCGATGCCGCGGTGGCGCACCACCAGCGCTCCGACGTCTGCGCGGTCCCGGCGGCCGGCATCGTCGCCGAGGCGATGGTGGCGCTGGTGCTGGCCGAGGCCGTGCTGGAGAAGTTCGGCGGCGACTCGGTCGGTGAGACGAAGCGCAACGCCCAGAGCTACCTCGACCACCTGAGGTACCGGTGAGCCAGCCCGGCCCCCGTGCGGTCCTGATCGGGCCACCGGGCTCGGGCAAGACGACGGTGGCCGACCTGCTGGCCGAGCACTGGGGCGTGAGCGCCCGGGACACCGATGCCGACGTGGAGCTCAGCGAGGGCCGCAGCATCTCCGACATCTTCGTGGAGTCCGGCGAGGCGCACTTCCGCGCCCTGGAGCACCAGGCGGTCGCCGAGGCCCTGCGCAGCCACGACGGCGTGCTCGCCCTGGGCGGCGGCGCCGTGCTCGACCCGGCGACCCGGGAACTGCTCGCCGGCCACCCGGTGGTCTTCTTGCAGGTGGGCCTGGCCGAGGCCGTCAAGCGGATCGGCCTGGGCACCTCACGCCCGCTGGTGATGGGCAACGTCCGCGCCCGGATCAAGGCGATGCTCGACGAGCGCACCCCCGTCTACGCCTCGGTCGCGACCCTCAGCGTCGCCACCGACGGTCGCACCCCCGACGAGGTCGCCCGGGAGATCGCAGGAGCCCTGCCATGAACGAGACCCCTGCCATGAACGAGACCGTGCTCCACGTCGGTGGCGCCGCGCCGTACGACGTCATCGTCGGCACGCACGTGCTGGGTCGTGTCCCGGCGCTGCTCGGCGACGGTGTCCAGCGGGTCGGGGTCGTCGTCGCCGACGAGCTGGCCGAGCTGGTCCGCCCCCTGCTCGACACGCTGGCTGCGTCGTACGACGTCACGGTGCTGCCGATCCCGGACGGTGAGCAGGCCAAGGACGCCACCGTGGCCGCCGCCTGTTGGGAGGCCCTCGGCACGGCCGGTTTCACCCGCTCGGACGCCGTGGTCACCTTCGGCGGCGGTGCCACCACCGACCTCGGCGGGTTCGTCGCCGCCACCTGGCTGCGCGGCGTCCGGGTGGTCCACGTGCCGACCACGCTGCTGGCCATGGTCGACGCCGCGGTCGGCGGCAAGACCGGGATCAACACCGGCTCCGGAAAGAACCTGGTCGGCTCCTTCCACGAGCCGTCCGGTGTCGTCTGCGACCTCGCCACACTGGCCCTGCTGCCACGAGCCGAACTGGTCTCCGGGCTGGGCGAGGTGGTCAAGTGCGGTTTCATCGCCGACCCCGAGATCCTGCGCCTGGTCGAGGAGACCGAGCCGAGCGAGCTGACCGTGGACTCGGCCGTGTTGCGCGAGCTCGTCGAGCGCGCGATCCGCGTCAAGATCGACGTCGTGGTCGCCGACCTCAAGGAGACCGGGGGAGTCGAGGGGCACCCCGGCCGCGAGGCACTCAACTACGGTCACACCATGGGGCACGCGATCGAGCGCGCCGAGCGTTACTCCATCCGGCACGGCGAGGCCGTGGCCCTGGGGTGCGTCTTCGTCGCCGAGCTCGCTGCCCGGGCCGGCCGACTCGACGAGGCCACGGTGCGCCGCCACCACGAGACGCTGGCCCGGGTGGGCCTGCCCACCAGGTACGACGGGGCCTCGTTCCCCGACCTGCTGGCCGCGATGAAGGTGGACAAGAAGGCGCGCGGCTCGCAGCTGCGGTTCGTCGTCCTCGACGAGATCGGCAAGCCGCGGGTGCTGGCCGGGCCGAGCGAGGCGGACCTGAGGGCGGCGTACGACGTGCTGACGGGCCGATGAGGAGGAGCTGGTCATGAAGGTGCTGGTGCTCAACGGCCCGAACCTCGGGCGGCTCGGCCGTCGGCAGCCCGAGATCTACGGGAACACGACGTACGCCGAGCTGGCGCACCGCTGCGTGGAGTGGGGGAGCAGCCTCGGCCTCGACGTCGAGGTCCGCCAGACCAACCACGAGGGCGACCTGCTCGACTGGCTGAACCAGGCGGCGGACGACGTCACCGCGGTGGTGCTGAACGCGGGTGCCTGGACCCACTACTCCTGGGCGCTCTTCGACGCCTGCGCCCAGCTCACCGCGCCGTTGGTGGAGGTGCACCTCTCCGATCCCACCCAGCGGCCCGAGGAGTTCCGGCACGTCTCGGTCGTGACCGAGCACGCCGTCGCGGTGATCGCCGGCCACGGGGTCGACGGGTACCGCCAGGCGCTCGAGCTCTTGGCCACCCACGCCGACGGGTGATGTGGGAGTTTCGCCGAGGGTGCCGATAGACTCGGCGGCTGTTGCCCCGCCGAGCACACGTCCGGCTGGGGATGCATCCCGAACTCGAGCAAAGGCTGACACGCGCGCATGGCTACCACCAACGACCTGAAGAACGGCATGGTTCTCAACATCGACGGGCAGCTCTGGGCCGTCGTGGAGTTCCAGCACGTCAAGCCCGGCAAGGGCCCGGCGTTCGTGCGCACCAAGCTGAAGAACGTCGAGTCGAACAAGACCGTCGACAAGACCTTCAACGCCGGCACCAAGGTCGAGACCGCCACGGTCGACCGCCGCACCATGCAGTACCTCTACAACGACGGCAACTCCTACGTCTTCATGGACGTGCAGAGCTACGAGCAGCTCGAGATCGCCCCCGAGATCGTCGGCAACGCCGCGAACTTCCTGCTCGAGCAGCAGGAGGCCGTGGTGGCCACCAACGAGGGCCGCGTCCTGTTCATCGAGATGCCCGCCTCGGTCGAGCTGACCGTCACGTTCACCGAGCCCGGCCTCGCCGGCGACAGCGCCACCGGTCGCACCAAGCCGGCCACCCTGGAGACCGGCCACGAGATCCAGGTGCCGCTGTTCATCAACCAGGGCGAGAAGATCAAGGTCGACACCCGCGACTCCTCCTACATGGGCCGCGTCAAGTCCTGATGGCAGCTCGCTCCAAGGCACGCAAGCGCGCACTCGACCTGCTCTTCGCCGCCGACGTCCGCGGCGAGTCGGCGCTGGCCGCGCTCGAGCAGGCGCTCGCCGACGGTGAGGGCCCGACCAACGACTACACCGACGTCCTGGTGCGGGGGGTGGTCGAGCAGCAGTCCCGCATCGACGAGCTGCTCTCGCAGTACTCCGAGGGCTGGACGCTGGACCGGATGCCGGCCGTCGACCGCAACGTGCTGCGGCTCGGGGTCTGGGAGCTGCTCTACGCCACCGACGTCCCGGACACGGTCGCGGTGAGCGAGGCGATGGCCCTGGTGCGCGACCTCTCCACCGACGACTCGCCGCCGTTCGTCAACGGCATCCTCGGCGCCATCCAGCGCGACCGCGCGACGCTGGACTGAGTTCAGCCGCCGGCCCCCTAGGGTGGCGGACATGAACGACGTGACGGGGAGTGTGCGTTCCATCGGGCGCAAGGTCGAGGACAGTGACGTGCTCGACACGGCCGTCCGGATCGGGCTGCTGGCCTACGGGTTCGTCTACCTGGTGGTGGCGTGGCTCGCGGTGCAGATGGCCTTCGGCGACAGCTCCGGCTCGGCGTCCAGCGACGGTGCCCTGCACCAGGTGGCGCGGCAACCGTTCGGGCAGGTCCTGCTCTGGGCGATCGCGGGCGGCATGGCGCTGCTCGTCGTCTGGCGCCTGCTCGAGGCTGCCTTCGGGTATCGCGACGAGGACGGCGGCAAGCGCCTGCGCAAGCGGTTGATGGCGCTCGGCAAGGCCGTGCTCTACGGCTCGCTCGCCTACAGCGCCGTCAAGATCGTCGTCGGGGCCGGCTCGTCGAAGGGCAGCGGTTCGGACTCGTTCACCGCCCGGCTCCTCGACCTCACCGGTGGCCGGTTCCTGGTGGCCGGCGTCGGGCTGGCGATCATCGCCTACGCCCTCATGCAGATCGTCCGGGCCTGGCGCGAGTCGTTCCGGGACTACCTGACCAGCGAGGGCGAGAGCGGCGACGTCGGTACGGCGTACGTCTGGTTCGGCAAGGTGGGCTACACCGCCAAGGGGCTTGCCTTCGGGATCGTCGGGTCGCTCTTCCTGTACGCCGCCGTCACCCACGAGGCCAAGAAGTCCGGCGGGCTCGACCAGGCGCTGCACAAGGTGCTGCAACAGCCGTTCGGGCCGGCGATGCTGCTGGTGATGGGGCTCGGGATCGGGTGCTACGGGGTCTTCTGCTTCGTGCGGTCGCGGCACCTGTCGCGGTAGGGGTGGGATTCACTGGTTAACCAGTGATTTGCGCACTTCACCCAGGTAACTCTCTGGGTGAAGTGCGGGTTTCCTGTGTGAACTCAGCCGTCTGAGCCGTCCCGCTGAGCCGTCCCGCGCCGCGCCGGCCCCGCCCCCGGGAGTCGTACGACGTCCCGCGCGCCGCTGAGTCGCCCGACCGACCCACCACCCACTCAGGTCCGTGCCGCGCCCCAGCCGTGCCAGCGCTCGATCGTCATCCAGCCGGTGATCCGGGGGCTCTCCCGATCCGGGTAGGGCCGGTCGGCGTAGTGCCGACTCAACCGGTCGATGTCCACCAGCCCGTCGTCGTCGGTCAGCTCCTCCACCCGCCCGATCAGCGAGACGTGTGTGTACCAACTCGACTCGTCCAGCACCGTCAGGCTCACCCGAGGATCGCGCCGCAGGTGCTTGACCCGCACCCGGGTGGCATCCATGTTCAGCAGCACCCGGTCGCCCTCCAGCAGGTACCACGTCGCCACCGAGACCGGGTGGCCGTCGGAGCGCAGCGTGCTGACCACCGCCGGGTTGGGCTTGGCAAGCAGGGCACGGACGTCGTCGGGCAGGGGAAGGTCGGGCACAGGGTCCTCCTCGGACTCACGGGATCAGGTCGGTCGCCACGCACGACCTTCCCCGATACGGTCGCTCCCATGCGTGCCGTCGTCTACCGCGAGCCCGGTCCCTCCTCGGTCCTGAGCCTGGTCGAACGTGACACCCCGGACCCCGGACCCGGCGAGGTCAGGGTCCGGATCGTCCGCTCCGGTGTGAACCCGACCGACTGGAAGTCCCGCGCCGGCACACCTCCGGCGTACGACGAGGTGGTGCCGAACCAGGACGGCTCCGGCGTCGTCGACGCGATCGGCGACGGCGTCGACGACATCAGCGTCGGCGACCGGGTCTGGCTGATGCTGGCCCAGCACGGCCGACCCTGGGGCACCGCCGCCGAGTTCAGCGTGGTCCCGGCCGAACGGGTCGTCCCGCTGCCCGCGGATGCCTCCTTCGACCTCGGTGCCAGTCTCGGGGTCCCTGCGGTCACCGCCCACCGGGCCCTGACCTGCGCGGAGGGCGGACCGACCCGGCTGGGCCCGGGCAGCCACGACGGCATGACCGTGCTCGTCGCGGGAGGCGCGGGCGCGGTCGGCAACGCCGCGATCCAGCTCGCGCGCTGGGCGGGAGCCCGGGTGATCACCACCGTCAGCAGCGACGAGAAGGCCGCGCTGGCCACGGCGGCCGGCGCCCACCACACCGTCAACTACCGGACCGGGGACCCGGCCGCCGCGATCCTTGCGATCGCCCCCGAGGGTGTCGACCTGGCCGTCGAGGTCGCCCCGGCCGAGAACAACGCGCTCGACCTGGCGGTGGTGCGCAACCGCGGAACGATCGCGATCTACGCCAACAACGGGGGCGACCGGATGACGCTCGACGTCCGGGCCACCTTCTCCCGCAACCTGCGCTACCAGTTCCTCCTGCTCTACACGCTGGGCCAGGACCTGCTCGACGTCGCGGCCGAGGACGTCAACGCCGCGGTCGCCTCCGGCGGCTTCCGCGTGGGCGCCGAGGTGGGCGTCCCGCTGCACCACCACCCGCTGGAGGAGACGGCTGCTGCGCACGACGCCGTCGAGTCGGGCGTCGTCGGCAAGGTGCTGATCGACGTCGGGTGAGGGTCAGCCTGCCCGGCCCGGCCCGGGGCCACCCAGCCCCGCGTCCCGGGCCAGCGCGACCGCCTCGGCTCGACGGCGAGCCTGGAGCTTTCCGAGCACGTCGCTGACCCGCTTGCGCACGGTCGTGGGCGACAGGAAGAGCCGTCGCGCGATCGCGTCCCGTCCGGCCCGGTGACCGCCGCCGCCGGCGCGCTGAGGCTCGGCCACGACTGCAGGGGATGCTGGCGATCTACCTGCCGGGCTTCCCCGGCGTGGTGATGCCGCTCTGGCTCCTGGTGACCAGCCTCGGGCTCGCGTTCGGTCGCAGCCCGGTCATCCGCTGACGGGCTCGTGCCCGACCCGCTGCCAGACCCGCTGCCGTCGCCCCGGGGCGGCTCTGGGGGAGCGACTCCCCGAGAGCCGAGACCGACGGCAGCGGGTCGGGTGGCCGCGACGCTGATAGTGTTCGGCGCGTTCGACATCCTTTAACGAGCCGTCCTGTGAGGCGGAGAAGGAGGTCCGCACACCCGTGTGTGCCCAGCCTGCAGCCCCTGACCAGGGGGCCCGCTCCGACGGCGACCTCGCCGACGGCCGCGTGGTCCTCGACGCCCGTGACATCACCCGGGCCCTCACCCGCATCTCCCACGAGATCCTCGAGCGCAACAAGGGCGCCGACGATCTGGTCCTGCTCGGGATCCCGAGTCGAGGTGTGCCGCTCGCCCAGCGCATCGCCGAGCGGATTGCCTCCGTGGAGGGATACGACGTCCCGGTCGGCTCGCTCGACGTGACGATGTACCGCGACGACCTCCGGCTCAAGCCGGCCCGCGCGCTGATGCCGACCCAGATCCCGACCGGCGGGATCGACGACAAGACCGTCGTGCTGGTCGACGACGTGCTCTTCTCCGGTCGCACCATCCGCTCGGCGCTCGACGCGCTCAACGACCTGGGCCGACCCCGCGCCGTACGCCTCGCGGTCCTGGTCGACCGCGGCCACCGCGAACTGCCGATCCGGGCCGACTTCGTCGGCAAGAACCTGCCCACCTCGCTGGTCGAGAAGGTCCGGGTGACCCTGGCCGGGATCGACGACGTCGACGCCGTCACCATCCACGGCACCGGGGCGGGGGAGCAGAGATGAAGCGTCACCTGCTGAGCGCGGGCGACCTGACCCGCGACGATGCCGAGCTCGTGCTGACCACGGCCGAGGAGATGCGCTCCCTGGCCGACCGGCCGATCAAGAAGCTGCCCGCCCTGCGCGGCCGCACCGTGGTCAACCTCTTCTTCGAGGACTCCACCCGGACCCGGATCTCCTTCGAGGCCGCGGCCAAGCGGCTCTCCGCCGACGTCATCAACTTCTCCGCCAAGGGTTCCTCGCTGTCGAAGGGCGAGAGCCTCAAGGACACCGCGCTCACCCTGGAGGCGATGGGCGCCGACGCGGTCGTCGTCCGGCACTCCTCGAGCGGCGCCCCGCACCGGCTGGCGCACTCGGGCTGGGTCCGCTCCAGCGTCGTGAACGCCGGCGACGGCACCCACGAGCACCCGACCCAGGCGCTGCTCGACGCGTTCACGCTCTGGCGCCACCTGGGCTCGCTGGACGGACGCCGGATCGCGATCGTCGGCGACGTCCTGCACAGCCGCGTCGCCCGCTCGAACGCGCTGCTGCTGCGCACGCTGGGCGCCGAGGTCACCCTGGTCGCGCCGCCCACGCTGTTCCCGGTCGGGGTGGAGGGCTGGGAGGTCGAGACGTCGTACGACCTCGACGCCGTGCTGCCCAAGGCGGACGCGGTGATGATGCTGCGGGTCCAGCGGGAGCGGATGAACGCGTCGTTCTTCCCGACCGCGCGTGAGTACAGCCGGCGCTACGGCCTCGACGGACGCCGGCTGCGTCAGCTCCAGGACCACACGATCGTGATGCACCCCGGCCCGATGGTCCGCGGCATGGAGATCTCGGCCGACGTGGCCGACTCCTCGCGCTCGGTGATCGTGGAGCAGGTCACCAACGGGGTGGCCGTCCGGATGGCCGTGCTCTACCTGTTGCTCGGCGGCAGCGAGCCCGCCGTCTCGACCGACCTCAGCCTGGAAGGCCCCACCGCATGACGAACTACCTGCTGCGCAACGCGTCGATCCTCGGCGGCGAGCCGACCGACCTGCTGCTCCGCGACGGCGTGATCGCCGAGATCGGCGCAGGCCTGAGCGCGGACGGCGTCGAGGAGATCGACGCCGCCGGCCTGGTCGCGCTGCCCGGGCTGGTCGACCTGCACACCCACCTGCGCGAGCCCGGCCGTGAGGACGCCGAGACCGTGGAGACCGGCACCCAGGCCGCCGCGATGGGCGGCTTCACGGCCGTCTTCGCGATGGCGAACACCGAGCCGGTCGCCGACACCGCCGGCGTCGTCGAGCAGGTCTGGCGCCTGGGTCGCGAGGCCGGCCACTGCGACGTCTACCCGATCGGCGCGGTCACCATCGGGTTGGCCGGCGAGCGTCTCGCCGAGCTCGGCGCGATGGCCGACTCCGCCGCTCACGTGCGGGTCTTCTCCGACGACGGCAAGTGCGTCAGCGACGCGGTGCTGATGCGCCGGGCGCTGGAGTACGTGAAGGCGTTCGACGGCGTGATCGCCCAGCACGCCCAGGAGCCGCGGCTCACCGAGGGCGCCCAGATGAACGAGAGCGAGCTCTCCGGTCGACTCGGCCTCACCGGCTGGCCGGCCGTCGCCGAGGAAGCGATCATCGCCCGCGACTGCCTGCTCGCCGCGCACGTCGGTTCCCGCCTGCACGTGTGCCACGTCTCGACCGCGGGCTCGGTGGAGATCGTCCGCCAGGCCAAGGAGAAGGGCTGGGACGTCACCGCCGAGGTCTGCCCGCACCACTTGCTGCTGACCGACGAGCTTGCGGCCACCTACGACCCGATCTACAAGGTGAACCCGCCGCTGCGCTCGGCCGACGACGTACAGGCTCTACGTGCCGGGCTGGCCGACGGCACCATCGACATCGTCGCCACCGACCACGCCCCGCACCCGCACGAGGACAAGGACTGCGAGTGGTCGGCCGCCGCCTTCGGGATGCTCGGTCTGGAGACCGCCCTCTCGATCGTGCAGGAGACGATGGTCGACCCCGGCCTGATCGACTGGGCCGGGGTTGCCCAGCGGATGTCGGCGACTCCCGCGCGGATCGGTCGGGTCAGTGCCGAGCACGGTCGGCCGCTCGAGGTGGGGGAGCCCGCCAACGTCGTGCTCTACGACCCCTCGGTACGACGAGTCGTCGATGCGTCGCAGTCCGCTTCGCTCTCGCGGAACACCCCGTACGCCGGTCGCGAGTTGCCCGGCCGGGTGGTGGCCACGTTCCTGCGGGGCAAGGCGACCGTCCTCGACGGCAAGCTCGCCCAGAGCTGACGCCTCGACCTCACGCCTAGAACGGCACCGCCACCGCCAGCAGACCTTGACCGGGAGCGCGACCGGACAGGGTGCGGCAGAACTCCATCGCGTCCATCCTGATCGGCTCGGCGTCACCCTCGCGCCAGGATCCGCCTGCGGGACCGGTCAGCTCGAGGACGTAGGGCTGACCGTGCCGGTCCGCCCACTCGTCGACGACATCAGCGACGATCCGGCCCTCGTGGTCGGCCTCCAGCCGCATCGGGCGACCGGTGGCGCGGGCGATGTCGTAGCGGTGCAGGAACGGGTCGCGGGTCAGGATCGTGTCCAGCAGGAAGCCGAGCGTCCACGGCTCGTCGACCTCGCCCACGCGCTGCTCGCCGGGCAACGTGCGGTGCCGGATGAAGCCCGGCGTGCGGGCTCGGGCCTTCGCGGCCGCCGGGCCGCGCTCGCGCATGGCCGCGACGAGCTCGTCGGTGGAGAGTCCCGCGTTGCGGTCGACCTGGATCGCGGTCAGACCGTCCAGCGGCAGGCACCCCTGTGCCGCGGCGCGCTTGTTCCCGGCCCGCTGCTGGCTGGCCATCTCCCGCAGCGAGGCGGCCATCTGGGTCATCCCGAGCATGTGGCCCGCCATCGCCCGCACGTCCCAACCGGGGCACTCGGTGGCAGCCGTCCAGTCGGCCGGCGTCAGCTCCTCGAAGAGCTCGACGACGCGCTGGTACTCGGTCGAGGCGAGGCGCATGGCCTCGTCGTGGTCGAACGCGCTCTCGCGCGGGCGCAGCCTCTCGGCGGTCGCGGCTGTCGGGCACATCTCAGTTCTCCTCCGTGGGTAGGTTCAGATGGTCGGCGTACATGTCGACGGCGCGGTCGAGCAGGCGCGACCAGCGTTCGCCGCCGGGGTCGTTGGCGAGCTGGGCATCGGCCAGGCCGCCGACGAGGGCGACCACCAGGTCCACGTCCTCGTCGCGAGTGATCCCGATGGCGGCGAGCTGCTCGCGGTAGAGCGTCATCACCCGGACCGAGACCGCGTAGGCCTCCGGGCTGGGCTCGAATCCGGGGATCGTGCGCTGGTTCATCAGCTGGTAGCGGGGGAGGTCGGCCACCGCGAAGTCGAAGAAGAGCCGAGCGTCGGCGCGCAGGACCTGGCGGGGACGAGACGGGTCCGGAGCGGGCTGGGCCACTGTGAGGTCCAGCAACTGGGTCCACGCCTGGGCGAACATCGCGTCGTAGATCGCGTGCTTGGAGTCGAAGTGCGTGTAGAGCGAGGGGGGTTGCATGCCGACCCGGTCGGCGACGTCGCGCAACGTCAACTGGGCCAGCCCGCGGCTGCGAGCCACCTCCCAGGCAGCGGCGAGGATCTCGTCGCGCACGGCCGCTCGGCGTCGTTCGATCCGAATGCTGTTAGGCGTTCCTACCATGCTTAGGATCATGCGCCCGACTGCCAGAAATGTCCAGCGCCTCGCGGGATGGGACGAAGCCGAGGAGCGGGTCGGCGGCTGGTAGGGTCAGCGTCGATCGACATCCTTTAACGATCCGTCCTGTGAGGCGGAGAAGGAGGTACGGCGTGCCAGCGCATGCCCAGACTCACCCGGCGGACTCCGCCACCCCCGGCCCCACCCCGTCCCGACCAGCGATGCTGGTGCTCGAGGACGGCCGCGTCTTCCGGGGCCAGGCCTACGGCGCCACCGGCGAGACGTTCGGCGAAGCGGTCTTCAACACCGGCATGACCGGCTACCAGGAGACGCTCACCGACCCCTCCTACCACCGCCAGGTCGTCGTGATGACGGCCCCGCACATCGGCAACACCGGGATCAACGACGAGGACCCCGAGTCCCGCAGGATCTGGGTCTCCGGGTACGTCGTGCGTGACCCTGCCCGGGTGCCGTCCAACTGGCGCTCGCGCCGCACCCTGGACACCGAGCTGGTCGAGCAGGGCGTCGTCGGGATCTCCGGTGTCGACACCCGCGCCCTGACCCGCCACCTGCGCGAGCGCGGTGCGATGCGGGTCGGCATCTCCTCCACCGAGACCGACAGCGACGCCTTGCTGGCCCGCGTGCGGGCCTCGGCCGAGATGGCCGGCGCCGAGCTCGCCAGCGAGGTCTCCACCTCCGAGGCGTACGTCGTGCCCGCGGTGGGGGCCAAGCGCTTCACGGTGGCCGCGATCGACCTCGGGATCAAGGCGATGACGCCGGCGATGATGGCCGAGCGCGGCATCGAGGTGCACGTGCTGCCGGCCACCGCGAGCCTCGCGGACGTGCAGGCGGTCGCCCCCGACGGCGTCTTCTTCTCCAACGGCCCCGGCGACCCGTCCGCCACCACCGGCCAGGTCGAGCTGCTCCAGGGCGCACTGTCGGCCGGCCTGCCCTACTTCGGGATCTGCTTCGGCAACCAGCTCTTCGGCCGGGCCCTCGGGCTGGGCACCTACAAGCTGACCTACGGCCACCGGGGGATCAACCAGCCGGTGATGGACCGGACCACGGGCAAGGTCGAGGTCACCTCGCACAACCACGGCTTCGCGGTGAAGTGGCCCGAGGGTCGCTCGCTCGACGAGCCCGTCGAGACGCCGTACGGCGCCGCCTCGGTCAGCCACGTCTGCCTCAACGACGACGTGGTCGAGGGGCTCGAGCTGCGCGACGCCGACGGCGCGCTGCGCAGCTTCTCGGTGCAGTACCACCCGGAGGCCGCGGCCGGCCCGCACGATGCCGCCTACCTCTTCGACCGCTTCGTCCAGCTCATGGAGGCCCGCACCGGCGGCGCAGATGGGAAGAGTGCCTGATGCCCAAGCGCGAGGACATCAAGTCCGTCCTGGTGATCGGTTCCGGGCCGATCATCATCGGCCAGGCCTGCGAGTTCGACTACTCCGGCACCCAGGCGTGCCGGGTGCTCAAGGCCGAGGGGATCCGGGTCATCCTGGTCAACTCCAACCCGGCCACGATCATGACCGACCCCGAGTTCGCCGACGCCACCTACGTCGAGCCGATCACGCCCGAGTACGTGGAGAAGGTGATCGCCAAGGAGCGCCCCGACGCGCTGCTGGCCACCCTCGGCGGGCAGACCGCTCTCAACGCCGCGATGGCGCTCGACGCGGCCGGCGTGCTGGAGAAGTACAACGTCGAGCTGATCGGCGCCTCCATCGAGGCGATCAACCGGGGTGAGAACCGCCAGGTCTTCAAGAAGATCGTCGAGGAGCTGGGCGGCGAGTGCTCGCGCAGCGTCATCTGCCACTCGATCCAGGACTGCTTCGACGCCGCCGACGAGCTCGGCTACCCGATGGTGGTGCGGCCCTCCTTCACCATGGGCGGCACCGGCTCCGGGATGGCCTACGACGCCGACGACCTGCGCCGGATCGCCGGCGCCGGCCTCGCTGCCAGCCCGACCACCGAGGTCCTCCTCGAGGAGTCGATCATCGGCTGGAAGGAGTACGAGCTCGAGGTCATGCGGGACACCGCCGACAACGTGGTGATCATCTGCTCGATCGAGAACCTCGACCCGATGGGCGTGCACACCGGCGACTCGATCACGGTCGCCCCGGCGCTCACGCTCACCGACCGCGAGTACCAGAAGATGCGCGACCTCGCGATCGGGATCATCCGCTCGGTCGGCGTCGACACCGGCGGCTGCAACATCCAGTACGCCGTCAACCCGGCCGACGGTCGCCTGATCGTGATCGAGATGAACCCGCGGGTCTCGCGCTCCTCCGCGCTGGCCTCGAAGGCGACCGGCTTCCCGATCGCCAAGATCGCCGCCAAGGTCGCGATCGGCTACACCCTCGACGAGATCCCCAACGACATCACCCTGAAGACGCCCGCCAGCTTCGAGCCGACGCTGGACTACGTCGTGGTCAAGGTGCCGCGGTTCGCCTTCGAGAAGTTCCCCGGCGCCGACCCGGTGCTGACCACGCACATGAAGTCCGTGGGCGAGGCGATGGCGATCGGCCGCAACTTCACCGAGGCCCTGCAGAAGGCGCTGCGCTCGCTGGAGAGCAAGAACGCGGTCTTCGACTTCACGCCGGGCTCGCTGACCGAGTCCACCGAGGAGCTGCTGAGGCGGATCGAGACGCCGCACGACGGCCGGCTCAAGGAGGTCATGGACGCGATCCGCTCCGGAGCCACCCAGGAGCAGATCTTCGAGCACACCAGGATCGACCCCTGGTTCGTCGACCAGCTCTTCCTGATCCACGAGGTTGCCGAGCAGGTGGCAGCCGCCACCCGGCTCGACGAGCACACGCTGCGGCTGGCCAAGCGGCATGGCTTCTCCGACGCCCAGCTCGGCCAGATCCGCGGGATGCGCGAGGACGTCGTGCGCGGGGTCCGCCAGGCCCTGGGGGTCCGCCCGGTCTACAAGACGGTCGACACCTGTGCCGCCGAGTTCGCCGCGACCACGCCGTACCACTACTCCTCCTACGACGAGGAGACCGAGGTCGTCCCGCGCGAGCGGGAGGCCGTGATCATCCTGGGCTCGGGCCCGAACCGGATCGGTCAGGGCATCGAGTTCGACTACTCCTGCGTGCACGCCTCGCTGGCGCTCAGCGAGGCCGGCTACGAGACGATCATGGTCAACTGCAACCCCGAGACCGTCTCGACCGACTACGACACCTCCGACCGGCTCTACTTCGAGCCGCTCACCCTCGAGGACGTGCTGGAGATCGTGCACGCCGAGCAGCAGGCCGGCCCGATCGCCGGGGTGATCTGCCAGCTCGGCGGCCAGACGCCGCTCGGCCTGGCCAAGGGCCTGGAGCTTGCGGGCGTGAAGATCGTGGGCACCTCGCCGGACGCGATCCACCTCGCCGAGGAGCGCGGCGCCTTCGGCCGCGTGCTCGCCGAGGCCGGGCTGCCGGCCCCCAAGCACGGGATGGCCACCAGCTTCGAGGACGCCCGCCGGATCGCCGCCGAGATCGCCTACCCGGTCCTGGTGCGGCCCTCCTACGTCCTGGGCGGACGCGGCATGGAGATCGTGTACGACGACGACGCCCTGGCCGGCTACATCGAGCGTGCCACCGAGATCAGCCCGGAGCACCCGGTCCTGGTCGACCGCTTCATCGACGACGCGGTCGAGATCGACGTCGATGCCCTCTACGACGGCGAGGAGCTCTTCCTCGGCGGCGTGATGGAGCACATCGAGGAGGCCGGGATCCACTCCGGGGACTCCTCGTGCGCGCTGCCGCCGATCACGCTGGGCGCGGCCGAGATCCTCCGGATCCGCGAGGCGACCCGTCGGATCGCGGACGGGGTCGGGGTGCGCGGCCTGCTGAACATCCAGTTCGCCCTGGGCTCGGACGTGCTCTACGTCCTCGAGGCCAACCCCCGCGCCAGCCGGACCGTGCCGTTCGTCTCCAAGGCGACCGCCACCCCGCTGGCCAAGGCAGCTGCCCGGGTGATGCTCGGCGAGTCGATCGAGAGCCTGCGCAAGGCCGGCGTCCTGCCGGAGACCGGCGACGGCGGCACCCTGCCGGGCGACCAGCCGATCGCGGTCAAGGAGGCGGTGATGCCGTTCAACCGGTTCCGCACCCCCGACGGCGCCCAGGTCGACACGGTGCTCGGGCCGGAGATGAAGTCCACCGGTGAGGTGATGGGGCTCGACGCCGACTTCGGTCGTGCCTTCGCCAAGGCGCAGGCGGCCGCGTTCGGCTCGCTGCCCACCACCGGCAAGGTCTTCGTCTCGATGGCCAACCGCGACAAGCGGCACATGATCTTCCCGATCAAGGTGCTCGCCGACCACGGCTTCGACATCCTCGCCACCCAGGGCACCGCGGAGGTGCTGCGCCGCAACGGCGTGCACGCGACCGTCGTCCGCAAGCACTTCGAGGGCGAGGGGCCCAACGGGGAGCCGACGACGGTGCAGATGATCCTGGCCGGCGACATCCAGCTGGTGATCAACACCCCGCACGGCTCGACCGGCGGCGGCTCCTCGCGCCTGGACGGCTACGAGATCCGCACCGCCGCGATCATGGCGAACATCCCCTGCATCACGACCGTGCAGGGGCTGGGGGCGGCGGTCCAGGGCATCGAGGCCCAGGACCGGGGCGAGATCGGCGTCTGCAGCCTGCAGGACTGGGCGCTGAAGCGCCACGGGCTCGACACGTGACGGGCTACCGCCTGCTGTTCGACCACGTCCTGGCCCGCACCGACCCCGAGCAGGCGCACCACCTGGGCTTCCGTGGGATCCGCGCGGCCGGCCCGGTGCTCTCGGCGGCCGCGGCCCTGGCGGCCCGGACCGGGGGGACCGGCGGCACCGAGGTCGAGGCGTTCGGACTCACGTTCGCGCACCCGCTGGGTCTGGCGGCCGGGTTCGACAAGAACGCCGTCGGCATCGACGCCCTCGGTGCGCTCGGCTTCGGGCACGTCGAGATCGGCACCGTCACCGGTCAGGGTCAGCCCGGCAACCCCACGCCACGGCTGTTCCGGCTGCCCGCCGACCGTGCGGTGATCAACCGGATGGGCTTCAACAACGACGGCGCCGAGGTGGTGGCCGAGCGGCTGCGCCACCGCGCCGAGCGACGCCGACGCCGGGGGGAGGAGTCCGGTCCGGTGCTCGGGGTGAACATCGGCAAGACCAAGCTCGTGCCCGACGACGACGAGGGCGCGGTCCTGGCCGACTACGCGCTCAGCGCGCGGCTGC
Organism: Nocardioides sp.; assembly: GCF_041600255.1. Classification (GTDB taxonomy): domain Bacteria; phylum Actinomycetota; class Actinomycetes; order Propionibacteriales; family Nocardioidaceae; genus Nocardioides. The sequence goes on along the minus strand of NZ_JBFIKK010000002.1, from coordinate 16,362 downwards.
TCTCGCCGTACGCCGACTACCTGGTCGTCAACGTCAGCTCCCCGAACACCCCCGGCCTGCGCAACCTCCAGGCCGTGGAGAAGCTGCAGCCGCTGCTGGAGCACGTGCGTCGTACGGCGGACGCGGCCACGCCCAAGGGCCGGGTGCCGCTGCTGGTCAAGATCGCGCCCGACCTCGACGACGACGACGTGCTCGCGGTGGCCGACCTGGCGCTCGCCCTGGACCTTGACGGCGTCATCGCCACGAACACCACGATCTCGCGCGCGGGGCTGCACAGCCCGGCCGACCAGGTCGCGGCGATCGGAGCCGGTGGGTTGTCCGGGGCGCCGCTGACCGCGCGCTCGCTCGAGGTGCTGCGACTGCTGCGCGGCCGGGTCGAGGACCGGCTGGTCCTGGTCGGGGTCGGTGGCATCAGCACCGTCGAGGACGCCCGCGCCCGGCTCGACGCCGGGGCGACGCTGCTCCAGGCGTACACCGCCTTCATCTACGAGGGCCCGCTCTGGCCGCATCGGATCGTGCGGGGTCTGGCCCGCGCAGCCACGGCATGAGCCGGCCCGCCCGGGGTCCCCTGCACGTGTCGGGGGAGCTGCTCGCCAGCAAACGGGTCGGTGCCTACCGCCACCTCACGCTGGTGGCCCCGGGCATCCCCGAGCGTTTCCGACCCGGCACCTTCGTGGCGCTCTCGGTCGGCGGGTCGCCGACCGGACAGGGCGGCGGCGAGCACCTGGCCCGCCGTTGTTTCTGGATCCACCGGGTCAAGCCCGTGGGCGCCTTCGGGGCGACGATCGACCTGGTCGTCGAGCCGGTCGGCACCGGCACCCGCTGGCTCGACGCGCTCGCGCCCGGCGCCACCCTCGAGCTGACCGGCCCCCTGGGGCGTCCGTTCGCGCTGCCCCAGGAGCCGGTCTCCTGCCTGCTGGTCGGCGAGGGCTACGCCACCGCAGCGCTCCTCCCGCTGGCCGAGCGCCTGCGCGAGCGACAGTGCCCGGTCACGCTGCTGGTGGCCGCGGACGACGAGGCCCACCTGCTCTCCGCGATCGAGACCCGGCGCGCGGCGCGGGCGGTCACCGTGGTCACGGCCGACGGGTCGGTCGGGCGCCGCGGCGGGGTCGCCGACGTCCTCGACGAGGTGCTGACCCAGTCGGCGGCCGCCGTGGTCTACGCCGCCGGCCCGGCCCGGACGCTGCACGCGGTCGCCGAGGCCGCCGAGCGCCACGGGGCGTGGAGCCAGACCGCGCTGGAGCAGCCGCTGACCTGTGCCACCGGCCTGTGCCACGGTTGCGCCGTGCCCGTCGTCGGCGAGGACGGCGCCGCCCGGACCGCCCGCGCCTGTGTCGACGGCCCGGTCTTCCGCGGCGACCGGGTCCGCTGGGTCGACCTGGCGGACGCATGAGCGCTCCCGAGCACACCGTCGAGCTGGCCGGGCTCACCCTGGCCGGCCCGGTGCTGGTCGCCTCCGGGTGCGGCGGCACCGGCCGCGAGCTCGCGTCGTACGGCGCTCTGGCCGAGCTGGGTGGCTTCGTCACCCGCTCGCTGACCCTGAACCCCCGTGCGGGCGGCCCCGTCCCGCGACTGTGGGAGTCGCCCTCGGGACTGCTCAACGCGATCGGGCTGCAGAACCCGGGGGTGGAGCAGTTCCTCGCGACCGAGATGCCGTGGCTGGCCCAGCAGGGCACCCGGATCGTGGTCTCGATCGTCGCCTCGACGCTGGGGGAGTACGCCGAGCTGACCCGACGGGTGGCGGGCGCTCCGGGCGTCTCCGCGATCGAGGTCAACCTCTCGGTGCCGGACGCGGCCGGCCTGGGCGTCTTCGACGTCCGGGAGCCCTTCCACGCGGCCAACGTGGTGGCCGCGGTGCTGCGGGCGCTGCCGCGCGGCGTGCCGCTGCTCGCCAAGCTCCGCCCCGACCCCCACCGGGTCGTCGAGTCCGCCCGGTGCGTGCTGGATGCCGGCGCCTCCGCCGTCGTGGTGGGCAACAGCCTGCTGGCGGCGATGCCCGACGGTCGCCCGGCCGGGCTGAGCGGTCCCGCCCTTCGCCCGGTCGCCCTGCGCTGCGTCACCGACGTCTGCCGGGCCCTGCCCGAGGCCGAGGTGGTGGCGGCCGGCGGCATCGGCAGCGCGGAGGAGGCTCGTGCCTTCCTGGCCGCCGGCGCCCGAGCCGTCCAGATCGGCACCGCCCTGCTGCACGACCCGACCACCGCTGCCCGGGTGGCAGCCGACCTCCGAGGAGCCCCATGACCAGCCCGTTCGGCACCCGACTCCACGCCGCCGTCGCCGAGCGCGGGCCGCTCTGCGCCGGCATCGACCCGCACGCCTCCCTGCTGCAGGCCTGGGGCCTGGACGACGACGTCGCCGGTCTCGAACGCTTCGCGCTGACCGCGGTCGAGGGGCTGGCACCGCACGTCAGCGTGGTCAAGCCGCAGTCCGCGTTCTACGAGCGTTTCGGGGCGCGCGGGATCGCGGTGCTGGAGAAGGTGATCGCGCAGTCCCGGGAGGCCGGCGCGCTGGTCCTGCTCGACGTCAAGCGCGGCGACATCGGGTCCACCTCGCAGGCGTACGCCGACGCCTACCTCGACCCCGCGTCGCCGCTGGCCTCGGACGCCATCACGCTCAGCCCCTACCTCGGTTTCGGTTCGCTCGACCCGTTCGTCGAGACCGCCCGGCGCCACGGCGCCGGGCTCTTCGTGCTCGCACTGACCTCGAACCCGGAGGGCCCGGAGGTGCAGCACGCCGTGACCGGGTCCGGGGTCACCGTGGCCGGGCGGATGCTCGACCACCTGCGCCGGCTCAACGCCGGCGCGGACCCGCTGGGCTCCTTCGGTGCGGTGATCGGCGCGACCATCGGCGAGAGCGAGCTCGACCTCGACATCGGTGGACCCGTCCTCGCGCCGGGCTACGGCGCCCAGGGCGGCACCGTCGCGGACCTGCGCCGGATCTTCGGCTCCGCTGCCGCGGCCGTCCTGCCGAGCTCGTCGCGCGAGCTGCTCGGCGCCGGGCCGGACCTCCGGGCGCTCGGCGACGCGGCGCGTCGTACCAACGACGAGCTCGCGGGGCTGCGCGGATGAGCCGCCCGGTGCGGGCCCGCCGCCACCTGGCAGCGGTGGCTGCTGCGTCGCTGGTTGCCTCCCTGGGCGCCTGCAGCACGCGCCAGGAGACCTACTGCAACGCCGTCACCGAGCACCAGGAGGAGCTCTCCCGGATCATCGACGCCGGCGGACCGGACGCGCTGATCCGGGCGCTGGACATCTTCGGCGACCTGCAGTCGAAGGCTCCTTCCGACATCCGCGACGAGTGGCAGCAGGTGGTCGGGCGCATCCGCGCGCTCGAGGACGCGCTGGAGGCGGCCGAGGTCGACCCGGCGACGTACGACCGCGACGACCCGCCCGACGGGGTGACCGACGCCGAGCGGGCCCGGATCGACGCGGCCGCCCGTGAGCTCGGCAGCATCGAGACCCAGACGGCGCTCGAGTCGCTCGACCAGCAGGCCCGCGACGTGTGCCAGACCCCCCTGACCCTGTGAGCCGTCCTGCCATCCGGAGCGCTCGGTCCGGCTCGATTGCTGGACCGTCGCAGTTCTGACTAGATTGGCCCCTTCACCGACCAGACCGGGCCGCCTCGACGGCGCGCACCGCTGCTCTCCACGACGTAAGGATTCCCGCCCGTGGCCCTGCCTCCGCTCACTCCCGAACAGCGTCAGGCCGCTCTCGACAAGGCCGCCGCATCCCGCCGGGAGCGCGCCGAGGTGAAGAACCGGCTGAAGAACTCCGGCGCCTCGATCGCCGAGGTCCTGGCCGAGGGACGCCACAACGAGGTCGTGGGCAAGATGAAGGTCATCGACCTGCTCCAGTCCGTGCCCGGCTTCGGCAAGGTGCGGGCCCGCCAGATGATGGAGAAGCTCGGCATCGCCGAGAGTCGACGGGTGCGCGGACTCGGGACCAAGCAGGTGGCCGCCCTCGAGAGCGAGTTCGCTGCGCGTGACTAGGGCATCCGCACCCCGCTCGACGGGGCGCTCGCGCCTGCTCGTGCTGGCCGGTCCGACCGCGGTCGGCAAGGGTACGGTCGCCGCCGAGGTGCGCGCGACGCGCCCGGACGTCTGGATCTCCGTCTCCGCCACCACCCGCAAGCCCCGGCCCGGTGAGGTCGACGGCGTGCACTACTGGTTCGTCTCCGACGAGGAGTTCGACCGGATGATCGCCGAGGGCGAGCTGCTGGAGTGGGCGATGGTCCACCAGGCCGCCCGGTACGGCACGCCGAGGGGTCCCGTGGAGGCCGTGCTGGCCGCCGGACGCCCCGCGATGCTGGAGATCGACCTCCAGGGGGCCCGTCAGGTCCGCGCCACGATGCCCGAGGCGCTCTTCGTCTTCCTCAAGCCCCCGTCGTGGGACGAGCTCGTGCGCCGACTGGTCGGTCGGGGCACCGAGACCGAGGAGGAACGCACCCGCCGACTGGCCACCGCGCGCGAGGAACTGGCCGCCGAGTCCGAGTTCGACGTGACCATCGTCAACCACGAAGTTCACGCTGCGGCCGCAGAGTTGGTAGCCTTGATGGTGCTCGACCTTGAGCAACCCCCAATCGACAACTTGTGAGGCTCACGCGTGTCTTCGCCCAACATCGCCGCCGAGGGTGTCACCAACCCCTCGATCGACGACCTGCTCACCAAGACCGACAGCAAGTACAAGCTGGTCCTCTACAGCGCCAAGCGCGCTCGGCAGATCAACGCGTACTACTCGCAGCTCGGTGAGGGCCTGCTCGAGTACGTCGGCCCCCTCGTCGACACCCACGTCCAGGAGAAGCCCCTCTCGATCGCGCTCCGCGAGATCAACGAGGACCTGCTGACCTGCGAGGACGTCGACCCCGCCGAGCTCGCCGCCGAGGAGGCCGCCGCCAAGGCCGCCGCGCTCGACGCGTCGTTCAGCACGTCCGAGTGACCACACCGGTCCGATGACGACCGAGGCTGGATCCAGCCACGACGAGGCCGCGTCACCTGCCCCGCACGGGGAGGGGACGCGGCCCCGCGTCGTTCTCGGGGTCTCCGGGGGCATCGCGGCGTACAAGTCCTGCGAGCTGCTGCGCCGGCTCACCGAGTCCGGCCATGACGTCACCGTGGTTCCCACCGCCGCCGCGCTGGAGTTCGTCGGTGCCGCGACCTGGGCCGCCCTGTCCGGCAAGCCGGTCTCCACCGACGTCTGGTCCGGCGTGCACGAGGTCCCGCACGTCCGGATCGGTCAGGGTGCCGACCTCGTGGTGGTGGCGCCCGCCACCGCCGACCTGATGGCCAAGGCCGCCCACGGGCTGGCCGACGACCTGCTGACCAACACGCTGCTCACCGCGCGCTGCCCGGTGCTCTTCGTGCCCGCGATGCACACCGAGATGTGGGAGCACCCCGCCACGCAGGCGAACGTCGCGACGCTGCGCTCGCGCGGCGCGCTGGTCCTGGAGCCGGCCGAGGGGCGGCTCACCGGAGCCGACACCGGCAAGGGGCGCCTGCCCGAAGCCGTCGAGATCTTCGAGGTCTGCCGCGAGGTGCTCGCCGGGGGAAGCTCCGCCACCCAGGACCTCGCCGGTCGCCGCGTGGTCGTCTCCGCCGGCGGCACCCGGGAGTACCTCGACCCGGTCCGGTTCCTGGGCAACCGCTCGTCCGGCCGCCAGGGGTACGCCCTGGCCCGGGCTGCCGCGGCCCGTGGCGCCGAGGTGACCCTGGTCAGCGCCAACGTCTCGCTCGCCGACCCGGCCGGGGTCAAGGTCGTCCATGTCGAGACCACCGCCGAGCTCCGCGAGCAGGTCCTCGCGACCAGTGCTGCGGCCGATGCCGTGGTGATGGCGGCGGCCCCCGCCGACTTCCGGCCGGCGAGCCACAGCGCCGCCAAGATCAAGAAGGCCGAGGACGGCTCCGCCCCGGCGATCGACCTCGTGCAGAACCCGGACATCCTGCGCGAGATCAGCCAGGAGCGCACGCACCCGGGGTCGGTGATCGTCGGCTTCGCGGCCGAGACCGGCGACGCCACCGGGTCGGTCCTCGACCTGGCCCGGGCCAAGCTCGAGCGCAAGGGCTGCGACCTGCTGGTCGTCAACGACGTCAGCGGGGGAGCGGTCTTCGGCAGTGCCGACAACGAGGCCGTGATCCTCGGGGCCGACGGCGCCGTGGTCGAGGTGCCCCACGGGCCGAAGGACGCGTTGGCCCGGGTGATCTGGGACGAAGTCGTCCGCAGGCTCCAGGGCTGAGACCCCCGTCCCACCTTTCGGGACGACCGTTACCGTGTGCACACCAACCTTTTTGACGAGCGGGAGAGAGCAGACCTGTGGCTGGACGACTTTTCACGTCGGAGTCGGTGACCGAGGGTCACCCGGACAAGATCGCTGACCAGATCAGCGACACCGTCCTCGACTACCTGCTCGCCCACGACCCCCGCAGCCGGGTCGCGGTGGAGACGCTGCTGACCACGGGCCTCGTGGTCGTCGCCGGCGAGGTCACCACGAAGGCCTACGCGCCCGTGGCGGAGCTGGTCCGGAGCAAGATCCTCGAGATCGGCTACGACTCCTCGCTCAAGGGCTTCGACGGCGCCTCCTGCGGTGTCCAGGTCGCCATCGGCGGCCAGTCGGCCGACATCGCCCAGGGGGTCGACACCGGCTTCGAGGCGCGGGTGAGTGCCTCCAACGACATGCTCGACAGCCAGGGTGCCGGGGACCAGGGCCTGATGTTCGGCTACGCCTGCGACGACACCCCCGAGCTGATGCCGCTGCCGATCATGATCGCCCAGCGCCTGGCCCAGAAGCTGACCGAGGTCCGCAAGGACGGCACGCTCGACTACCTGCGTCCCGACGGCAAGACCCAGGTGACCATCGAGTACGACGCCGACAACCGCCCGGTGCGTGTCGACACCGTCGTGCTGTCCACGCAGCACCGCGACGACGACGACATCGACGCCAAGCTCGAGGGCGACATCAAGAAGCACGTGATCGACGCCGTGCTGGACACCTTCGACATCCCGTCGGCCGACTACCGCCTGCTGGTCAACCCGACCGGCAAGTTCGTCGTCGGTGGCCCGATGGGCGACGCCGGCCTGACCGGTCGCAAGATCATCGTCGACACCTACGGCGGGATGGCTCGCCACGGGGGCGGCGCCTTCTCCGGCAAGGACCCGTCGAAGGTCGACCGTTCGGCTGCCTATGCGATGCGCTGGGTGGCCAAGAACGTGGTCGCCGCCGGGCTGGCCCGTCGCTGCGAGGCACAGGTCGCCTACGCCATCGGCAAGGCGCACCCGGTCGGCGTCTTCATCGAGACCTTCGGCACCGGCACGGTGCCCGACGAGAAGATCCAGGAGGCCGTGCTCGAGGTCTTCGACCTGCGGCCGGCCGCGATCATCCGCGACCTGGACCTGCTCCGCCCGATCTACGCCCAGACCGCCGCCTACGGCCACTTCGGCCGTGAGCTCCCCGACTTCACCTGGGAGCGCACGGACCGGGCAGAGGCGCTGAAGGCAGCCTGCACAGGCTGACCCGAACGGGTCACCCGACCCCGTCGAGCATGGTCATCATTGGTCATGTCGGCGGGGTCGTTCGTCTTCGTAGGTTGGAAGGCGATGCGGCTGCTCTCGGGGGGTGGCTGCCGACCCGGGAGATGACCAGATGATCCAGCGAGGAAGAGTTGCCCTGGGCGCGGTCACCGCGCTCGTCCTGGCCGCCGGCCAACTCGGCGTGATGAGCAGCGCGGGGAACGCGAGCGCGCCCCCCGGCGCGGATCCGGCCGGCATCGGAGCCGACCGGTTGGTCAAGGACGCCGACGGCTCCCTGACGTTGCGCCGCGACGCCGGCGGACAGCTCACCTTCGCGGGTGTGCCCGCCGGGACCGAGGTGGACAACCCGGCGGTGCAGCGCACCAGCGGGACGGCCCAGGCGGCCCGCGCGCACCTCGCCCGCTACGGCCCTGCCTTCGGCACCGACCGTCCGGGCGTCAGCTTCCGGGCCGAGCCGGCCGTGCGCGCGGCCTCGGGCCAGGACGTCGTCCGATTCGGCCAGCGGGTCGGCGGCCTGCCCGTCCTCGCGGGTGAACTGGTGGTCAGCCTGCGCGCCGACCGTGAGCTCGGCTCGATCGCCGGGAGCCTGTCGCAGGCTCGTCCGGTGCCGCAGGCACGGGTCGACGCGGCCGGGGCCGCAGCCACCGCCCGTCGGCTGGTGGCCCGCAGCGTCGGAGTGAAGGGGGGCCAGGTCGAGCTGATCGACCAGGGCCGCTGGCTGTTCGACCCGCAGGTGATCGGGGCGAGCTCCCGGCTGGGTGCCCGCGGGGTGTGGCGCTTCGAGGCCCGCAGCGGCGACGCCGTACGACGCCTGGTGCTGGTCGACGATCGCAGCGGCGGCGTCCTGATGCACCTCGACCTGATCCAGCACATCGACCGGGTGGTCTGCGACAACGCCAACACCCCGTCCACCGTCGACCCCTGTGACTCTGGCTTCGCGCGGACCGAGGCCTCCGGCCCCAGCGCGGTCGCCGACGTCAACCAGGCGTTCGACTACAGCGGTGCGGTCTCGGACTTCTACCAGGCCATCGGGGGCCTCGACCTCACCGACATGCTGGGCATCGACGTGGGCGGGGTGAAGAAGCTGGCCTCGACCGTCCGCTTCTGCACGCTGAGCGACACGTGCCCCTATCAGAACGCGTTCTGGAACGGCCTGCAGATGTACTACGGCGAGGGTTTCGCAGCCGCCGACGACGTGGTCGGTCACGAGATCACCCACGGGGTGATCGACCAGTACTCCCGCCTCTTCTACTGGAGCCAGTCCGGGGCCATCAACGAGTCGATCGCCGACATCATGGGCGAGATCGTCGACCACCGGAACCTCGGTCCCGGGGACTCGCCGACCAACTGGGCGCTGGGTGAGGACCTGCCCGGCTTCCCCAGTGGCATCCGCAACCTCGCCGACCCCACGCTCTTCGGGGACCCGGACACCACCCAGAGCGCCAACTACGTGCCGGCGACCGACTACTCCGACGGGGGTGGCGTGCACTCCAACAGCGGGGTGAGCAACAAGACCGCCTACCTGATCTCCCAGGGCGGCACCTTCAACGGGCAGTCGATCACCGGCATCGACGGGGGAGACGACACCCTGAACAAGACGGGCATCCTCTTCCTCAACGTGCTGCAGAGCCTGCCCGCCGGTGGCGACTTCATGAACCTGGGCGACGCCCTCGACCAGGGGTGCCAGGACCTGATCGGCACGTCCGGCTTCACCGCAGCCAACTGCACCAACGTGCACAAGGCGGGCCTGGCCACCGAGCTCTGGACCACCCCGGCCAACGCTGCGCAGCCGGCGGACGCCGAGGTCGCCTGCCCCGGGACGGGCATCGAGCGGGTGCTGTTCCACAGCGAGACCGGGGACCCCTCCGCCAAGTTCGTGGCCGACTCGACGTGGTCGCGCAACAGCCCGGCCTGGGGACACAACGCCACCTCGGGCATCGACTCGTGGTTCTCCACCGACCCGCCGTTCCTGGGCACCTCGTCGCTGGTGACCGCGGACCCGATCGCCCTGCCGGCCGGGCAGGAGAGCTTCCTGTTCTTCGAGAACTGGCGGCTCCTGGACTGGGAAACCGGCGCCAACTACGACGCCGGCACGGTCGAGGTGGACGACCTGGGCGACGCCGATCCTCCGCTCGACGTCGCCTCGCTGCCCTGGGTGAACGGGCCTGGCGACCTGATCAACTCCAGCTTCGGGAACCCGGCCGGTGGCCGGATGGGCTTCGGCAACGACAGCCTGGGCTGGGTGGCCAGCCGGGTCGACCTGACGTCGTTCGCCGGCAGCTCGGTGAAGCCGCAGTTCTCGATGAACACCGACTCGAGCGTGGAGTACATCGGTTGGTTCGTCGACGACGTCACCGTCTACACCTGTGACGCAGCCGTGGTCGTCGGCAAGAAGCCGAAGATCAAGGGGAAGGCGAAGGTCGGCAAGCGCCTGCGGGCCGTGCCGGGAGCCTGGCAGCCGGCGGACGTGACCTTCACCTACCGGTGGTACCGCAACAACAAGGCGATCAAGGGCGCCAAGGCCACGAAGAGGGTCTACACGGTGGTCCGGAAGGACAAGGGCAAGCGGATGCGGGTCCGGGTCACCGGCACGAAGCCCGGTTACGCGCCGGACACCCGGTGGTCGGCCAGGACCAAGCGGGTCCGCCGGTGAGCACCTGACCGGCGGCTGATCGGGCGGCACCTCTCCTCGGGGGTGGTGGCTGGTAGGAATACCGCCATGACCCCCGAGGAGCAGCCCGAGTTGCTGCCCGGCATGGTCCGGGCGACGGCGCGGGCCTCCCAGGCCAAGGCGCGCGCCACCCGCGCCGCCCAGGCTGCGGCTGTGGAGCTCGACCCCGACGCCCCGGTGGCGCGGGTGCTCGTCGACCTTCCGCTGGCCCACCTCGACCGCCCCTTCGACTACGCCGTGCCGATCACCATGGCGGCGGACGCGCAGCCCGGGGTGCGGGTCAAGGTCCGCTTCGCCGGACAGGACGTGGACGGCTTCCTCGTCGAGCGGGCAGCCGACACCGACCACCAGGGACGACTGGTGCCGCTGCGTCGGGTGGTCTCCGCCGAGCCGGTGCTCAGCCCTTCCGTCGCGGCCCTGACGGCCGACGTGGCCGAGCGGTACGCCGGCAGCCGCTCGGACGTGCTGCGGCTCGCGGTCCCGGCCCGGCACGCCACCACCGAGAAGCAGCCGCCGGTCGAGCCGGCCCCGCCGCCGGCGTACGACGCTGCGGCCGCCGCAGCGGCCTGGCACGGCCACGAGCCCGCCGGACCTTTCCTGCGGCACCTCGGCGAGGGCGGCAGCCCCCGAGCGGTCTGGTCGGCCGCACCGGCCACCGACTGGCCGCTGGCGCTCGCGCAGGCCGCGGCCGCGACCCTGGCCGGCGGCCGGGGCAGCCTGATCTGCGTGCCGGACGGCAAGGACGTCGCCCGGGTGGACCGTGCCCTGACCGCGGTGCTCGGCGAGGGACAGCACGTCACGCTGACGGCCGACAGCGGCCCGGCCCGGCGCTACGCGGACTTCCTGGCGGTGAGTCGGGGCGCTCGCCGCGTGGTGGTGGGCACGCGCGCCGCCGCGTTCGCGCCGGTGGCCGATCTCGGCCTGGTGGCGATCTGGGACGACGGGGACGACCTGCATGCCGAGCCCCGCGCGCCGTACCCGCACACCCGCGAGACGCTGCTGCTGCGCGCCGAGCGGGAAGGCACGGCCGCGCTGGTCGGCGGGTTCGCCCGCACCGTCGAGGCGGAGTACCTGCTCCGCAGCGGCTGGGCGCGCGAGCTCAGCGCCCCCCGGGCGGTGGTGCGGGAGCGGATCAGCGTCTCGATCGCTGGCGCCGACGAGCGGACCCTGGAGCGAGACGCGCACGCCCGGGCCGCCCGGATCCCGCGCGAGGCCCACGACGCGATCCGTCGTGGCTTGCAGGCCGGGCCGGTGCTGGTGCAGACGCCCCGCGCGGGGTACGCCGCCTCCCTGGCCTGCGAGCGCTGTCGTGAGCCGGCGCGCTGCACCGCCTGCTCGGGGCCGCTGACCCTGACCGACCCGACCCGGCCGCCGTCGTGTCGATGGTGCGGGGCGGCCGAGGAGGCGTGGGCCTGCCCGGAGTGCGGACATCGCGGCCTGCGGGCGCCGGTGCTCGGCGACGCCCGCACGGCCGAGGAGCTCGGCCGGGCGTTCACGAGCACCCGGGTCCAGACCTCGAGCGGGCAGCGCGTGCTGAGCGAGGTGGCGGGGGCACCCTCCATCGTGGTGGCCACTCCCGGCGCCGAGCCGGTCGCCGCGGGCGGCTATGCGGCGGTCGTCCTGCTCGACACCTGGTTGATGCTCGGTCGGGCCGACCTGCGTACCGCCGAGGAGGCGTTGCGCCGGTGGGCGAACGCGGCCGGGTTGGTCCAGCGCGGGGGAGCGGTGCTGGCCGTCGGCGACCCGTCACTTCCGGTTCTCCAGGCGCTGGTGCGTTGGGACATGTCCGGCTTCGCCGAGCGGGAGATGCTGGAGCGTCAGGAGGCGCACCTCCCGCCCGCCTCCCGGCTCGCCACGATCACCGGGGAGCCGGGTGCGGTGGACGACGCGCTGACCCTGCTGGCGGCTCCGGAGTCCGCCGAGGTGCTCGGCCCGGTCGACCTGGAGGGGGAGAGCCGGGTGGTGGTCCGGGTGCCCCGGGCCCTGGGGCCTGCGCTCTCGAAGGCACTGGGCGATCTGCAGCGGATCCGATCCAGCCGGAAACTCGACGCCGTGCGGATCCGGGTCGATCCGACAAACCTCTGAGTGGTCCCTAGACTGGTCCGGCATTCCCCTCTGCTAGGAGTCCCGTGGCCATCCAGCCCATTCGCCTCTTCGGCGACCCGATCCTGCGCAAGCCCGCGCGGGAGGTCGTCGACTTCGACCGTGAGCTGCGCAAACTGGTCGAGGACCTGACCGACACCATGCTCGCCGCGCCCGGCGCCGGTCTGGCCGCGCCCCAGCTGGGGGTCGGCCTGCGTGCGTTCACCTGGCACGTCGACGGCGAGGTCGGGCACCTGATCAACCCCACCCTGGAGCTCTCCGAGGAGATGCAGGAGGGCCTCGAGGGCTGCCTGTCCATCCCGGAGCTCTCGATCGAGTGCCGCCGGGCGCTCTCGGTGGTCGCCCGCGGCTTCGACATGTACGGCGAGCCGGTCACCATCCACGGCTCGGACCTGCTGGCCCGCGCGATCCAGCACGAGACCGACCACCTCGACGGCGTGCTCTTCATCGACCGTCTCGACACCGATGCCCGCAAGCAGGCGATGCGGATGATCCGGGAGTCCGAGTGGTTCGGGCTCGAGCGTCCGACCGTGAAGGTCTCTCCGCACCCGATGAGAGGACTGGGTCTCTGATGCGCGTCGTCTTCGCCGGCACCCCCGAGGTCGCCGTTCCCGCCCTGGACGCGATCGCGGCCTCCCACCACGAGCTGGTCGGCGTCGTGACCCGGCCGGACGCTCCGGCGGGTCGGGGCCGCAAGCTGGTCGCGAGCCCGGTGGCCCAGCGCGCCGAGGAGCTCGGCATCCCGGTGCTCAAGCCCGAACACCCGCGCGACCCGGAGTTCCAGGACGCGCTGCGTGAGCTGGCCCCGGACGCCTGCCCGGTGGTCGCGTACGGCGCGCTGCTGCCGCAGTCGGCCCTGGACATCCCGGCGCACGGCTGGATCAACCTGCACTTCTCGGTGCTGCCGAACTGGCGCGGGGCTGCGCCCGTGCAGCACTCGATCTGGGCCGGCGACGAGGTCACCGGTGCCACCACGTTCCGGATCGTCAAGGCGCTCGATGCCGGGCCGACGTTCGGCGTGATGACCGAACGGATCCACGACACCGACACCGCCGGCTCCCTGCTCGGCCGGCTGGCCGAGGGTGGGGCGGGCCTGCTCGTGGCGACCCTGGACGGCATCGAGGACGGCTCGCTGGAGGCGCGTGAGCAGCCCGCCGACGGCGTCAGCCTGGCCCCGAAGATCCTCGTCGAGGACGCGCGCATCGACTGGTCCGAGCCGATCGGAGCCGTGGACCGCCGCATCCGCGCCTGCACGCCGAGCCCGGGCGCCTGGTCGACCTTCCAGGGCGAGCGGATCAAGATCGGGCCGGTCAGCGGCGCTGCCGTACCTCCCGAGACGCCGCTGCGTCCCGGTGAGCTGCACGTCGGCAAGAAGGACGTGTTGGTCGGCACCGGCACCGGAGCGGTCCGGCTCGGCGAGGTCAAGGCGTTCGGCAAGAAGCAGATGCAGGCCGCCGACTGGGCCCGCGGGGTGCGCCTGGCGACAGGGGCGTTCCTCGGTGACGCCTGACCCCCGCCCCCGGGGAGCGGGACCGACCCGCACCATCCGCCCGCCGGGCACGCGGCAGCCGGTCGACCCGGCGCGGCTGGCGGCGTTCGAGGTGCTCAAGGCCGTGCGGGTCGACGACGCGTACACGAACCTCGTCCTGCCGGCGGTGCTGCGCACGCACGGGCTGAGTGGCCGCGACGCCGCCTTCGTGACCGAGCTCGCCTCCGGCACTCTGCGCCACCGCGGCACCTACGACGCGATCCTCGCCGCGTGCGTGGACCGACCACTGAGCAAGGTCGAGGCGAAGGTCCTCGACATCCTGCGGTTGGGCACCCACCAGTTGCTCTCGATGCGAGTGCCGCCGCACGCCGCGATCAGCACCAGCGTCGACCTGGTCCGCGCCAAGGTGAACTCGGGAGCGGCCGGCTTCAGCAACGCGGTGCTGCGCAAGGTCGCCGGGCGCGACCTGACCGAGTGGATCGCGACCGTCGCCCCCGACCCGACCAGCTCGCCGGCACGCTACGCATCGGTCGCGTTCAGCCACCCGCAGTGGGTCGTCGAGGAGCTCCGCAACGCACTGGGGGTCGACGAGCTGCACGACCTGCTCGCCGCCGACAACGTGGCTCCCCGGGTCACCCTGGTCGCCCGTCCTGGTCGGTCGACGGTGGCCGAGCTGCCCGGAGAGCCGACGCCGTACTCGCCGTACGGCACCGTCCTGGAGGGCGGTGACCCGGGCAGCGTGCCGGCGGTGCTGGAGGGCCGGGCCGGCGTCCAGGACGAGGGGTCCCAGCTGGTGGCGATGGCGCTGGCCGCTGCCTCCGTGGAGGGCTCCGACGAACGATGGCTGGACCTGTGTGCCGGGCCGGGCGGCAAGGCGGCGCTGCTGGCGGCGATCGCCTCGGAGCGTGGCGCCGGCCTGTTGGCCAGCGAGGCCCAGCCGCACCGGGCGAAGCTGGTCGCGCGCTCGCTGGCCGGCGCTGACGGCGTGCTCGGGATCGTGACTGCCGACGGCACCCGCCCGCCGTGGTCGCCCGGGTCGTTCGACCGGGTGCTGGTCGATGCGCCGTGCACCGGTCTGGGAGCGTTGCGCCGGCGTCCGGAGGCGCGCTGGCGGCGTCGTCCGGCGGACCTGCTGGGCCTGGTGCTGTTGCAGCGCTCATTGCTCGAGTCCGCGCTGCGATTGACCCGCCCGGGCGGTGTGGTGCTCTACGCGACCTGCTCCCCGGTGGTGACCGAGACCTCCGGTGTGGTGACGTCGGTGCTGCAGTCCAACCCCGACGTGGTGCTCGAGGATGCCTCCGGGCTGCTGCCCGGTGTTCCCGACTGCGAGGGTCCGCTGCCCGGCACGGTGCAGCTGTGGCCGCATCGGCACGGCACCGACGCGATGTTCATGGCGCTGTTGCGCAAGCGCTGAGGGGTCTTGCGCGCTCGGCGCTGCCCATGCGTCAGCCCCACCTCGTCGTGTATCACCGCGGGGAGGTCGGCCTCCTACCCGATAGTGAACGATTGGGTTGCCGATGGCTGACGATGCAGAGTCCGCGAAGCGCTCCCACCAGCGGTCAGGAGCCTCGACAGCGCTGACGGTCGCCATGATCGGCGTCGTCGGAAGCGTCGGGGGCCTGGTGTACAAGGACTACAGGGACGATGCACGACAGGCGGCCTTCGAAGCGGAGACCGCCTTGGTCAGCCTCGACGAGGCCATCGTCGCCTGGGACCTCGGAATTCCTTCGGCCATGGAGGAGCACGTGGCGGAACATTGGCCCGTGTGGACCACCTTCGCCGAAGAGCCGAACGTCACTCCCGAACAGCGCCGCACCTGGGACGAGCAGTGGGCGCTCCGAGCACAGGAGCTGGAAGGCGATCTCTTCGCTGCGGACACCGCCTTCGGCGAGGTACGCCGGGCGTACAACGATGCCGTCCGCCACACCCAGGGGGACGAGCGTGAGGCGGTCGTGGACTACTTCCGGGCCGCCCGAAACAGGCTCTACGGCCTCATCCGTGTCTCGAACCAGTTCCCTGCGTCGAGCGTGAGCAAGGTGAGCAAGGAGGACAGGGACATGCTCACGAGTTTCGCCAAGGAGTCGCTCATCATTGGCCGCTACACCGGGATCGACACGGGAGAAGCGTTCGACGAGTGCCCGAGAACGTTTCGGTCGAACGACACCGAGAGCATGACGGTCCAGCAGACCTCCGACTGCCTGGTCTCTGGCCACTACTGGTTTGCGGAGCAGGTGCTGAACACACTGAACGGCGAATAGCGGGTCCGCACGTTGCACGGTCGCCCGTGGCGTGCCGCTCAGGCGTGCCTGTGCCCCGCGGATCGTGGATCGGCGGGGTGTGGGGCGGTCAGGGTCTGCCGTACGGCAGGGGCTCGGGTGGCTGGGCCGGTGGTGGTCGCCGTTCTCGGCTGACGTCGCGGCTGACGTCGGTCGTTCCGGTGGCATCGCGCAGGTAGGTGTAGCCGTGCGGGCTGGCCCACAGGAACGAGCCCGGGTCGAGTCGGGTGTAGCGCCAGCCGCCGTGGGTCTTCAGCCGGTGGTGACGCCTGCACAACGGGGCGATGTTGTTGGTACATCGCTAAAGTC
>NZ_JBFIKK010000001.1:0-66202 GCF_041600255.1 Nocardioides sp. | reverse complement strand
GAGCTCTGGGTCGACCCCGAGACCTGGGAGCGCGCCATGGCGCTGGTGCGGGAGGCGGCGTCCGTGGTGCACGCCGAGGCGCGCAAGCCGCACAGCGACGGATCGGTGCACGTGAACCTGACGATGGCTGCGTTCGCCATGCAGGACGGCCCCCGCGCGCCCGCGCAGGAGGATCGATGACCTGGTCGGCATCGCTCGCACCCCTGCATGAGCACAACTTCCGGTGGTACTTCTACGCCCGCAGCGTGAACCTGGTCGGCACGACGATGGGGACGGTGGCGCTGGCGTTCGCCGTGCTCGAGGTCAGCCACTCCCCCAGCGCCCTGGGCGTTGTCCTGGCCGCGCACAGCATCCCGATGCTCGTCTTCCTGCTCGCCGGCGGCGTGATCGCCGACCGGTTCGGGCGCACGCTGGTCATTCAGACGTCCAACGTGCTGGCCGGGCTGAGCCAACTGACGATCGCCTACCTGGTGATCAGCGGTACGGCGCAGCTGTGGCACCTGATCGGCCTCACGGCTGTCAACGGCGTGGTCGCCGCGATCAGCTTCCCCGCGATGGCCAGCATCCTTCCCCAGCTCGTGCCCCGCAGCCAGCTGCAGCCGGCGAACGTGCTGATGTCGATGGTCCGCAACTCGCTGACCGTGATCGGACCGAGCCTTGCCGCGCTCCTGGTCGTCGGGGCGGGAGCGGGCTGGGCCATGGCCGTGGACGGCCTGACCTATCTGGTCTCCGCGGCACTCCTGTCGCGGGTCAAGCTGCCGGCACCGGTGCGCACCGGGCAGCCGACGTCGATGGTCACCGAGCTCCGCGAGGGCTGGACCTACTTCACCCGGACCACGTGGCTCTGGGTGGTCGTCGCCGCGTTCTCCCTGCTCTGCGCGATCCACCAGGGCGGCTTCTTCACCCTGGGGCCGGTGCTGGCCAAGCAGAGTGCGATCGGCGAGACCGGCTGGGGCCTGATCCTCTCCGCCGAGGCCGTGGGCCTGCTGGTGACCACCGCGGTGATGCTGCGGCTGACCCTGCAGCGGCCGCTCTTCTGGGGCATGCTCGGCACGGCGCTGTACGGACTCCCGATGATCGCTCTCGGACTCGACGGACACCTGGTGGTGGTCCTGGTGGCCGCTGTCCTGGCCGGGGCCGGCATCGAGGTCTTCAGCCTCGGCTGGAACCTCGCCATGCAGGAGAACGTGCCCGACGAGATGCTCTCGCGCGCCTTCTCGTACGACGCGCTCGGCTCGTTCGCCGCGGTCCCGATCGGTCAGATCGTCGCCGGACCGCTGGCGCTGATGTTCGGGCTCGAGCGGGTGATCTGGGTCGCCGGTGTCGCCCTCGTGATCATTCCGTTGGTGACGTTGCTCTCGCGGTCCGTGCGGGACCTCCAGCGGGTCGAGAGCGCACCGGCCGCCACCCCTGTGTGAGGCTCAGCCCCACCGCTCGGCCAGGGTGCGCAGCACCGTGAGGTTCCGGTTGGTGGCGACGCCGAGGTGCTTCTCGACCACGGCGTTCGTCAGCCTGGCCTGGTGGTAGCTCTCCCCCAGCAGCAGGTGGACGGCCCGGCCGCGCACGCGGGCCTGCTCGTCGGGCGTGCTCAGCTGCTCGAACCGCTCGATCGCCTCCGGAGCCGGCGCCTCCTTGAGTAACGACACGAACTGCTTGCCGGCGTGACCGTCGGCGAGGGTCTCCGCGTCGGCGACCACCTCGGCCAGCTCACCGGGGGTCAGCACGATCGTCGGGACCTCGAAGCCGCGGTCGGCGAGGAACGCCGTCTCGAGCACCTCCTCCACCCGGGCCGTCGAGCGCAGCGTGGAGACGAGGCGGACGTTGCCGGTGTTGAGGTGGGTCGCCACCTCGGTGAAACCGGCTCGCTCGACGGCGGCGGCGAGGTCGTCCTTGCCGAATCGGCGCCTGGCACCGAGGTTGATCGCGCGCAGGAAGGCCAGGTAGGTCGCCATCCGCAGATCATGCCCGAACGCCGCGACGGGCACCCGCCGAGTGGAGGGTGCCCGTCGTTGCGGTGGGATCAGAGGTTGCCGCGAGCCTCCTGCTCGCGCTCGATCGCCTCGAAGAGCGCCTTGAAGTTGCCCTTGCCGAAGCCGAGCGAACCGTGCCGCTCGATGAACTCGTAGAAGACCGTGGGCCGGTCGCCCATCGGCTTGGTGAAGATCTGCAGCAGGTAGCCGTCCTCGTCGCGGTCGACCAGGATCCGGCGCTTCTTCAGCTCCTCGATCGGCACCCGGACCTCGCCGATTCGGGCGCGCAGCTCGGGGTCGTCGTAGTAGGAGTCCGGGGTGTCGAGGAACTGGATGCCGTTGTCGCGCAGGATGTCGACGCTGCGCAGGATGTCGTTGGTCGCGAGCGCGATGTGCTGGCAGCCGGCGCCGTCGTAGAACTCGAGGTACTCGTCGATCTGCGACTTCTTCTTCGCGATCGCCGGCTCGTTGAGCGGGAACTTCACCCGGTGATTGCCGCTGGCGACCACCTTGGACATCAGCGCCGAGTAGTCGGTGGCGATGTCGTCGCCGATGAACTCGGCCATGTTCGTGAAGCCCATGACCTTGTTGTAGAAGGTCACCCACTCGTCCATCCGGCCGATCTCGACGTTGCCGACGCAGTGGTCGATCGCCTGGAACAGCCGCTTGGGGTGGCCCTCGCGACGGGTCACGGTGGTCTCGCGGGCGACGTAGCCGGGCAGGTACGGGCCGTCGTACTCCGATCGGTCGACCAGCGTGTGGCGGGTCTCGCCGTACGTCGCGATCGCGGCGATCCGGACCGTGCCGTGCTCGTCGGAGACGTCGTGGGGCTCCTCGAGCACGGTGGCGCCGACCGAGCGGGCGTGGGCGATGCACTTGTCGACGTCCGGGACCTCGAGGGCCAGGTCGACGACCCCGTCGCCGTGCTTGCGGTGGTGCTCGAGGACGGGGCTGTCGGGGGTGACGCCGCCGGTGAAGACGAAGCGGGCGCTGCCGGAGCGCAGCACGTAGGACTTGGAGTCGCGGGTGCCGGTCTCGGGGCCGCGGTAGGCCTCGAGCTCCATGCCGAGCGCGAGCTGGTAGAAGTTCGCGGTCTGGGTGGCGTTGCCGACCACGAAGCCCACGGCGTCCATCGCGGTCACCGGGAAGGGGTCGCTGCTGGCGTCGTACTCGACGAGGCCGACGAGCTGCTTGAGCTGCTCGAGGGTCAGGTCCGCCTTGAGTTCGTCGGCGGTGAGGGCACCGCCGGTGCTGTCGGTCGAGGGGGTTCCAGAGGTCACCGTCATGTCTCCAGCCTGACGGGGAAGGTCATCCTGTGCAACAGTACGACGAAACACTGGTCAATGTGCTCACCAGAGGGGTGGCTGATGGACGATCTCGACGGCAGATTGATCGAACTCTTCGCCAACGACCCCCGGATCGGCGTCCTGGAGGCGTCGCGGCGGCTCGGCGTCGCTCGCGGGACGGTCCAGGCCCGGCTCGACAAGCTGACCCAGCGTGGGGTGATCACGGGGTGGGGCCCGGAGCTCTCCCCCGAGGCGCTGGGCTATCCGGTGACGGCGTTCCTGACCCTCGAGATCCGCCAGGACACCGGCGGGCGCGAGGGCCGGCCGGGCGGTCACGACGCAGTCGGCGCGCACTTGGCGTCGATCCCCGAGGTGCTGGAGGCGCACACGATCACCGGCGCGGGCGACATGTGGGCGCGAGTGGTGGCGCGGTCCAACACCGATCTGCAGCGGGTGATCGACCAGGTGTTGAAGAACCCGGTCATCGTGCGCTCCTCCACCGTGATCGCGCTGGCGACGCAGGTGCCGTACCGGGTGCTGCCGCTGGCGGTGGAGGAGGGGGGATTCACTGGTTAACCAGTGAATTGCGCACTTCACCCAGATAACTCCCCGGGTGAAGTGCGGGTTTCCCATGT
Source organism: Nocardioides sp. (assembly GCF_041600255.1). GTDB lineage: Bacteria > Actinomycetota > Actinomycetes > Propionibacteriales > Nocardioidaceae > Nocardioides. The sequence continues at coordinate 62,311 of NZ_JBFIKK010000001.1, read as the reverse complement.
TCGACGTGACGTATGGGGCGCATGGGACCGCAGCGCGCCTCTACGCGCGCTCAACTCGGAAGATTCACAGGTTAACCAGTGAATCCGACACCCGATCGCACACACCCCAGCCCGTCACTTCAACCGCACGGCCACCTCGGCCGCCGCCGTGGCCACCAACGGCCCCGCGACCTCGACGTCGAGCGGCCCGAGCGTCACGATGCCGACGCTCGCCTCCAGGCCCTCCACACCACGAACCGGCGCCGCCAGCCCGCGGGCGCCCGGCTGGAGCTCGCCCTCGGTCGTCGCGAAGTCGACCATCTCGGGCTCGCGCCCCAGCAGGATCGCCTTGCCCGCCGCCCCCTGGCTCAACGGGTGGCGGGAACCCACCCGATAACTCACGTGGAAGTCCGTCCACGACGGCTCGACCACGGCCAGCGCCAGCGCCTCGTCACCGTCCGCGACCGTGAGGTGCGCAGTGCACCCCACCTCCTCGGCCAACCCTCGCAGCACCGGCACGGCGAGGTCGCGCACCACTGGTTGCACCGCCGAGGCCAGGTGCAGGACGCCGAGCCCGACGTGCAGGCGCCCTCGGGCGTCCTTGCGGATCAGGCCGTGCTGCTCGAGCGTGCTGATCAGTCGGTAGACGACCGTCCGGTTCACCTCGAGCCTCGAGGCGAGCTCGGTGACGGTGAGCCCGCCCGGCGTACCGGCGAGGACATCGAGGACCCGGAGGCCGCGATCGAGCGTCTGGGAGGTCTCGGCGGCCATGCTCGCGAGTCTAGGTGCAGGTGGCCGCAGGTCAGGACGACTTGCGGGTCGCCGCCCATTCCCGGACTCGGTTGATCCGCTCGTGCAGCTGCTCTGCCGAGGCAACCGCCGCCGGTGGCCCGCCGCACTCCTTGCGCAGGGCCGCATGGGTGATCCCGTGGGCCTGCCCCGTGCGGTGGTGCCAGGCCGCGACCAGCCCATTGAGCTCACGACGCAGCACGGCGAGCTGTTCGTGGGTGGACACCTCGGCGACCGTGTCCGGCTCGGACTGCTTCGGCCCCGCCGCCTTCTGCTTCTTCGCCCGGTCGCTCTGCCGCTGCTGGAGCAACTCACGCATCTGCGCCGGCTCGAGCAGCCCCGGGATCCCGAGGAAGTCCATCTCCTCCTCCGAGCCGACCTGCACCTCACCGGCGTGGCCGAACTCGCCGCCGTCGAAGAGCACCCGGTCGAACCGGGCCTCCGAGCCCAGCGCCTCGAACGGCACCAGCATCTCGTCCCCGGAGGCCGACTCCCCCGCCTGCGCCTGGTTGAGCAGGTCCTGCTCGGCGGCGAAGATGTCGTCCTCGTCGGTGATCCGGCGGCCGAGCACGTGGTCGCGCTCGACCTCCATCTCGGTGGCCAGACCGAGCAGGTTGGGCACCGAGGGCAGGAAGACCGACGCCGTCTCGCCTCGGCCACGGGCGCGAACGAACCGGCCGATCGCCTGGGCGAAGTACAACGGCGTGGACGTCGTGGTGGCGTAGACGCCGACAGCCAGCCGCGGCACGTCGACGCCCTCGGAGACCATCCGGACCGCGACCATCCACCGATCGGTGCTCTCGGTGAAGGCGGTGATCTTCTTCGAGGCCAGCTTCTCGTCGGAGAGCACGACGGTCGGGGCCTCGCCCGTGATCTGACGCAGCACCTTCGCATAGGCCCGGGCGTCGTCCTGATCGGTGGCGATGACGAGCCCACCGGCGTCGGGGACGTGGCGGCGCACCTCCGAGAGCCGCTTGTCCGCCGCCGCCAGCACCGAGGGGATCCACGACCCGGAGGGGTCCAGCGCCGTGCGCAGCGCCTGGTTGGTCAGGTCCTTGGTGAGCGGCTCGCCGAGTCGGGCGGTGATCTCGTCCCCGGCGCGGGTTCGCCACTGCATCTCACCCGAGTAGGCCATGAACAGCACCGGGCGGACCACGTGGTCGGCCAGCGCGTGGGCATAGCCGTAGGTGTAGTCGGCGACCGAACGCGGAACGCCGTCGGCGCCGGGCGCGTAGGTGACGAAGGGGATCGGGTTCACGTCGGAACGGAACGGCGTCCCGGTCAGCGCCAGGCGCCGAGTGGCGGGCTCGAACGCCTCCCGGACCCCCTCCCCCCAGGACAGCGCGTCGCCGGCGTGGTGCACCTCGTCGAGGATGACGAGGGTCTTGAAGTTCTCGGTGCGGATCCGCATGGCCAACGGGTTGACCGCGACGCCGGCGTACGTCACCGCGATGCCGACGTAGTCCTGCGACGTCTTGCCCTTGCCGCTGGAGTACGTCGGGTCGATCGGGATCCCGGCCCGCGCGGCCGCCTCGGCCCACTGGAGCTTGAGGTGCTCGGTGGGGGCGACGACCGTGATCCGGTCGACGATGCGTCGACCGAGCAGCTCGGCCGCGACCGAGAGCGCGAAGGTCGTCTTGCCGGCTCCGGGGGTGGCGACGGCGAGGAAGTCGCGCGGGTGAGCGGAGAAGTACTGCTCCATGGCCGCTGTCTGCCACGCACGCAGTGACGGGGCCGTGCCCCAGGCAGCACGCTCCGGCCAGGCCGGAGGAAGTGCGGGCGTGAGAGGAGCGGCGTCAGGCCGTCCCGTCACGCGTCGGAGTTCCCGTCGCCATCGCCACCGGGGTTCATCGACTCCCAGATCTCCTTGCACTCCGGGCAGACCGGGAACTTCTCCGGGGCACGGCTGGGCACCCACACCTTGCCGCACAGGGCGACCACGGAGGTGCCCATCACCATCGCTTCGGTGAGCTTGTGCTTGTCGACGAAGTGCGAGAAACGCTCGTGGTCGCCATCGTCGGTGGGGACGGTGCGACGGTCCTCACGGACGTCTTCGTCGACCTTGAGGCCGGGCGAGAATCCGATGCTGGTCACGGGGACCACTGTAGTTCAGTGGCGCGTCAGTTGAGGTCGGGGTCGGCCGGACGTGTGGAGTGCCACGCGAGTTCGCCGGGCTGTCGACGCAGCACGTCACGGATCAGGCCGGTGGGGTCGTCGCGGAAGATGTCGGCGGCCTCCCCGGGTACGACGTACCAGCTGCCCTCGCGGATCTCGCCCTCGAGCTGGTCGACCCCCCAGCCGGCATAGCCGGCGAAGATCCGCAGCCCGCTGAGGCTTCCGTCGACCAGCTCGGTCGGGGTGTCGAGATCGACGATGCCGAGCAGGCCGCTGACCTCCCGAAAGCCGACCGGCACGTCGTCGTCACTGCGGAGCAGGGCCACCGCGAGCGCCCCCTCCGTGCTGACCGGACCACCGTGGAAGAGCACGTCGGGCTCCGCGACAGCGTCCGCCCAGCCGGCCAGCACCTCTGCCACGGGTACACCGGAGGGGCGGTTCAGGACGACGCCGAGGGCTCCGTTGTCGTCGACGTCGAGCAGCAGGACCACCGTGTCGGCGAAGTTCGGGTCCTGGAGCGCGGGCGTGGCCACCAGGAGCATGCCGGCCTGCACGCCACCCCACGGTTCGGTCATGGCCCCATCATGGCCCGGCCCCCGGAAATGGGAACAGCCCCGGTGTCGACGCGGAGGGGGTCGCGGTGGGAGGGCCGCTGGGAGGGAGGGGTGCGTCGGCACCGGGGCTGTGGTCCGGGGTCAGGCTGCGAGCACCGCCTTGAGGCGGTCGAACATCAGCCGGACGTGGTGGGTGTGCGCCGCGTGGCGTCCACCCTGCGGGATCCGCGCCACCGAGGCGTGCGGCGTGGGCACGTGCGTGGCGCGTGCCTTGGCCTCGAGCTGGGCTCCTGCCCGGGCGGCCGCCTCGTCCTCGAGGCTGCCCTTGCCGGCCATCACGGCCAGCAGCAGGTGCTCGTTGTGCGCCGACTTGAGCATGGCGAGGGCCATCTCGTTGTCGATCGGCTCGGCGCGGTAGTGGTCGACGATCGCGAGGATGCCCGGCAGTTCGTCGGCGGTGGCGTGCCACGCCGCGATGACGGCCTCCTCGAGGTTCATCGGCTGGTGCATCAACTCCTGCTCGATGCGGCCGGCGAGACGCGTGTGCCAGCGCAGTTGCAGGGCCCCGAGAAGGGTCATGGCGTCGCCGAAGGTCTCGGCAACTCCGTCGACGTCCAGGGGAAGGACTCCGTCCCGGCGGGCGTCGGCAGTGGCGATGACGGCACGGAGGACTTCTCCGCGGTTCTGGAAGTTCGTCCAGCTCATGGGGGGGACTCCTTTGTCTCTCACGCACATACCGTTGGTACGTACCGAGAGTAATCCCCCATACTTTCGGTATGCAAACCTCCGCCCCGGTGATCCCCGTCACCCGTGCCCGAACGTCGCCCTAGACTCGCGGGATGAGCAGATCCTCGGTGTCCCGCCTCGTGCCCAAGGTCCCCCAGGGGGGCAGCAGTCGTCGGCAGCAGTACTCGGCGTCGACCAAGAACGCGCTGGTCGACGTCGCCGAGGAGCTCTTCACCACGCACGGGTACGCCTCCACGTCCCTGGACGCGATCGTGGCCGGCGCCGACGTGACCAAGGGAGCGCTCTACCACCACTTCAGTGGCAAGCAGGCGCTCTTCGAGGCCGTCTTCGAGCGCGTCGAGAGCACCGCCTCCAAGGCGATCCAGCAGTCCCTGCAGGACCAGCCCGACCCCTGGGAGAAGGCCCGGGCCGGGCTTCGCGCCTTCCTCGCCGTGGTCCAGGAGCCCGGTTACCGCCGGATCGTGATCCAGGAAGGGCCCGCGGTCCTCGGCTACGAGCGCTACCGCGAGCAGGAGGAGCGCTCGACGTTCTCGAACGTCCTCGACATCGTCCGCGCCGTGCTGACCGCGGGTGCCTGGAACCTGGACGAGGACATGCTGCAGACGTTCGCCCGGATCTTCTTCGGCGCGATGTCCTCGGCCGGGGAGTCGGTCTCCAGTGCCCCGGACCCGAACGCCGCCGCCGCCCGGGTGGAGACCGCCATCGGCTTCATCCTGGCCGGCTTCCAGGCGCTCGCGGCCTCCGGCGTGGAGCTGCCCGGGGTGGAGATCCCCCAGCAGTGAGCTCGGCGCCCGGAGGCGCCGGGTCGACCTACCGGTAGGTGACGTCGCCGTCCTCGGCCGGGACCAGCTCGATCCAGACGTGGCCGGCCGGCACGACCAGCTCGCCGGCCTTCGTCGACAGCGTCAACGCAGCGTCGAGGCCGGCCTTCTTCCACGTGCCCCGGACCAGGCGGCCACCGTGGAAAAGCATCGCCTGGCCGCGCCCGGTCAGCACGGTCTCGGGCACGAAGTTCCCGGCCGGGTCCCGGTAGCCGGCGTCGACGACGCGCACCCGCAGCACCAGCACCGTGTCGGCCGGGAACTCGTCCCCGGCCGCGGCGTGGCTGTTCTCGTTGACGTAGCCGCCCTTGCGGTAGCTCCAGTTCGTGGTGTGGCCACCGGAGAAGCGCGCCGCGATCGTGCGGGCCTTCTGCCCCTTCGGCAGGTCGGCCGCCTCGCCCCACGGCAGGTAGTCGTCCGGCCGCAGGGACTTCTGCTTGATCGCCGAGGCGACGTCGCCCAGGTTCGCGAAGACGTTGTACGGCGCGCGGCGGTCGCTGGCGCGGTACAGACCCTCCGCGCCCTCCTGGAAGAACGGGATGCCCGCGTCCCGGATCCGGGCGATGGTGCCGCCGGCAGCCCCACTCGTCACCACCGCACCGTCGACCGGCGAGACGATGCCGATGTCACTGGCCCGCATCGACCGGACCGGTCCGACCTTGTCGGGAAGGTCGGAGTAGAAGAAGGCGGCCAGGCGGGTCAACCCGCCCTCCACGAGCTCCTCGACGACCAGGTCGGCCTTGCCCAGCCCGACCTGCGGAGCGCTCGAGGAGGTGTTGTCGATCTTCGTGACCAGCACCGGGTGCTTGCGCGACGGGTTCTCCTTGCCCGTGGCCTCCAGGCCGGTCAGCGGCCAGGTGGCCGGGATCGTCTCACTCTCCTCCACCTCCTGGGTGGGCGCGGACGACGGTTCGGCGTCGTCCTTGCTGCACCCGGCGAGGAGGAGGCTGGCGGAGAGAAGGACGGCCACAGACAGACGAACGCGACGCACGGGGGCTCCGATCAGGGGATGTTCGTGATGGATCAAGTGTGCGGCGCACGGTCGGCGCCGCGGGGCAGGCGCGCCCGGTGGACCCGCCTGCCGGCTCGGCAGATCAGCCGAGCTTGGCGCCACCGTCGACGTACAGCGTCTGGCCGGTGATGTACGACGCCTCGTCGCTGCACAGGAACGCGGCCGCAGCAGCGATGTCCTCGGGGTGGCCGACCCGGCGTACCGGGTTGGCCTCGGCGTTCATCTTGCGGAACTCGTCCACGTCGATCTTCAGGCGCGCAGCCGTGGCGTCGGTCATCTCGGTGGCGATGAAGCCCGGAGCGATCGCGTTGGCGTTGATCCCGTAGGGGCCCAGCTCGATGCCCAGGGTGCGGGTGAAGCCCTGCACGCCCATCTTCGCGGCCGAGTAGTTCGCCTGGCCGCGGTTGCCGAGCGCGGAGACGCTCGAGAGGTTGAGGATCTTGCCGTACTTCTGCTCGACGAAGTGCTTCTGGGCGGCCTTCGTCATCAGGAACGCGCCCTTGAGGTGGACGTTCATCACCATGTCCCAGTCGTCCTCGGACATCTTGAAGAGCAGGTTGTCGCGGGTGATGCCGGCGTTGTTCACCAGGATGTGGATCCCGCCGAGCTCCTCGACCACGCGGGCGATCGCGGCGTCGACCGAGGTCGCGTCGGCGACGTCGCAGCCGATCCCGATGGCCTTGGTGCCCAGGCGACCGGCGGCTTCGATGGCGGCGCTCTCGTCGAGGTCGATGATGGCCACCGCGGCGCCCTCGTCCGCGAACCGCTGGGCGGTGCCGAAGCCGATGCCGCGCGCGGCTCCGGTGATGACTGCAACGCGTCCGTCAAAACGACCCATGATCTTGTCTCCTCGTCACCGGCGGGAGTTCCCGCACCGTCTCGCGATCGCAGACACTCTAGGACCGCCGCGCACCCGAGGCACGCCCGGGCCGGGGCACCGAGTGGGTAGCCTGCTGGGGTGGGCAGACCCAACTTCCGCTTCGCGGCACTCGTCGTGGCCGTCCTCGTCGTGGCGACCCTCTGGATCGCGTGGAGCTACCGTCTGCCGGTGCGCGACCCCGACGGGGTGGCCGGTCCGACGTACCTGCAGGTGCCGGCGATCATCGTGCTCGCCTTCCTCGCCGACGTCGTGCCGCGCACCGTCGCCCGCAGCTGGCGCACCCCCCGAGGCCTGTTCGAGACCGCCCGCGTCGTGGCGCACGAGCGCTGGCCGAGCACCTACCTGCGCTTCGCGCTGGCCGGGATGGCCGTGTCCTACCTCTGCAACTCGGCCTTCCGGAACCTGAAGAGCTACATCCCCTTCGTCAACCGCGACCTGTGGGACCGCCCCCTGGACCGGGTTGACCGAGCGCTCTGGCTCGGCCACGACCCCGCCGCGGTCCTGCACGACCTGCTCGGGACCGGCTGGGCGGCCCACGTCCTCTCCGTCGTGTACGTCGCCTGGCTGGCGCTGATCCCGATCACCCTGGCCATCGCCCTGATCTGGACCCGTCGGATCGCCGCGACAGCCTGGTACGTGACCGCGCTGGCACTGAACTGGGCGATCGGGATGCTGACCTACTTCCTGGTGCCCTCACTCGGGCCGATCTACGCCACGCCTGAGCGCTTCGACGACCTACCGGCCACCTACGTCGGGTCCCTGCAGACGTCGATGCTGGAGGGGCGCGCCGAGATGCTCGCCGACCCGTGGGCCGTGGGGGCGGTGCAGCCGATCGCGGCGTTCGCCTCGCTGCACGTGGCCATCGTGGTGACGATGGTGCTGATGGCGCACCTGCTCGGCCTGGCCACGTGGATCCGCGTCAGCGGCTGGGTCTTCCTGGCCCTGACCACCCTCGCCACCGTCTACCTGGGCTGGCACTACTCGGTCGATGCCCTGGGCGGCATCGTGATCGGGGTCGCGGCCGTGTGGATCGCCGCCTGGGGCACCGGCAACCACCTGGGGGGTCGACCGCACCTGATCGAGCAGCCGGTCGCCGTACCGTCGCTGCTCGAGGACCCTCAGCCGGTCAGCGTCCGCCGCAGCTCGCCGGCGTAGGCCGCTCGCTCGGCGTCGTCGGCGTACTTCTGCCGTGGCCAGAAGAAGCCCCGCAGTCCGTCGCCCTTGGTGCGGGGCACCACGTGCAGGTGCAGGTGCGGCACGGACTGGCTGACCGTGTTGTTCATCGCGACGAAGCTGCCCTGCGCGCCCAGCCCCTCGACCATCGCGGTCGCCAGCCGCTGGGCTGCGGCCAGGAACCCGTCGCGCTGCTCCGCGGGCAGGTCGGGCAGGGTCTCGACGTGCTCGCGGGGCACGAGCAGCGTGTGCCCCTTGAACACCGGGCGCTGGTCCAGGAAGGCGACCAGCTCGGGCTCGTCAAGCACCACGTCGGCCGGGGTGTCGCCGGAGACGATCGCGCAGAAGACGCAGCCGCTAGTCATCCCGGCAGGTTATCCGCAGCGCCTCGGGTCAGACCGTGAACTCCACCCAGAGCGGGTAGTGGTCGCTGATCCGCCAGGAGAGCTGGGCCTTGGTCAGCCCCTGCAGGGCGAGCGGCACGAAGTCGAACGAGCCACCCCGGCCGGTGTAGGTCAGGCCGTCGAGGAGCGAGGGCATGTCGGGCCGGGTCGGGTCGCTGAACCAGGCGATCTGGTCGTAGAAGTGGTGCTCCTCGCCGGAGTCGAAGATGGTCCGGCGTACGTCGTTGAGCTCGGCCGGAGGCCACAGCCCGGTCGACACGAAGGCGTCGAAGAGGGGGTCGCCCATCCGGTCGAGGTTGAAGTCGCCGAGCACCAGGAGGTTGTGGTTCCAGTCGTCGGGCCGCTCGGCCCAGGTGCGCATCCACTCGACGAACGCGGTCAGCTCCCCGATCCGGTCCCGGGGCGAGGACCCCCAGAGCACGTGCACGGTGGTCAGGATGAAGTCGGTCTCACCCCGGACGAAGCCGGCGGCGTACGGCGTCCGGGCGAACTGGTCCACCTCGCTGCTGGTCCCCTTCGGGAGCACCAGCTCACCCACCAATCCCGAGGGCTGGACCCGGTCGCTGTCGTAGATGTAGGCCAACCGTTCCCCATTGCCGGGGCCACCCTCGGTGACGTCGGAGGCGAGCACCTTGAACCGCGGTCCGAGCCGCCCCAGCAGTGCGAACAGCGCGGTGGTGTTGCGACGGCTCTCCTGGATGGCCGTCACGTCGAAGCGGTCGATCACCGCCGCGATGCAGGACAGCGCGTGCCAGTCGCGCTTGGGGCTGTCCCCGGCGCCGGACTGCCACTTCGGGGTCAGGTCGGAGAAGGCGCGCAGGTTCCAGGTGCCGATCAGCAGGTTGTCGGCCGTCTTGGCGGGCAGTTGGTCGTCCAGCGCGGCGTCCAGCCGGTCGAGGTCGCGGGTGACCGCGGCCGGCACCGGTCCTGGTGGGGCGAGCAGGGTCGCCATGGGCCCTCCCGAAGAGGTCGACTCCTTCGAGCATGCGCTCCCCCACCGGGCCGGGTCTGTGAGCAGAACGGGTCATTTCTCCTGGTTCGTCTGGCCCGGACGGAACTGCGGGGCTCAGTCGGGCAGCACCGGCGTCAGGTCGAGCCAGGTGGCCAGATCACGGATCTCGCCCTCGACCGCGACAGCCGTCGCCCGATCGAACGGCGCGTCCTGGTGGATCGCGGACACCCGGAGCTCGCCGGCGTCCGGATCGGCGGTGGCGTCGAGCTTCCCGACCAGCCGGTCGCCGTACAGGATCGGCAGGGCGTAGTAGCCCCACACCCGCTGCGCAGCGGGCTTGTACATCTCCAGGACGTAGTCGAACTCGAAGAGCTCGTCCATCCGCTTGCGGTCGGCGATCAAGCGGTCGAACGGCGAGAGCAGCGCCGCCCGGCCCTCGAAGGGGCGACCGAGCTGGGCCGGGTCGACCCGCCACTGGCCGCGGACACCCTCGACCACGGCCGGCTCCCCCACCTCGCCGACGTCGACCGGCTCGAAGGGCAGCTTGGCGGTCCTGGCGCGCGCGATCCCGAGCGCTCCGAGGCGACGCTCCGCCCGCAACCGGGCGGCCTCCTCCAGCGAGGGCACCGGGTCGTCGGGGTAGATCCGTTCGGCGAGGTCCCAGAGCCGGGCCCGGCCGGTGCCGCCGGCCGCCGCCACCTCACCGCGCTGCACCAGCCGGTCGAGCATCATCCGGAGGTTGCGGTTGTTGTTCCACCCGCTCGACTGCCAGGGGACGACGCAGGTGTCGGGCAGCTCGCTCATCGGCAGCGGGCCGTCGGCGCGCAGCCGCTCGAGGATGTCGCGACGACAGTCGTTGTTGGCGCGGAGCCACTCGCGCTGGCGCTCCTGCCAGTCGCGCAGCTCCCCCACGCCCGGCCAGGCCGCCATCTCGGCGCGGAAGAGGGCGATGTCCTCGGGCACGAGCAGCCGCTGGTCCAGCTCGATCAGACGCTGCTCGTCGACCGCGGCCCACAGCTCCCGCGGGTCGAACGCCGAGCCGAGCCGACTCCAGAGCACCAGCTCGGCGCTCGGCGCGACGGCGCTCGTGGGCTCGATCTGGAGCAGCGAGAGCCGGCGCACCGTCTCGACCAGGTCGGTGGGTCGCTCCGCGGTGAGCAGCTGGGCGGCGACGGCGATCCGGCGGGCCTCGGCACGGCTCAACTGATGGACGGCTGCCATGCGACGAGCGTAGGCCCGGGAGCCGACACCGGGCTCAGACGTCGACGGCGAGCCGGATCGTGACGGTGTCGCCGACCTCGATCCCCTCACCGTGGCGGAGCAGGTTCTTCAACGGGACGACGTATCCGCCGTCCTTCGGGAACAACGACGTCGTGCAGCGCGTCGCGCCGACCGGACCTCGACCGGGATCATCCCCCAGCCGTAGGTGACGGCCGCGGACAGCGCCTTGAGCTCCGCGCTCTCGTCCTCGGGAACGGTGACGAAGTGGAACGGCGACGGGCCGCGCCAGAAGCACACCTCGCCACTGAACTCCAGGTCCACGCGCTCAGGATAGGACGGCCTAGGCTGGCCCGGTGGCAGCCCCCGGAGCGCGCACGGCGCGGTACGCCCGTCGCCGCAAGCGCCGGATGGACAGCGTCGAGCACGATCTGAGCGCCGCCCAGTGGGCCGCGCTCCAGGAGGCGTGGGGTGGGTGCGCCTACTGCGGTGTCACCGACAAGCCGCTGCAGCGCGACTGCGTGCTGCCGATCTCGCGGGGCGGCCGCTACACGCTCGACAACATCGCCCCCGCCTGCGCGTCGTGCAATGCCAGCAAGTGCAACGACGAGGTCACCGGCTGGCTGCGCCGCAAGAGGTACGACGAGCGCGCGTTCCTCACCCGCCATGTCGAGGTGCGACAGTTGATGGCACTCGCCTTCCCGGTGGCGTAGCCGCGGCGACCTAGAGGCGACCGGTCTCCACGCGGAACCACAGCAGCACGGCCGGCAGGCACGCCAGCGGACTCATCACCACGTCCGACCAGGCCGACTGCGCGAGGCTCACGCCCCAGAAGCCGAGCATCACGGCCAGCAGCAGCACGGTGGCCACCCGCACGACCCTGACCTTGTCGAACTGCGCCACGCTCGGCACCATCGACCGTTCCCTCCCTCAGTGCGCCCTCCGCGCACCCCCTCTATCGGTTGCGCAAGCCCCGGACTCAAGCCAGCCTCCTGGGTCACCACTGGCCGCGGAGCGATCCGGGCAGCACGATGGCCCGGACCACCTGGGTCCGGGCCATCGCGGGTGGTGCAGTGCCTACCTCAGGGTGACGGCGTGTACTTGAAGATCCACAGGCCGTTGTCCCGGTCGGAGGCGGCGACGTACTCCTGACCGTCCTTCGTGAAGACCTCCACTCCCCAGAAGTTGTTGCCCTCCGGAGCGATGTAGTGACCCTTCTCGACGATCTCCCCGCCGATGATCTCCGCGACCCGGAAACCGGCCGCGTAGTACGAGAAGTAGAGACGGTTGGCATCCGCCTGCGAGGTCGCCACCTCGTGCACCGACAGGTCGCCGTAGCCACTTGCGTAGGCCGGATCGTGCGCCTCCGGGACGGCGTAGGTGTCGAGCTCGGTCATCTTGCCGTCCGAGTTGTCGAACAGGTGCACGTAGCCCCAACCGTCGAAGTACGACGAGAAGGTCAGCGTGTCACCCAGGGTGCCCACGGGCGCCGGAGACACCACGGAGGCGCCTGTGCCGGCCAGGCAGTCGGCATTGCTGTAGGCCGCATCGAAGATGGCGAAGCCCTGACTGCGCGGCGCCACACCGAACGTCGGGATGTCGCCGGCGACGCTCATGCCGAGTGAGCTGTCACACCCGTCGGTGCCGGTGCGGTTGAAGATCAGCACAGCGGAGTAACCCCCGGCGCTGATCACGTTGGACACCTTCTCCGTGAAGGTGCACAGCCCGCGCTCGACGACCGCGATCTGCGTGCCGTCACCCGGGCCGGCGTTGGCGTCGCCGTTGCAGCCCCGGCCGAAGAAGACCGACTCACCGGTGATGGTCTCGCCCTCCGGCAGCTTCGTGGTGTCGCTGCCCTGGCTGGCGTTGATCGACGTGCCGTCGTCGACATTGCTGGCCGTGAGGGCGTAGGGGCCGAAGTCCTCGTCCGCTCCGACGACGTAGTCGTTGTTCATCGTGAACTCGGCCTGGTGGGCGTTGCCCTCAGGAGCAACCGTGAAACCACTCTCGGCAGCCTCCGGGTCGACGGCTGCGAAGTCGGTGTCACCCAGGTACTGGGGGTTCAGGGGGTCCGTGACGTCGATCTTCACGTAGCCGCCGTCCCAGTACGACAGGAGCATGACCTGGCTTCCGTCGATCTCCTTGACCACCATGTCGTGCAGGAAGATCTCGCGCAGGTTGGAGGGTGCCGCCTGCCCGATCTGCGGGAACTCCTCGTAGAGGTCGTACTCGGCGATGAACTTCGGCTTCTTGGGGTTGGTGATGTCGACGATGTCGACGTCCCTGGCCTCCTCGTTGTCGACCATGACGGCGTACGCCTTGGCGCCGGCGTCCCAGGCGAAGACGCTGTGGGTCTGGTGGGCGCTCTTCTTTCCCTGGCCGTTGACGTCCTCGTCGCCGAAGCCCTCGGCGAGCGGGGTCGGGTGCTCGGGGTTGGTGATGTCGTAGATGTTCATCCCGCCGAAGCCGGCGTTGACGTTGCACTTCTCGTTGTTGCTCACCACGATGTCCCCGCTGAACTTCGGGGTGTCGATGGACAGGGCCTGGATCCCCTCGCCGGGGTAGCTGCCCTGCTTGGCTCCGATGAAGGCGACCTCCTCGGGGTTCTCCACGTCGGCGATGTTCACGACATGGATGCCGTTGTACTTGCAGGTCCGCGCGCCCCACGCCGCGAGATAGGCGTAGTCACCCAGCACACCGACATCGGCGATCTTCTCGGGGACCACGTTCTTCAGCTTCAGTCTGCTCACGACGTCAATGTTGGTCGTGCTGCTCGGCGGCAGGTGGCCGTCGGTCTCCCCGTGCTGGTGAGCGTTGCGTTCCTTTGCGCCCGTCGCGACGCCACCATCCGAGGCGACGTCGTGACCGGGGTGTCCGGTCGCGGCGCCGGGTACCGAGAGGATGAGTCCGACTGCACACAGCGCGGCGATGGCCGTCTTGCGATTTGGTCTTTTCATGATGCTCCTTGGTTGAGGGCAGTCATTCGAACGTATATGGCCCTCGTCACATCAGTAAAGGATCACCTGCCGATGCTGCGCGTTTCCGGGAAGCGGCGTCGCGTCGCGCAGGACCACTGGAGTACGAACAGCACGAGAGCCGCCCCGACGGTGTCGGGACGGCTCTCGTTTCAAGAGGGCTGGCTCTCGATGGCGAACCATCGGGACCGGCGGTGCTGGTGGAGCTGGCGGGAATCGAACCCGCGTCCTCGAGCGTCGAACCAGGTCTTCTCCGGGTGCAGTCCGTGTTGTCGCTTTTCTCGGCCCCGGCGCTCGCACAGACACGTCGCCGACAGGCTCAGCCACGAAAAAGTCCCGATCAATCCTCGTGACAGGAATTGATCAGCAAGTCTCCTAGATGAGGCCAGGGTCCGGGACGGAGACGGATGCCCGGTCTGACCCTTCGATCACTGCTCAGGCAGCGAGAGCGAAGTTACTGCGATTGTTGTCGGCAGTTATATTTTTCCAGCGATCGTTTACGAGATGACGCTGGCTCCTCGACCCGCTTCCCCTGGAACTAACGTCCCAAGTCGAAACCGATCAGCCCCTCTTGAGTTGTACCCCCCAGTCTAGGGGCCCGGGCCGCAGAAGCCGAACCGTTTGCCCGCACGGCAGCCCCTCAGCCTCGGCGAGAGGCCCCGAACAGCCGGACGCCGTTGCCCCAGCAGACCGCCCGGAGCCAGTCGTCTCCGAGGCCGAGTCGGGCGAGCCCCTCGAGCTGTTCGACGTACGGGTAGGGGATCGTCGGGAAGTCGCTGCCCAGCAGCACCTTCTCCTGCAGGTCCGCGATCCGCGGCAGCAGCTCGGCGGGGTAGCCGCCGTCGGCGTCGAAGAAGTCGGTGAACACCATCGTGGTGTCCAGGTGGGTGCGCGCGTAGGTCTCGGCGAGGTCCAGGAACTCGGCGTACTCGGGCGCACCCATGTGCGCGACCACCGCCGTCAGCCGCGGGAAGCGTTCCAGCACCCGACGCAGTGGGTCCGGCCCGGTGAACGCGTTGCCCACCGGCCCGGAGCCGGCGTGGATGACGATCGGCGTGCCGGCGTCCTCGAGCGTGCCCCACACCGGGTCCAGCAGGGGGTCGTCGAGGTGGAACTCGCCCACCTGCACGTGGATCTTGAAGACCTCGACCCCAGCAGCCACCAGCTCGGGCACGTACGTCGCGGCCTCCGGCTCGGGGTAGAACGTCGCCGACCACAGCGACTCGGGCACGTCGTGCGCGAAGCCCCGGGCCCAGTCGTTGAGGTAGCCCGCAATGCCGGGCCGGTGCGCGTACGGCAGGGCCGAGAAGCGCCGGACGCCCATCGCCCGCAGCTGCTCGACCCGCTCGGCATGACTGCCGCGGTAGCGGATCGGCCAGTCGCGTCCGATCTTCGGCCCCGCCTGGTCGAACTGGGCCCACACCTTTGCCTGGATGTTCTCCGGCAGGAAGTGGACGTGCACGTCGAAGAGGCCGGGAAGGCCGAGTCCGCGCCAGAAGTCCTCGACCCCTGCGGTCACTCCATGCCCTTGAGCCGGCGGCCGACCGCCTGCTCGGTCTCCCGGTTGGCCTGCCGCTCGGCGAGCGCGTGCCGCTTGTCCCACGACTTCTTGCCCTTGGCGAGCGCGATCTCGATCTTGGCCCGCCCGTCCACGAAGTAGATGGCGAGCGGGACGATCGTCAGGCCCTTCTCGTTGACCCGGCGCTCGATCTTGTCGATCTCGGCCCGGTTGAGCAGGAGCTTGCGCTTGCGGCGTGCGGAGTGGTTGGTCCAGGTGCCCTGGGCGTACTCCGGGATGTGCACCCCGTGCAACCACGCCTCGTGGCCGTCGATGTCGACGAAGCCGTCCACCAGCGAGGCGCGTCCCATCCGCAGGGACTTCACCTCGGTGCCGACCAGCACCATCCCCGCCTCGTAGGTGTCCTCGATGAGGTAGTCGTGACGCGCCTTCTTGTTCTGCGCGACGTTCTTGCGGCCCTGCTCCTTCGCCATGCGCTCAGTGTCTCAGGAGCGGCAACCGAGTTCAGAACCAGTTGGCCGGATCGACCGGGCGACCGTTGACGAGCACGGTGAAGTGCAGGTGGCAGCCGGTCGACCAACCCGTGGAGCCGACGTACCCGACGGTCTCGCCGCGCTTGACCGCCTGCCCGGACCCGAACCGGTAGCTGGAGGCGTGGTTGTAGATCACCGTGAGGTTCTTGCCGTTGACCTGGCCGAGATTGAGGTAGAGCCGGTTGCCCCAGACCGAGGAGTAGTACCGGGTCATCACCGTGCCGCTGGCGACCGCCTTGAGCGGCGCTCCACAGCCGCCGCCGAAGTCGGTCCCGTCGTGCAGGCCGTAGTAGTTGTAGATCGGGTGGACCCGGTAGCCGTAGGGCGAGGTGATCGACCCGTTCACCGGCCGGTCCAGGAAGCCGCCGGTCGCCCCGCGGTAGCCGCCACGCGCCTTGCGAGCCGCCTCCAGGATCTGCTGTCGGATCTGCTCCTCGCGCTTCTTCAGCCGGGCGAGAGCGGCCATGTCCGCCTTCTTCGCCCGGACCGCAGCCTGCCGGGCCGAGCGCCGCGTCTGCACGACGGTCCGTACGGCGGCGCGGGCCTTCTGGGTGCGCTCGTGCAACGACTTCATCGTGACCAGGTGGGCGGCGGCCTGCTTGCGCTGGACCGCGACCTGCTTCTTGGCGGCCTTGACCTGGTCCTCCCGGACCTCGAGCAGCACCTCGGCGGCACGCAGGTCGTTGTAGACCCGGGACTCCCGGCTGACCAGCGCGTCGCGGGCCTCCATCCGGCGCATCAGGTCGGCAGGGGTGCGGGAGCCGAGCAGCGAGGCGAAGGCCAGCAGCTGCGGGTCGCCCTGCTCGTAGATGGTCACGATCGTGTCGGTGACCTGCTGGCGCTGGTCCTCGGTCTCCAGCCGGCCGTTGCGCAGGTCCGCGCGGGCGGCCTCCAGGCGCTGTTCGGCCACCTCGAGCTTGGCCTGCATCTGCCGGTCGAGGGTCCGGGCCGCACCGAGCTTGGCGCGGGCGACGTCGAGGTCTGCCTTCGCGCTCGCGAACTGGGCCCGGGCTGCCTCGAGCTGGCCGGCCGCCTTCCTCAGGCGCGCGCTGGACTCGTCGAGGTCGTCGTGGACCGACTCGATCTGGCCCTGGACCTGCTTCTGCTTGTCCTTGAGGTCGTCGGCGTGAGCCAGCGGGACGGCCGCCGCGCCGATCGCCAGGGCAGCGGCCGCGAGGGCTGCCACCAGGCGCGGACGCGCGGTACGAGGGAAGAAGCGCACCGGTCTGCCTTAGGTGTTCGGGGAAGTGAACTCACCGACGGTAACGCGTGGGACTCAGACTTTGAGGTATTTGCGGGTCAGCACGAGTGTCGGCGCCAGCGTGAGCAGTGGCCCGACCACCCCGATCACGGCCAGCGCGAGCAGATAGTCGGGCAGACCCACCCACGGGATGAACCGCAACTCGGTCACCAGGTGCCGCTCGACCACGAAGTACATGAAGCCGCCAAGGGCTCCCGCGGCGAGCAGTACGCCGAGCAGCGCGGTCACCAGCGCCTCCAGCAGGAACGGCAGCGCGATGTAGAGCGTGGAGGCGCCCACCAGCCGCATGATCCCGATCTCGCGGCGACGGGCGAACGCGGCCAGCCGAATGGTGTTGCCGACGAGCAGCAGCGCGGCCAGCACCAGACAGGCGGCGGTGAAGAAGGCGCCGCGCTGGAGCCACTTGATCGAGCTGTAGATCGGCTGGAGCTCCTCGTGCAGGTCCTGGATCCCGGAGACGCCGTCGAGGCCGATCAGCGCGCTCTGGATGCCGGCGTACTCCTCGGGGTCCTTCAGCGTGATCCGGGCCGACTCGTGCAGGTCCTCGGCGGTCATCAGCGGGTTGGGGCCGCTGAACAGCTCGGGGTCCTGCTGCTCCTTGACCCGCTCGAGCGCCTCCTCCTGGCTCTCGAACTCGAAGGAGCGCACCTCGGGGTTGTTCTCCATCACCTTGGTGATGGCAGCCTTCTGGGCGTCGGTCACCTCGCCGGTGCAGGCCGGGTTGTCGTCCCTGGCCTTGCAGAAGTACGCCGTGATCTGCAGTTCGTTGCCGAACTGCTCGGCCGTCCGGTCGGCCTCCTGGTTGAGCAGGACCCCCATCCCGACCAGGGTCAGCGAGACGAAGAGGGTGAGGATCACCGCCATGTGCATGGACAGGTTGCGGCGCAATCCCTGGCCGAGCTCGGTGAAGACGTAACGCAGCTGCATGAGGAGTGGAGGCTCTCTTCGCGGTTCTCGGGACGGTTCTCGGGTCGTTGCTGGGTCGGTCGCTCAGTGCTGGAAGCCGTAGACGCCCTGGGTCTGGTCGCGGACGACCCGGCCGTCGTCGAGCTCGATGACACGCTTGCGCATCTGGTCGACGATGCCCGCGTCGTGGGTCGCCATCAGGACGGTGGTGCCGGTGCGGTTGATCCGGTCGAGCAGCTTCATGATGCCCACGGACGTCGTCGGATCCAGGTTGCCGGTGGGCTCGTCGGCGATCAGGATCATCGGCCGGTTGACGAACGCGCGGGCGATCGCCACCCGCTGCTGCTCGCCGCCCGAGAGCTCGTCGGGGAGCCGGTCGCCCTTGCCCTCCAGACCCACCAGCTCCAGGGTCTCGGGCACGAGGGAGGCGATCTCGGAGCGCGACTTGCCGATCACCTGGAGGGCGAAGGCGACGTTCTCGGTGACGGTCTTGTTGGGCAGCAGCCGGAAGTCCTGGAAGACGGTGCCGATCGATCGACGCAGCCGGGGCACCTTCCAGCCGGCGAGGCGGTTGATCTCCTTGCCGGCGACGTAGATCCGGCCGGAGGTGGGGCGGTACTCACGCAGCACCAGACGCAGGAACGTCGACTTGCCGGAGCCGGACGTCCCGACGAGGAAGACGAACTCCCCCTTCTCGATGTCCACCGAGACCTGGTCGAGCGCTGGGCTGCCGAGCCCGGGGTAGGCCTTGGTCACCTTCTCGAAGCGAATCACTCGATGAACGGTAGTCGAGGGACCCAGCTCGTTCGGGAGGTGCACCGCGGGTCGTATGTTGTCGGTCATGTCCCTCGCCACACACGCGCGGGCCGGTCTCGTGGCGGTCGTGCTCAGCCTGACCCCGGCGCTCGTCGCCTGCAGCGGCGACGACGCCCCCGATCCGGTGGCGGTGTCGACGCCGGCGACCCCCCTGGAGTCGTTCGCGACCGAGTCGCTGACCGGCGTCCGCGGGCCGTTCTGCGAGGCGATCGCCGACACCGAGGTGGCGGAGCTGCTCGATTCGCCCGTGACGAAGGCGACCTCCTACGACAACGGCGAACGGGCCCGGGTCGTGGACGGCACCAAGGACGTGGCGCACGAGTTCTCCTGCACGTGGCGGACCGAGGACGCCACCGTGGCGCGGGCCTGGGTCTTCGCTCCCCCGGTCACCCCCGCCCGCGCCCGCGACCTGGCCCGCGATCTGGCCCGTGCGGCGCGCACCGGCGAGGGCTGTGCGAAGGTGAAGGGCGCGCCCGCCTTCGGTGCGCCGTCGGTGGCCGTGCGCTGCACCGAGGGGCGAATTTCCACGGTCTCCTTCCACGGACTCTTCGGCGCCGCCTGGCTCTCCTGCTCGGTCGAGTCGCGTGGCCCGGACGTGCTGGATCTGGCCGGTCGGTGGTGCGTCCTTGCGGCCCAGGCGGCCAGCGAGTAGCAGTACTTCCGGCGTTCCACCACCTCCGAACGGTTTCCTCTCTAGCGTGATGTGCACCACACCTCGGAGGAGACCCCATGAAACTGCATCCCGGGCGGCTCGTGAGCGCCGCCCTGACCCTCGCCCTGGCGGCGAGCGCCACGGGCTTCGTGCCCGCCGGTGCCTCCGCCCCCGCCCCCGCCGAGCCGGCAGCCGAAGGTGACCTGCTGCCCGCCCCCGCCAACGGACGCGCCGCGGTACGAGGACTGGGCACCGACCTCGCCACGGCCGCCCAGATCAACGACATGAGCTCCGCGCGACTGCGCGACCTGTTGCTCTCGGACTCCGCCGTGTGGGTGGACCCCTCCGGGCGTCTGCTCTACAAGGACCCGCTGCCCACGAGGTCGCCCGCCGCCTCCGCGCCGGACACGGCGAACTACCCGCTCGAGGACACCTTCAAGCTCCACTCGAAGCCCGGGTCCCAGCGGACGATCTTCCTGGACTTCGACGGCCACGTCGTCTCCGGCACCGTGTGGAACAGCTCCTACGGCGTCGCCTCGGGCTACCACCCGCCCTTCACCATTGACGGTGACGGCACCACCTTCAACACCACCGAGCGCACCCTGATCCAGAGTGTCTTCGACCGCGTGGCCGAGGACTTCGCCCCGTTCGACGTGGACGTCACCACCGAGGACCCGGGCGAGGCGGCCCTGCACCGCTCCGACGGCAGCGACCAGCTCTACGGCAGCCGGGCACTGATCTCGCCGAGCACCCAGGCGGCCGGCTCCATCTGCGGCAACTCCTGTGGTGGGGTCGCCTTCGTCGGCGTCTTCAACCTGGTCGGGAACTCCCAGTACTCACCGGCCTGGGTCTTCCCCCACCTGCTCGGGAACGACGCGAAGAACATCGCCGAGGCCGCCACCCACGAGGTCGGCCACAACCTGAACCTGCTGCACGACGGCAACGCCAGCGAGGGCTACGACACCGGCCACGCCAACTGGGCGCCGATCATGGGCGTCGGCTACTACCGGCCGGTCGTCCACTGGAGCAAGGGCGAGTACGCCGGCGCGAACAACCAGCAGGACGACCTCGCCGTGATGACCACCTACGGTCTGCCGCAGCGGGCGGACGAGGCCGGCGGCACCGTGGGTACCGCCGCCGACGAGCTGCCGACGGGGCCGGCGTACATCTCGACCCGCGAGGACAAGGACGTCTTCCTGATCGGTCAGTGCAACGGTGAGATCACCCTGGCCGCCGACGGCGCACCCTTCAGCCCGAACCTCGACATCGAGCTCAGGCTGCTGAACTCGTCGGGCGGCCTGGTCGCCATCGACAACCCGACCTCGGGCACCGCCAGTCCCCCGGACATCGCCAGCGGCATGGACGCCTCGATCACCCACACGGTGTCGAGCGGCGTCTACTACGCACAGGTCGACGGCATCGGCACGGGCGACCCGATCACCGGCTACAACGACTACGGCAGCCTGGGCATGTACACGCTCAGCCTGACCGGTCCGTGCTCGGACATCGCCACGGAGCCGGACGCTCCCCAGAGCGTCTCCACCTCCACGCCGACCGATGCGCTCGAGGCCACCATCCAGTGGTCCCCGCCTGCCAGCGACGGCGGTAGCGCCATCACCGGCTACACCGTGAGCATCGACGGCTCCCCGACCGACGTCGGCCCCGGCGCCTCGTCGTACACGTTCACCGGTCTGGCGCCCGGAGAGACGTACGCCCTGGCCGTGGCCGCCTACAACGCGGTCGGCACCGGTCCCTCGGCCGGCGGCAACGCCACGACGAAGGACTACCCGGGTGCGCCCACCTCGGTCTCGGCGGTGCAGGAGAGCCTCGACGAGGCCACGATCAGCTGGTCGCCCCCCTCCTCGGACGGCGGCAGCCCGATCACCGGCTACCAGGTGTCGGTCGACGGCGGGTCGTTCGTGGCCGCCGGTGGTTCCGGTGAGCACACCTTCACCGGGCTGAGCGGCCACGAGCACACCCTCGCGGTCCGGGCGGTCAACGGGATCGGCGCAGGCCCGGCCGAGTCAGCGGAGACCACGTTCTACACGGTCCCGGGTCTGGTCCAGGACCTCGCGGCCGACCTGCGCGCCGACGCCGGCGAGGTGGACCTGACCTGGTCTCCTCCCGCCGACGACGGCGGTCAGGAGGTCAGCGAGTACTGGATCTACGTGAACGACCTCTACCTGGGCTCGGTCGGACCGGACAGCCCCGGTGTCACCCTGACCGGGCTCAGCCGGGGCTCGACGTACGAGATCGGGGTCGCCGCGGTCAACGCCGAGGGCGAGGGCCCGATGGCGACCGTCGACGTGGTCGTCCCGGCCACCAACCCGGACGCTCCTCGGATGAAGAAGGCGAAGAGCGGCAAGCCGGGTGGCAAGAAGACGGCGATCGCCCGCTGGGCTCCCCCGGTGGCCGACGGTGGCGCTGCCATCACCGGATACAAGGTCTGGGCCCACAAGATCAAGCGGGGCAAGATCGTCAAGAAGGCGAAGACCCGGATGCTCTCACCGAGCTCCCGCGCCGTGCAGATGAACCTGAAGGGGGGCACGTGGCGCTTCGTGATGAAGGCGAAGAACGCCGAGGGTTGGAGCCCGTGGAGCCGGGTGTCCAACAAGGTGAGGGCCCGCTGACGCGGATCGTCACCGCCTGCTGAGACAGGCTGCCGACAGGGCCGGGGACCTAGTTGTCCTCGGCCCTGTCCGCGCCTCGGCGCCACCGGATGCCAGCCTCGAGGAACCCGTCGAGGTCGCCGTCGAACACCGCGGACGGGTTGCCCGCCTCGAAGCCGGTCCGCAGGTCCTTGACGACCTGGTAGGGGTTCAGCACGTAGTTGCGCATCTGGTCGCCCCACGAGGCCTGGACGTCGCCACGGAGCCCGTCGAGGTGCGCCTTCTCCTCGGCCTTCTTGCGAGCGAGCAGCTTGGCCTTGAGCACCACCATGGCGCTGGCCTTGTTCTGCAGCTGGCTCTTCTCGTTCTGGCAGCTGACCACCGTGCCGGTGGGGATGTGGGTGAGCCGGACCGCGGAGTCGGTGGTGTTGACCGACTGGCCACCCGGACCACCGGAGCGGTAGACGTCGACGCGGATCTCCTCGTCGGGGACCTCGATCTCGTCGGTCTGCTCCAGCACCGGGACGACCTCGACCGCGGCGAAGCTGGTCTGGCGGCGGCCCTGGTTGTCGAACGGGCTGATCCGGACGAGCCGGTGCGTGCCGGCCTCGACCGAGAGGGTGCCGTAGGCGTACGGCGCGTGGATGGCGAAGGTGGCCGACTTGAGCCCGGCCTCCTCGGCGTAGGAGGTCTCGAAGACCTCGACCGGGTAGTTGTGCTGCTCGGACCAGCGGATGTACATCCGCATCAGCATCTCGGCGAAGTCCGCGGCGTCGACGCCACCGGCGCCGGCGCGGATGCTGACCAGCGCCTCGCGGGCGTCGTACTCGCCGTTGAGCAGGGTGCGGACCTCGAGCCGCTCGACGGCGACCTTGATCTTCTCCAGCTCGCGGTCGGCCTCCTCGAGGGCGTCCGCATCGCCCTCCTCCTGGCCGAGCTCGACCATGATCGCGAGGTCGTCGATCCGGGAGAGCAGTGCCGTGAAGCGATCGACCTCGCCCTGCAGCATCGAGAGCCGGCCGGTCACCCGGGTGGCGTTCTCCTGGTCGTCCCACAGGTCGGGCGCGGCGACCTGGTCGCCGAGGTCGAAGATCTCCTTGCGCATGGCCTCCACGTCGAGGACCTGCTCGATCGTGTGCATGGTCGCCTGAAGCGCCTTGATCTCTTGGTCGTAATCGCGTCCTGCCACGAGAGTCGAGACTACCGGCACGACGGGAGCCCGGAAAAACCCGGCTCTGGGTCTCCAGCCGCCGGTAGGAGTAGGCTCGCGGCACCCGGACTCCGTACCAGGCCTTCCTCGGGCCCATCCCCCCGCTCCGGATCTGTTCGGAGTCCCCCCATGACCTTGATTCGTTCTGTCTCCGTGCTCGGGTCCGCCCTGGGTCTCGTGCTGGTGTCCGCTGGGTCGGCGCAGGCGGCCCAGGCACCCGTCGGCCTGGGCACCGCCACGTCCTTCGCGGTCCTGGCCGGCTCGGCCGTCACCAACACCGGCCCGTCGGCGATCTCCGGCGACGTGGGGGTCAGCCCCGGCACGGCGATCTCGGGGTTCCCGCCCGCGCAGGTCACCAACGGGGAGATCCACGCCTCCGATGCGGTGGCGATGCAGGCCCAGGACGACCTCACCACGGCGTACGACGACGCGGCGGGGCGCAGCCCGGTCGTGGACCAGACGGGCGTCGATCTCGGCGGCCAGGCGCTCCAAGCCGGCGTGTACCAGTCGTCGAGCTCCATGTCCCTGACCGGAACGGTGACCCTCGACGCCGAAGGTGACCCCGACGCGGTCTTCATCTTCCAGGCCGGCTCGACGCTGATCACGGCCAGCAGCAGCACCGTCGCCCTCGTCGGCGGGGCGCAGGCCTGCAACGTCTTCTGGCAGGTGGGCAGCTCGGCCACCCTCGGGACGGACACCGACTTCGTGGGCACGCTGATCGCCCTGACCAGCATCACCCTCGACACCGGCACCGACGTCGAGGGTCGGGTGCTGGCCCGCAACGGCTCGGTCTCGCTCGACACGAACACGATCACCAGCCCCACCTGCGACACCGTGACCCCGAGCTCGACCGCCTCAGCCACCTCGACCGCGTTCCCGAGCGCCACGGCCTCGCCCAGTGACGGGGACGACGGGGACGGCAGCGGGGGCGGCGGCGGGGACGGCAGCGGGGGCGGTGACGGGGCCGACGGCAGCGCCGGTGGCGCGGGCGGCGGCAGCGAGGACGGCGGCAGCGAGGACGGCGGCCGGACCGACGACGGCCGCGACCCGGTCGTGCCCGACGGCCACCCGGAGACGGGGCGCGCTCACGAGGGCGAGCTCGGGCCGAACCTGTGGTTCGGCCTGGCGATCGTGACCCTGATGGCGGCCGGCGCGGCCGCCTTCCGTGGGTCGCGCCGCTTCGCGGTCGTGCGCGCCGCCCGACGATGACCACCGACCAGCCGGCGCACGGACGCGTCGGCTGGCTGGTCCTTGCTGCCCTCCTGGCCCTGCTGGGCGCGGGTTTCCTCGTCATGTGGGCCAGCGCCGCCGACGACGCCCGCACCGCCGCCGACGCCCGCACCGCCGACCTGCCCTCGCTGGCCGGGTCGCCAGCAGCTCCGTCCCCTGCGTCCGTGACGCCCGAGACCACCCAGCCGCCCGCGCGGCCCGTGGCGCTGGAGATCCCCACGATCGGTGTCGTGACCGACCTCGGTGAGCTCGGACTGCGCCGCGACGGGACCGTGCAGGTGCCCGCCGACCCGTCGCAGGCGGGGTGGTTCCGGCTGGGCACGCACCCGGGCGAGCCGGGGTCGGCGGTGATCCTGGGCCACGTCGACTCCGCGGACGGCCCCGCGGTGTTCCACCGGCTGGGCTCGCTGGCCATCGGGGCGCGGGTCGTCGTGCCGCTCGAGGACGGCCGGACGGCGTACTTCCGAGTGGCGTCGGTGCGGACCTACCCGAACGCCGAGTTCCCCGCGCGCCGGGTCTACGCGGCGCAGCGCGGCCGAAGCCTCAATCTGGTGACCTGCGGTGGCGCGTACGACGCAGCGAAGGGCGGCTACCAGTCGAACGTCGTCGTACGCGCCACCTGGATCCGGACCGCTGCCGAGGCCTGATCTCCGCCCGATCCGCGGCGATCGAGGGCCTGCACGCCTGGAGCTGACCCACGACGCTCGTAACAATTCGGTCCGCGCGCTGTGAACGACACCCCCGTGGTCTAGATTCCTCCGGCACGCGCCATTCGGGGCGCCCTTCGAAGGAACACCCACATGAACACCCACTCGCTGCGCGCTGCCCTCGTGGCCGTCGTCGCTGCCACCGCCCTGCTCGCTCCCGCGGTCTCCGCACACGCCCAGACCCAGACCCTGCGCGACGGCGCCGGCGACACCTGGGAGCAGAAGTACGACGAGGAGACCGACTCTGGGTCGTGGGAGGCCACCGGCACCCAGCCGGACGTCGATGTCGTCAAGCAGGTCGTCCAGCACTCCAAGAAGGCCGTGACGATCACGACCGTCTACCGCGAGCTCGACCTGAGCTCGGACTTCCTGTACCTGATGTCGCAGCTGCGGACGAACAAGGCGTCGTACTTCGCCACTGTCTCGCGCACCGCGGACGGTGCTCGCGAGGTCACGCTCGGCACGAAGGGCAGGCCCGTGCGCTGCCGCGGACTCGACCTGACCATCAGCAAGCAGACCGACCGCCTCACCGTGGTGGTCCCGCGCTCCTGCCTGAAGGACCCGAAGACGGTCCAGCTCCGCTCGGTGGCCTACGCAGCCACCCACGACCCCGCGGACCCGGAGAACTTCGAGAGCTACCACATCTACGAGGACGCGATCGGCAAGCCGGGCCACGGGATCGGCGTCTGGACCAAGAAGCTGCGCGTCGGCTGATCGCGGGACGCGGGGGCGCACTTCGAGGTCTTCGGCAGCACCTACAACGCCGAGACCGAGGAGTCGCACTCCTACACCGACGCCGTCGGCCGCGGCGCCGGCATCTGGTCGAAGAAGGTTACGAAGGGCTGACGACCGCGGACCCGGTCGCTGCCACCACCGCTCGCGTCGGCGAGCCGGGGACGGTCAGCGGCAGGTCCAGCGGTGCGCGCAGTCGCACGGTGACGGTGGACGTCGCGGCATCCACCGTCACCACCCAGCTCAGCCCGGGGTAGGCCCGATGGGCACCCGTGGCGGCCAGGTGGTCCCGTACGCCGGCTCGCGCCAGCTCCGCGTCCAGCGCGAGCCGATCGGCGGCCAGCCCGTCGACGTACGTCTCCTCACCGGTGGCGGCCAGGTCGGCGCCAGCCAGCGCGGCACTGTCGGCCAGCGTGTCCAGGCTCTGGCGCTGCAGGTACGCCGCGGACGCGTCCACCACGACCGCGACCGTCATCGCCAGCACCGTGGCGAGCCCGACGATCAGCAGGGCCACTTGGCCGGCCTCGTCGCGGCAGCGTCGACGGGGTTGCTCAGCGCTGCTCATGACGCTCCTGGAACCGTCCGACCGGCAGCGTGTGGGTGGCGTCGAGGGCGAACGACGGCGACGAGCCACCCAGCGCCGAGGGCAGCAGCGGCAGGTTCACCCGGGAGGCGACCACCACCGTCACCACCGAGGTGCCCGCATGGCAGTCCTGGGGGTACGGCGTACAGCTCACCCGCAGGTCGAAGTCCTCGGCCAGCCCCTGGTCCGCCAGCGCGAGCCGCGCGGCGGCGCGAGCCCGCTGCTCGCCCTGCCCGTCGTCGGCCGCCAGCACGTACGCCCTCCCCGCCGCCCGGGCCGCACCACTGACCGCGAAGGCCCCGCGCTGCACCTCGAAGACCGAGATCACGATCCAGAGCAGGGGAACGAGCAGCAGCAGGCCCAGCCAGATGAACTCGACGACCGCGCTGCCGGACTCGTCGGCTCGCCCAGCCGCCCGCCCGGCGGCCCGCCCACGCGGCCGCCTCACGGTGTCTCCTCGATCGCGTGACCGGAGACGTCCAGCGCGATCGACGGTCCACCCAGCCCCAGGGCGGGCACGACCGCCCGCACCGTCACCTCGACCGCCGGAGAGCCGCCGATGAGGACGTGTCTGGCAGAGATGTCGTCGGCAAACCTGCCGGGAAGTGCTCCCCTGACCTGCTCCCGGGTCCGCGACGCTCCGTCGGCGGGATCGCGATCGGCGGTGGCGGCGTACCGCGCCCCTTCGGCGGCCGCCGAGGCCAGCGTGTTGCGGACATGCAGGACCAGCGCGACCTGGAGGATTGCCAGGAACAGCGGGACGAGCACCACCAGGACGAGGACGAAGTCGACGACCGCGGCGCCGCGGTCGTCGCGACGGGCGCCCACGAGCTCAGCGACGTACCGAGCCGAGCGCGTCGCTCAACATCGCCGACAGCTCGCCCTTGGCCACGCCCCAGATCACCATCACCAGCCCCGCGGTCATCACGGTGATCAGCACCCATCCGGGCACGTCCCCCCGCTCGTCGCGGTGCTCGAGGCGTCGGGTCGCGGCCAGGTGCAGGTGGGTGGCGAGGAGCATCAAGTGGCTCATGGAGGGGTTCCGTTCTTCCGAGAGGGCAGGGCGGTGGAGCGATCAGGGGGTGGTCAGGTGCAGGCCGACGACGCCGGGCCAGAGCGCGAACAGCACCGTCACGGGGAGGACAAGGAAGACGACCGGCACCATCATCAGGACCTCACGACGGGCCGCCACCTCGATCAGCTCGCGGCGCCCCGCCTCACGCACGTCGGCGGCCTGGGCGTGCAGGACGTCGGCCAGCGGGGTGCCCCGCTCGATGGCCACCGCGATGCCCTGGGCGAAGCGCGAGACCAGCGGCAGGCCGCTGGCCGAGGCCATCCGGTCGAACGCCGGCCCGACCGGGTCGCCGGTCCGCACATCGGCCAGCACCTGGGCCAGATCCTGCGACAGCACGCCGCCGCTGCGACGTACGACGCGATCGAGCGCACCGACCGGGCTCTCCCCCGCGGCGACGGCCAGGGCGAGCAGCTCGGCCAACGTCGGGAACTCGGCGAGGATCTGTCGCTCGCGCTGCTTCACCTGCGACGTGAGGTGATGGTCGCGGGCGAGAACGCCGCCGACGAACGCCAAGCAGCTGAGCACCGCCGACGAGACGACCGCCCCGGGGTCCGACAACGATCGCAGGACGCCGTAGGCCGCGGCGGCACCGAAGGCCACCACCCCCCAGATCACCTGCTCGATCCGGAACTCGTGCACACTGCGGTCCAGGCCCGCCCGCTGCAGCCGGCGGCGTACCGAGGCGGAGCCGCCCACCAGCCGCTCCACCGTCGACGCTGCCGCGGCCAGAGCCGGTCCCACGACGCCGCGAGTTGCCACCACGGCCGGGGACGATCCGGTCGCGGTCGGCAGGTCCCGGACGTAGGGCAGGACCCGCAGGCGCAGTTGCGGCCGCCGCAGCGCATGGATCCGGGAGCCGGACAGCAGGACTCCCAGAGCCAGACAACCGCCGGCGAGGGCGCCCCAGTGGGCCGGCGTCACGACAGGATCCGCTGCTCGACCGGCAGTCGACCGATGCGCATCATGAGCCGGTACGCGACGACGCAGGCTGCGCCACCGACGGCGAGCACCACGGCACCCCCGAAGGAGGCGTACCGGTGGATCACCTCGGACTGCAGGGACATGAAGAGCAGCACGAGCCACGGCGCCGCGACGGCGAGGCGCGCCCCGTTGATCGCCCACGACTGCCGCGACTCGAGCTCGCCGCGGGTGTGCGCCTCGTCGCGGAGGTAGCCGGAGAGGTTCCGTAGCAGGTGACCCAGCTCGCCGCCGCCGACCTCACGGGCGATCCGGAGACCCTCGATCACCCGGTCACCGACCGGGTCCGCGAGTCGCTCCTTGAGCCGGTCCAGGCTTTCGGAGAACCGGCCGGACACCTGGTAGTCGAGGCCGAACTCCTCGAACGCGGGCCGCAACGGTGCCGGCCCACGAGCGGCCAGTCCGACGACTGCTTCCGGGAGCGAGAGGCCGGCGCGCACGGCGGAGGCCAGGTTGTCGACCGCCTCGGGCCAGACCTCCGCGAACTCGCGCTGCCGTCGGCGCCCGCGCGCATCGATCACCGCGAGCGGCAGGTACGCCGCGAGCACACCGAACGCCAGCGACACGGTCGCCGTTCCCGACACCGCCTGGACCAGGACGGCGCAGACCAGGGCCAGGAGCCCACAGGTCAACAGCAGACCGGTGGGCGGGACGTGCGCGAGCCCGGCTCGGGCCAGCCGCCGTTGCAGGCCTCCGAGGCGTCCGCGTGGCGCGTGCGGCGGTCGGGGCAGCGCGAACGCCGACCAGACGAGCAGCAGGCCGACCCCCACGCCCAGTCCGACGAGCGCCCCCATCAGGACGACTCGTTCAGCAGCCGGAGGACGTCGGTGCCGGTGCGCTCGTAGAGCTCGGGCCGAGGTGGGAATCCACCGCCACGGCGAAGCTCCCCACCCCCACGGACGAAGATCGGGGAGGTCTCGATGACGTCGTTCTCCACCCGTCCGGAGACGCCCACGATCTCGTTGACCCGGCGGATGCCGTGGTGGTCGACGCCGAGGTGGACGACGAGGTCGACGGAGGCGGCCACCGTCGGAACGACGAACTTCGCCGAGATGTTCTCCCCGGCCAGCAACGGCAGGGTGCACATCTTCACCAAGGCCTCGCGGGCGCTGTTGGCGTGCAGCGTGCACATGCCGGGAAGCCCGGAGTTCAGGGCCAGCAGCAGGTCCAGGCACTCCTCGGCCCTGACCTCGCCGACAATGATCCGGCTCGGGCGCATGCGGAGGCTCTCCTTGACCAGGTCCCGCAACCTGATCTCGCCGGTGCCCTCGAGCCCGGACTGACGGGTCTGCAACGGCACCCAGTCCGGGTGCGGGAAGCGGAGCTCGAAGACCTCCTCTGCGGACACCACCCGTTCGCCGCCCGGGATGGCGGCGGCCAAGCAGTTCAGCAGGGTGGTCTTGCCTGCCTGGGTACCGCCCGCCACCAGGATGTTCAGGCCGGCCCGGACCGAGGCCTCCAGGAAAGCGGCGGCTCGCGGGGTGAGGCTGCCCAGCTCGACCAGGTCCTGGAGCCGGGCTGCGCGCAGCACGAACTTGCGGATGTTGACGGCCGAGAACCCCCGGCTGATGCCTTCGAGCACGACGTGCAGGCGGTGGCCCTCGGGCAGCATCGCGTCGACGAACGGCTGGCTGATGTCGATCCGACGTCCGCTGGACTTCAGCATCCGCTCCACCAGCTCGTGCACCTGGGCGGCACTCAGCATCAGATGGGTGAGCTCGTGCCGGCCGTTGCGAGCGATGAAGACCCGGCTCGGATCGTTGATCCAGACCTCCTCGACCTCCGGATCGTCGAGGAACTGCTGCAGCGGCCCGAAGCCGGAGACCCGGGCGACGAGCTCCCCTACGACCGCGTCGACGTCGCGGACGGGCGCCACGGCGCCGGTCAGGCTGCGCTCGTCGTGGTCGCGGACCACGGTCTCGGCGATCCGGCGGACGAGGACGGCGTCCCGCTGGGGGTCGACACCCTCGGTGCGCACCCGCAGGCGGACGTGGTGGTCGAGCTGCTCGACCAAGGCGACGTGCGCCTCGGCATGCGTGATGGCCATGACGGTCCCTGTCCCGAGTGAGGTTCCTGTCAGCACCGTAGTGCTGGCATGGCCCTACCCGACAAGGGCGGGGTTCAATCTGTGGAGAACGGCCGCCGCGCGCTCACGGCCCGCCGGGCTTCGTCACCTGGCGACCCCCGGTCGGCCCGCCGGCGTCCCGCGGCCGCCAGCGGCCGGAGCTCATCAGCCTGACCTCGGTCCCGCGGGGCCGCCTGGGCGCAGTGATCAACGCGACGAACGCGTCGGTCGGGCCGTACCCGGTCTCGTCGTCCAACAGTGCGCGGTAGAGCTCGAACTGCCGCAGCGCCTCGGTCGGATTGCCCTCGGCCAGGAACACCTGCGCCAGCGTCCGGTGGGCCGACTCGCACAGCGGCTCGACCGTGATCGCGGCGTACGCCGCCTCGGCTGCCAGGGCGTGTCGTCCGAGCTCAACCAGGCGGTGGCTGACGGCCTCCAGCGCGTGCAGGCGCAGCTGGCGGTGTCGTTCGCGTTCGATCAGCAGCCAGTCCTCGTCCCAGTCCGGCAGCAGATCCGCCTGGAACAGCGGCAGCGAGAGGCCGAGAACGTCGGTCGCGCTGAGGTCCCCACTCAGCACGCCCCAGGCCTGCTCGGTCATCGCGCGGAAGTCCAGCGCCACGTCCTCGCTGAGCCAGAGCTGGTCCCGGACGGCGCGGACCACGTCGAGATCGGTCCGCCGGAGCTGCCAGAGCGCGGTGCGCAGGTTGCCCTGCGCGCGCGCCTCACCGATGAGCGGCCACAACCGGCCCGCCACCGTGCTGCGGCACTGCCGCTTCCCGGTCACGGCCAGGAAGCCCAGCATGCGCTGCACGGCCTCCGGTAGGTTCAGCCGCTCTCCCCTTGAGAGCACGTCGAACCCGCCGAGCACGGAGATCGACGTGTCTGCGCCCCCGGGCGAGACCATCGGGACTGCCCCCGTCCGCGCCGCCTCCGGCCCGCATCCGAGTCACGAGCATTGGACGGCGCTGCACCTCATCCTGACGAACGGGGGCGCCTCCGTCCATGGCGCATCCACGCTATTGACACTCCGACGGGGGTGGCTCGGCGGGCCGGTCACCGTCGGCCAGGGCGACGAACCCGCCGGGCACGTCGACCACCTCCACCGGCAGGCCCTCCAGCGAGCGGGGCAGCCGGTCGCGTGCCGACGGATCCGTGACGCCGACGAAGACGGCAACCGCCCCCGTCGAGGTCAGCCCGGACCATACGGCCGTCACGCCGGGCACGGTGAGCAGGTCCGCCCGGTGACGCTCGAGGAGCTCATCCTCGGCGGACGCGGCACCAGACGGCGGTGGGCGGTGCGGAAGGGCAGCGTCCTCGCCACCCTGGAGCGGATCCTCGAAGTCCGTCACGGACCATCACCTCCCTGCGGCCGTGGACAAGCAAGCCCGGTTCGATGCTAGCGCCGACCGGGCGGACCAAGCCTGGGTTGCCGCCCGGACGAGCACGGTGCGCACCGCCTCAGGTGTAGAGGTTGATGTCGAGCAGATAGGTCACCCACGGCATCGGGCTGGCGATCGTGTAGCCACCACCGCCGGCAAAGAGCAAGCCCGTGGGAGGCAGCCCGGACTCCCACTTCCAGATCACCGAACCCGAGTCACCGCCTGCCGAGAAGTCGCCGCTGCCGCCCTGCACGACCATCTGGCCGACGAACCAGCCGTACCCGACCCCGTAGTTGACCCAACCGGACCAGTTCACCGACACGATGCGGCCCTGGGTCAGCTGGGTGGTCCGACCCGACTTCCCGACCAGCCAGCCGAGCTGCGGGTAGACCGGGTTACTGCCGATCCGGTACAACGCGAACCCGCTGCCGTAGGGGTAGATCAGCTCGCGGCGTACCCGGTCGGGCCAGCACCACCCGGTGGCGGCGTCCACGTAGTTGGTGCCGCCGCCGAACTGGATGGGCACGAATCGCTCCAGGATCGCCACCTGGTCGCCGGGGTGCGAACCACCGTCGTAGCGACCGGGCTGGATGATGCTGTCGCCGTACACGGCGTTGTTGGAGTTCGCCAGGACGTGGTTGTTGGACAGCATCAACAGTCGCGAGTTGCGCGGCGAGCTGCGTCCGATGCTGAGGCAGCCGAGCGTCCCCGCGGTCACCTTGACGTGCCCGACAGAGACTCCGCCGGGAGCCGGTCGGATCCGGAACCGGTGCGGCTGGGCGTCGAACTGGCCGGAGCGCCGGACCGTCATCTTGATGTCGCCCGCGGACTGGACGCCGAGGCCGTCGACCACCACCTCGCGCACCCGCTCGACCGAGGTCCGCTCGGCGACGTAGACGTTCAGCGTCGGCTCGCCGGGAGGGCCGTCGCCGGGCGAACCGAGCCCGATGGCCACACCTTGGACGTTGGCCATGCCGCCGAGGTCGCTGAGCGACTCGATGCTGTGGGCGCCCTTCGTCGAGCGTTCCTGACGGTGCAGGGCGTCCTCGAGGGCGGCGTGCGTGTCGAGGAGCTGGGTGCTCACCCCGCCCATCGACTGGGCGTCGAGCGTGAAGGCCGCCTGCTCGGCGGCGCTGGACGAGTCGGGCGGCGTCGAGAACGCGGTGCCGGCCGTTTCGTCGGACTGCGCGGCGTCGCCCGACGGAGTGGCGAAGTCACCCTTCGAGCCTGGATCGGACATGTCGATGCTCCCTTCGTTGCGCCGCGCATCCCATGCGCACGGTCACTCCGAAGAAAGCAGGACGACTGTCGAGGGGCCGTCGTCAGCGCGTCGCGAGGACGTCGCTGTCACGTCGCGGGGGCGTCAGTGACGCTCGCGCACACCCCGGTGCGGCGGGAACAGCCACTCGCAGCCGCCGTTCGGGATGTGCAGCCACACGGTCTCGTCACGCTTGGACTGGGCGACCGCCTGGCCGCAGACGGCGCAGACGCTGACCTGGGTCAGATCAAGCAGTTCGACAAGCTTCTCCTGAGTCATCAGGACTCCCCTACGGACATGGCTCCCGGTGGGGTGCTGGTGTGCTCCCCGCTCACCCTGTTCATCGGTCCCCAGCCCGAAGACCTTGAATCTGAAAGTAAAAAGGTGGTCACGGCGATCAGTCCCGGATCGGCCCGAGCCAGGAGCCGTCGTCGCTGGGCAGGTGCACCCACAGCGACGGATCTCCACGGAACTGGCCGACGGCCTCGCCACACGAGGAGCAGAGACTCATCGCGACCAGATCGAGCATGTCGAGCAACTGTGCCTGCGTCATCAGGACCTCCCAGAACCTGTTCCGCCGGAGGCATCGACTGCCTCCCTCCACCGGACACATCGGTGGCCCAGGAGCCGACCTTGACCCCTGGTCGGTGAAGATTCAAGGAGCCTCGGGCGCGTGCTCGAGCGGGGTTCAGTCCCTGCCGACGGTGTCGACCAGGTCCGCCACCGAGTCGACCACCATCGTCGGCCGGTAGGGGAACATCTCGATCTGGTCCTCCCGCGTCGAGCCGCCCATCACCAGCACCGTCCGCAGGCCCGCCTCCAGCCCGCTCTTGATGTCGGTGTCCATCCGGTCGCCCACCATCACGGTGGTCTCGGAGTGCGCGTCGAGGCGGTTCAGGGCACTGCGCATCATCAACGGGTTCGGCTTGCCGATGAAGTACGGCTTGCGACCGGTCGCGGTCTCGATCAGCGCCGCCACCGACCCGGTCGCCGGCAGCGTGCCGTGCACGCTCGGGCCGCTGACGTCGGGGTTGGTGGCCAGGAAGCGCGCCCCCTTCTCCACCAGTCGGATCGCGGTCGTGATCGCCTCGAACGAGTAGGTCCGGGTCTCCCCCAGCACCACGTAGTCCGGGTCGCGGTCGGTCATCACGTAGCCGATGTCGTGCAGCGCCGTGGTCAGCCCCGACTCGCCCACGACGTACGCCGTGCCGCGCGGGCGCTGCTCGACCAGGAACTGCGCGGTCGCCAGCGCCGAGGTCCAGATCGCCTCCTCGGGTACGTCGATCCCGCTGCTGAGCAGTCGGGCCCGCAGGTCGCGCGGGGTGAAGATGGAGTTGTTGGTCAGCACCAGGAAGCCGAGGCCGGACGCCTTGAGCGCCTCGATGAACTCCTTCGCGCCGGGGATCGGGACGTCCTCGTGCACGAGGACACCGTCCATGTCGGTCAGCCAGGTCTCCACGGGGCGGCCCGCCGGAAGGTCAGTCATGGCCACCAGTCTGCTGGACGCGTCAACGACGCGGCAGCAGGAGTTCCAGGCCGTGCGCAGGGTCGTGGCCGTTGATCCGGCCACCGAGCGCCTCGACCACGGCGCGAGCCTGTTGCAGCCGGGTCTCCGGCTCGGACCCGGTCAGGTCGGAGGTGCGCCCCAGCGCCGCGATCTTGATCCGCAGGTGCCCGCCCTCCTGTCCCCGGTAGACGATGTGCACCGGCCCGGTCCCCCGGCGGAACACCTCGGCCATCACCAGGTCGAAGACGTGCTCCACCGGACCCGGGGTGTAGGAGAGCGACAGATCGCCCTCGGCGGAGGCGGTCAGGGTGCGGTTGCGCGACGCCAGCCGGTCCGCCCAGCGCTGGGCGAGCTGGGTGGCCAGCTCGACCAACGGCAGCTCGGAGCCGGCCACCAGGATCCCGCTGCGCGACATCTCCACCAGCTCGCCGGCCACCGTGTCCATCTCGTCGATCGTCGCCATCCCCCGCTCCGCAGCCTGCTGCGCCTCCTCGGGCACGTCGCCGCGCATCGTGAGGTCCTCCAGCTCGAGCCGCAACCCGGTCAGCGGGCTGCGCAGGACGTGCGAGGCGTGCTCGGCGAACTCCCGCTCGCGCCGGAGCCGGTCCTCCAGCTGGCCGGCGCTGGTGCCCAGCGCCTGGGCGATCGCCCGGGCCTCCGGGATCCGGCTGTTCGGCAGCTCCAGGTCGAACCGCCCGCGCCCGAGGGCGGCGGCCGCAGAGGCCAGCTCCCGGAACGGCTTCGAGAGCCGGCGCGCCAACAGGTAGCCGATGGCGCCGGCCAGCATCGCGATCAGGAAGTAGACCAGCAGCATCGACCCGATGTTGCGCATCAGGATCTGCCGGGAGACCGAGCCGGACTGGGAGACGGTGACGGTGGCGCCGTACGTCTCGACGGTGGTGGAGAGCGGGTCGCCGGCGCCGTCCACGCCCCGGTAGTCGGCGCCCTTGACGACGACCGGGCGCTGGCCGTCGGCCTTGAACACCAGGCGACTGTCCGGGCCCACCAGCCCCTTGAGGAAGTTCTTGTCGATTGACCCGCCGCCGGACTGCCGGTCGGCGACGATCTCCGCGATCAGCGAGCTCTCCTGCCGGACGTGCGCAGCCTCCTGCTCACGGATCAGGTCGCGCAGGATGAACGTCCGGATGAACCCGGCGGTGAAGAGGGCAAGCACCGTGAGGACGATGAAGGCCAGGGTCAGCCGCTTACGCATGGGCGGGGTCGCCCTCGAGGCGGA
Organism: Nocardioides sp.; assembly: GCF_041600255.1. GTDB lineage: Bacteria > Actinomycetota > Actinomycetes > Propionibacteriales > Nocardioidaceae > Nocardioides. Next base: position 26,435 of record NZ_JBFIKK010000001.1, on the reverse strand, counting down.
AACCCACGCCTCGAACCGCCACGATCCGCTCCTTCACCCCGACGTCCTCGAGCTTGTGACGCAGGCGCCCCAGCGTGACGTCGAGCGTCTTCGTCGAACCGAACCAGTGCTCGTCCCAGACCTCGGCCATCAGACGTTCCCGGGAGACGACCTTGTCGCGGTCGGCGAGCAGGATGGCGAGGAGGTCGAACTCCTTGCCGGTCAGGTTCACCTCGGCCTGCCCCGACCAGACCCGTCGCGACTCCACGTCGATGCGCAGACCGTCGGAGCTCTCGGGGGCCGCGGGTCCGGCACCCGTCGTACGCCGCAGCAGGGCGCGCACGCGCGCCTGGAGCTCGGCGAGACCGAAGGGCTTGGAGAGGTAGTCGTCGGCGCCGTAGTCGAGCCCGACGACCCGGTCGAGCTCGCCGGCACGGGCGGTGACGATCATGATGGCGCCTTCGTAGCCGCTGTCGCGGGCACGTCGGCACACCTCGAGACCGTCGAAGTCGGGGAGACCGAGGTCCAGGATCATCAGCGAGGCGGGCAGCGCCTTCAGCGAGTCGAGAGCCTTCTGGCCGCTGTCGACCCACTCGACCTCGTAACCCTCACGTTCGAGGGTCCGCACGAGGGGGAAGGCGATGTCCTCCTCGTCCTCGACCACGAGTACGCGCTGTCCCATGAGGTCGAGCATAGGGGTCTCGTCGGCCACCTCCGTGGCATGTCCGACACGGTCCTGCGGCGCGAGAGCCACGGCGCCGCCCAGCATTGTCGACTCCATGGTGGATCTCCTCTCGCGATGCCGTGCAGCAGGAAAACGGAAGAGCGATCCGAACGCCTCCCTCCAGATGCGTTCGGATCGCTCTGATTCCTCCGACCGACCGCCCGCTCCCCCCAGAGACGAACGCGTCGATCGTGCCGTGCAAGGTGTCGCCACCGAGTGCCTTCGGCTTGGGAAGAACGCTAGTGGGACGCCGACCACACCCCGTCCACGTGAAATCCACAAAGCGGTAACAAACGGCGGCGGCGAGTGGGGTCAGGAGGCGAAGAGGTCGCCCAGCTCGTCGACGCGCTCCAGGACCTGCTCGAAGCCGAACTGCTCGAGGCCCAGCGGATCCTCCGCCCCCTCCTCGACCTCGGCCCAGGAGACCGGCGTGGCCACCGTCGGCCGCTCGCGCCCCCGCAGGGAGTACGGCGAGATGGTCGTCTTGGAGCCGGCGTTCTGCGACCAGTCGAGGAAGACCTTCCCGCCTCGTCGTGCCTTGGTCATCGTGGCGGTCACCAGCGTGGGGTGCTCACCCTGCAGCTCCTCGGCCACCTCCTTGGCCAGCGCGGTCGCCTCCTCCGACGGCATCCGGCCGGGCAGGTCGGCGTACAGGTGCAGGCCCTTGCTGCCGCTGGTGACCGGGCGGGCGTCGTACCCGCGCTCGGCGAGCTTGTCGCGCACCAGCAGGGCCACCCCGCAGCACTCGTGCAGCCCTGCCGGCTCCCCCGGGTCGAGGTCGATCACCAGACGGTCCGCGTTGCGCGGGTCTCCGTTGCGCCCGACCGTCCACTGGTGCACGTGCAGCTCGAGCGCGGCCAGGTTCACCATCCAGGTGAGGGTGGCGAGGTCGTCGACGATCGGGAAGACCAGGGTGTCGCCGTTCTTCGACGGCGCGCGGGAGCCGGTCGTCGGCACCGTGACGGTGCGCACCCAGGACGGTGTGCCGGCCGGCGCGTTCTTCTCGAAGAAGCTGTCGCCCTGCACGCCGTGCGGCCACCGGATCCGGGTCACGGCCCGGTCCTTCAGGTGCGGCAGCAGGACCGGCGACACCCGGGCGTAGTAGTTGAGCACCTCGCCCTTGGTGGTGCCGATGCGCGGGTAGAGCACCTTGTCCAGGTTGCTGATCGACAGCGTGCGACCGTCGACGTCGACACGGACCTCGCTCATCGGTGCTCCTCGATCAGGTCGGCCGGGTCGAGGTCGCTGCGCACCCCGCGGTACGACGGCTGCCGCAACCGCTGCTGGGTCGACAGACCGAGCGCCTCGACATCAACCACAACTGACGGGTCGACCCAGTGGGTGCCGGTCGCGTCGACCCGCGGGACCTCGTCGGCGAACGGCGACGAGGCGCGCGCCAGCGGCTCGAGCAGGGCCAGCAGCTGGGGTCCGCGGGCGCCCGCGATCCCGCTGCCGACCCGACCGCGGTAGAGCAGCCCGTCCGGGGTGGGCTCGCCGACCAGCAGGGCGCCCAGCCGCTGGGCCCCCCGCCGGTGGTCCGAGCCCGTCTCCGCACGCCAGCCGCCCACGACGTACGACGAGCGCCGGCGGTGCGGGAACTTCAACCAGTCCGGGCTGCGCCGGCCGGGGTGGTAGCGCGAGGAGAGCCGCTTGCTGACGATCCCCTCCAGGCCCTGCTGGAGGGTGGCCTCGAAGAGCATGTCGCCGTCGTCGTACGCGTCGGGCACGTGCCAGTGGTCCCCGGCCAGCCCCAGCCCGGTCAGCCCCAGCCCAGTGAGCAGTTCGCGCCGCTTCGCCAACGGCTCCCCGGTCAGGTCGCGACCGTCCAGCCGGAGCAGGTCGAAGATCAGGAAGGTCACCGGCTGCGCCTGGGCCATCACGGCGGCCCGGCGGGCGGAGTGCACATGGATCCGCTCGGCCAGCGCCCCGAAGCTCGGCACGCCGTCGGCGAAGGCCACCACCTCGCCGTCCAGGAGCAGGTCCCGACCGGCCAGCGCGTGCAGCTCGGGGAAGGTGACCGTGACGTCGTTCTCGTTGCGGGAGGTGAGCCGGACCCCGTCGGGACGGACGTCGGCCAGGATGCGCATGCCGTCCCACTTGACCTCGTGGGACCACTCCGGGCCGGTGGGCACGTGGGTGCCTCGGGTGGCGAGCATCGGGCGCATGGGTACATCCTGTCCGAAGAGGAACTGAGGTCCGTCGAGAGAGAGGCAAGCCGCGTGCGTGCGATCTGGAAGGGCTCGGTGTCGTTCGGGCTGGTGAACGTCCCGGTGAAGCTCTACTCGGCGACCGAGTCGCACGACGTCTCGTTCCGGCAGGTGCACGCCAAGGACGGCGGCCGGATCAAGTACCAGCGGATCTGCTCGATCGACGGCGAGGAGGTCCCCTACGCCGACATCGCCAAGGGCTACGAGACCGAGGACGGCGAGATGGTCATCCTCACCGACGACGACCTCGCCGAGCTCCCCTCGACGTCCTCGCGGGAGATCGCGGTGGAGAAGTTCGTGCCGAGCGACCAGATCGACCCCATGCTCTTCGAGAAGAGCTACTACCTCGAGCCCGAGAAGACCGGCGCCAAGCCCTACGCGCTGCTGCGCCAGGCCCTCGTCGAGGCCGACCGGATGGCCGTGGTGACCGTCGCGCTGCGCCAGCGCACCAGTGTCGCCGTGCTGCGCGTGCGCTCCACCGACAACGGGGACGTGATCGTGCTGCAGACGATGATGTGGCCCGACGAGATCCGCACCCCGGACTTCAGCGTCGAGGCCGGCGAGGTCAAGGACGCCGAGGTGAAGATGGCGAAGATGCTCGTCGAGACCCTGGCCGGCGACTTCGACGCGACCGAGTTCGAGGACGACTACGCCGAGGCCGTCGAGGCCCTGGTCACCGCCAAGATCGAGGGCGGCGAGGTCAAGCGCACCGCCACCTCGACCAAGTCCTCGGGCGAGGTGGTCGACCTGCTGGCCGCGCTGCAGCGCTCCGTGGACGCGGCCAAGACCGCCCGCGGCGAGAAGCCGGACGACGAGGACGCGAAGGACGAGAAGGACGCGAAGCCGGCGAAGAAGGCGGCCGCCAAGAAGAGCGCCAAGAAGCCGGTCAAGAAGACCGCCGCCAAGAAGAAGGCCAGCTGACCGAGCCTGCTCGGCCGGGCGGCCCGGGTCAGGTGGGCCGGTCGCCGCGGGCTGCCGCCGAGTCCGGGAAGGCGCGGTCGGAGCGCCAGAAGAGCGCGTCGCTCAACCGCGGCGCGAGCAGGTTCGCCCACTCCCCGATCCGACCCGGCCACCCGTTGACCGTGACCGGGCGGTCCTCCAGCGCCCGCAACACCCGGGCACCGGCCTGCTCGGGCGTGGCGGCGGGCATCCGGGCGTAGGCCTCGGTCGGCGCGACCATCGGCGTACGCACCAGCGCGAAGCGCATGTTGGTGAAGGTGACGTTGTCGCCGTACGCCTCCCGCGAGGCGACCCGGGACCAGCTGTCCAGGGCCGTCTTGGAGGCGATGTACGCCGCGAACTTGGGCGCCTTGATCTGCACGCCCCAGGTGACGATGTTGACCACGTGCCCGAAGCGCTGCGCGCGCATCGCCGGCAGCAGCCCCATGGTGAGCCGGACCGGGGCGAAGTAGTTGATCGCCATCGACCGTTCGAAGTCGTGGAAGCGGTCGTGGCTCAGGTGCAGCGAGCGCCGGATCGACCGGCCGGCGTTGTTGACCAGGTGGTCGACCGCGCCGTGCTCGGCGAGCACCCGCTCGACCAGGGCGTCGACGGCCTCGAGGTCGGTCAGGTCGCAGGTGTACGCCGAGGCGCGCCCCCCGTCCGCCTCGATCGCGTCGCGGACCCGGGCCAGCTCGTCGGCCCGGCGAGCCACCAGCAGCACGTGACCGCCGACCCGCGCGACCGCGTGCGCGGTCGCCTCGCCGATGCCCGAGGAGGCGCCGGTGATCATCACGGTGCGCCCCGCCAGCGGGCTGGGCCCGCCGCGCAGCCGGCGTACGACGCGCTGCACGCGGGCGCGCGGCGTCTGGAACAGCAGCCCCATCAGGTGGCTTCCCACCGGAAGAGCCGGGCCGCGAGCAGCGTGATCACGGTCGCGAAGACGGTCAGGATGCCGATCGGCACCAACACGGCTCCCGCCCCCTCACCACGGGCCATCACGTCGAGCATCCCGTCGTTGAGGTGGCGCAGCGGCATCACCTGCGAGATCGTCTGCAGCCACCGCGGGGCGACGTCGAGCGGGAAGAACGAGCCGCTGAGGAAGGCCATCGGCAGCACGAAGAAGTTGGCCATGTTCACCGCCCCCTCCGCCGTCCTGGTGACCGCACCCGCCAGCAGCCCCACGGCCATGAAACACAGGGTGCCGACGACCAGCAGCGGGATCGCCGCCGGCCACGCCCCGGTGAGCTCGAGCCCGAAGGCCGCCACCCCGAGGGCCAGGAAGAGCGCCATCTGCCCCAGGGCGACCGCGACCGTGACCCCCACCCGGGCCGCCACCACGGTCCGGGTGGAGACCGGCGCGAGCTGGATGCGTCGCAACAGCTTGCTCTGCCGCCAGCCCTGCAGGGTGGCGGCCGCGCCGAAGCTGGCACTCATCGCCACCGCCCAGCCGAGCAGCCCGGGGGTCACGAACTGGATCGCCTGCAGCGAGTCGTCCTCCACCGAGCGGGTCTCCAGGGAGAAGCGCGGCGGGGTCCCGCTGAGGGCCAGGTTGGCGCCGTCCACGAACGCCCGCAGGGTGCCCTGGGTGATCGCGGCCCGGACCGGGTCGGTCTGGGTGTAGTGCGCGACCAGCCGCTCGCCCTGCATCTCCACGGCCACGTCGGCATCTCCGGAGCGGACCGCGGCCAGCGCCTCCTCCCGGTCGTCGACCCTGCGCACGTCGAAGGCGGTCTCGAACTCCGACCTGGCCTGCGCGGGCAGTGCGTCGAAGAGGGCGACCGAACCGATCTCGAGGAGCTCGACCCGGGGTTGGCGCTGGTCGCTGAAGATGGAGCCGAGGAGCACCAGGAACATCAGCGGGAAGATCACCGCGAAGAAGACCGCCGACCGGTCCCGCAGGAACCCGAGCAGGATCGCCCGGGAGAGGCTCGTGAAGGCGCGCGTGCTCATGTCCGGTACGCCCGTCCGGTCAGCTCGAGGAACACGTCGTCCAGGCTCTCCACCCCGAGTCGTTCGATCAGGGCGCGCGGCGAGTCGAGCTCGAGGATCCGACCCTGGTCCATCAGCGCGATCCGCTCGCAGAGGGCCTCGGCCTCCTCCATGTAGTGCGTCGTGAGCACCACCGTGCGACCCGCGTGCTGGATCCCGCGCAGCAGGTCCCACAGGTTGTGCCGCGCCTGCGGGTCGAGCGAGGCGGTGGGCTCGTCCAGGAAGACCAGCTCGGGATCGTGGACCAGCGCGCACGCGATCGAGAGTCGCTGCGCCTGGCCGCCGGAGAGATCCTCGACCCGGGTGCCGGCCTTCTCCACGAGCCCGACCCGCTCCAGCCACGCGTCGGCGCGGGCCGTCGAGACGTCGTACAACGCCGCGAAGGTGCGGATCTGTTCGCGGGCCGTCAGCCGCTCGAAGAACGACGAGGCCTGCAGCTGGACGCCGATCCGGGGCATCAGGGCAGCGTTGCGCGGACGCACCTTCTGGCCGAGCACCCGGATCTCCCCCGAGTCGGGCGCCCGCAGCCCCTCGACCAGCTCCAGGACGGTGGTCTTGCCGGCGCCGTTCGGCCCGATGATGCCGAAGAACTCACCCTCGGCGACGCTGAAGGAGACGTCGTCGACCGCGCGCAGGGCGCCGTAGGTCTTGACCAGGCCTCGCACCTCGATCGCGGCCATCGCCCCTCCTATCCGATGCTCGCCTCGCCCGCCACGAGCGGCCACGGCCGGGCCCGTTCGATCTGGGCCGAGAGCGAGAAGAGGGTGGCCTCGTCGTCGGTGCGCCCGACCAGCTGGACCGACAGCGGCAGCCCGTCCGTGCCGAGACCGCACGGGACGGCGGCGGCCGGGTTCCCCGCCACGTTCCACAGCGCGGCGTAGGCGATCGAGGGCATCGAGCGCAGCGAGGCACGCACCGTGCCCACCCGGCCCAGCCGACCGACGGCGGGCGGGCGGTGGGCGGTGGTCGGGGTCAGCAGGACGTCGCACTGGTCGAAGATCCGGTTGGCCTTCCGGGCGATCTTCTCGGTCTCCGACAGCGCCCACTCGCGCACCCTGGGCCGGACCCAGGCGCCCAGGCGGTAGGTCTCCCGGGTCCGTCGTTCGAGGCGGTCGAAGTGCTCGACCGCATCGGCCTCGCTGCGGATGCCGGCGAAGAACTGGGGCACGAACGCCGCACTCGGGTCGGGGTAGCGCGGGTTGATCTCCACGACGTCGTGGCCGAGCTCGGCCAGCAGCGTCGCGGTGTCCTGGACCGCACGCACGTGCTGCGGGTCCGGCTTCACCCCACGGGTGACCGGGGTGGTGGACCAGCCGATGCGCAGCCGCCCGGGCTCACGACCGGCCGCCTCCACGAACGAGGGCGCCTCCCCGGCCCGGTAGAGGTCGGAGTCGACGTTCCCGCGGATCACGTCGTAGACCATCGCGCTGTCCAGGACCGACCGGGACAGCGGGCCGGTCGTGCCCAGCGACCACCACAGGTGCGGGTACGGCGCGGTGGTCACCCGGCCGCGCTGGGGCTTGAGGCCGAAGAGGCCGCAGCTGGCCGACGGGATCCGGATCGAGCCACCCCCGTCGCCGCCGATCCCGATCGGGACCATGCCGGAGGCGACCGCGGCCGCCGTACCGCCCGAGGAGCCGCCGGGGGTGCGGTCGGGGTCCCAGGGGTTGCGGGTGATGCCGCGACTGTCGGACTCGGTGAAGGGGAACGCCCCGAACTCGGGCATCGTGGTCTTGCCGACGATCACCGCTCCGGCCTCGCGCAGGCGACGGACGATCTCGGAGTCGGCCCGGGCCGGCGTCGTGTTGGCATCGCCACCGAAGGTGGTGACCGTCCCCGCGACGTCGATCTCCTCCTTGATCACGATCGGTACGCCGTGCAGCGGACCGGGCGTCTCCCCGCTCGCCACCGACTCGTCGCGCGCCGACGCCTCAGCACGCGCCTCGTCGGCCAGCACCCGGGAGAACGCGTTGAGCGTGCGGTCGCCGGCCTCGATGCGATCGAGGGCCTCGTCGACGACGACGCGCGCGGTCAGGTCTCCGGCGGAGGTGAGTCGGACGATCTCGGCCACCCCGGCCCGGCTCAGGTCTGTCATGGGGCGAGCGTATCGCCGCACGGATCAGGCGCTGGCCAGAAGTCCGCGCACGACTCGCAGCCCCACCGACATCCGGGCCAGATCGGCGTGCTCGTCGGCGCAGATCTCCTCCAGGGTGGCCGCGGCCCGACTCACCACCACCGAGTCACCGTCCTCCCAGGCCGCGATCCGGGCCGTGATCGAGTCGTCGTCCGAGGACGCCCGCAGCACCTGGCCGGTGAGCTGGGCGTGGACCGCGTGCAGGTCGTCGCGCAGCGCCGCACGGGCCATCGTCTGCCAGCGGTCCTCCCGGGGCAGCGCCAGGATCCGGCCCACCAGCGCCGGCAGACCCAGCCGCTCGGCCAGCGCGAAGTGCAGGCGCGCCACCTCGGCCGGGTCGCGCTCGTCGCGGACGGCGATCTCGATCAGCCCGAGCAGCATGTACGCCGGCTCGAGCACCCCGACCTGGGTGGCCAGCTCCTCGTCGACCCCCTGCGCCGTCAAGGAGTCCCGACGCTGGTGGAAGGAGGTGAGCTCGCGACCGGTCATCAGGTCGGGCAGCTGGGCGATGACCTGCTGCACCGGCTCGCGGAAGAAGTCGACCGTGGCCTGGCTGTCGAGCGGAGGGCGGCGGTTGGTGACCAGCCACCGGGAGGCCCGCTCCACGAGCGTGCGCATCTCCAGGCGCATCCGGGTCTGGACCGAGGCGTCGAGGACGTTGTCGAGCTCGGCGATCCGCTCGCGCATCGGCAGTGACCCGAAGATCTCCCGCGCCACGAAGTTGGCCCGGGTCAGCTCGGCTGACGTCGAGCCCGTCTCCCCGGCCAGACGCGGCCAGTAGGTCATCCCGGCACCGTTGACCAGGTCGTTGACGACCTGGGTCACGATGATCTCGCGGCGCAGCGGGTGCTGGACGATCTGCGTCTCGAACCCCTCCCGGATCGGCGTCGGGAAGTAGGCGCGCAGGTCGATGTCGAGGTACGGGTCATCGGGCAGGTCGGAGTCGATGAGCTCCTCGGCCAGCACGATCTTGGTCCAGGACAGCAGGACCGAGAGCTCGGGCATCGTCAGGCCCTGACCGGCGTCCATCCGGCGGCGGATCTCCTTGCTGCTCGGCAGCCCCTCGAGCTCGCGGTTGAGCACCCCGCGACGTTCCAGGCGCTTGATCCAGTCCTCGTGCACGTGCAGCAGCGGCGCTGCGTTCGCGGCCGCGTTGGCCAGGGCGAGGTTCTGCTCGTAGTTGTCGCGGAGCACGAGCTGGGCGACCTCGTCGGTCATCTCGACCAGGATCTGGTTGCGCTGCTTGCCGGTCAGGTCACCGTCCTTGACCACCCGGTCGAGCAGGATCTTGATGTTCACCTCGTGGTCGGAGGTGTCGACGCCGGCGGAGTTGTCGATGAAGTCGGTGTTGATCCGGCCGCCACTGGCGGCGTACTCGATCCGGCCGAGCTGGGTCAGCCCCAGGTTGCCGCCCTCGCCGACCGCCTTGGCCCGGACCTCGGCGCCGTCGACCCGGATCGCGTCGTTGGCCTTGTCGCCGGCGTCCGCATGGGTCTCGGACGCCGCCTTCACGTAGGTGCCGATGCCGCCGTTCCAGAGCAGGTCGACCGGCGCCTTGAGGATCGCCCGCATCAGCTCCGCCGGCGTCATCGCGCTGACGTCGTCGGGGATCCCGAGAGCCTTGCGCATCGCCTTGTTCAGCGGGATCGACTTGGCCGAACGCGGGAAGACCCCGCCGCCCTCGGAGATCAGCGAGGCGTCGTAGTCCTCCCAGCTGGAGCGGGGAAGCTCGAAGAGCCGCTTGCGCTCGGCGTACGACGTCGCCGCGTCCGGCGTCGGGTCGACGAAGATGTGGCGGTGGTCGAAGGCAGCCACCAGTCGGATGTGCTCGGAGCAGAGCATGCCGTTGCCGAAGACGTCTCCGGACATGTCGCCGATGCCGACACAGGTGAAGTCCTCGTGCTGGCAGTCGATGCCGCGCTCGCGGAAGTGACGCTGCACCGAGACCCACGCGCCGCGGGCGGTGATCCCCATCGCCTTGTGGTCGTAGCCCACCGAACCACCGCTGGCGAAGGCGTCGCCCAGCCAGAAGCCGTACTTCTGGGCGATCGCGTTGGCGGTGTCGGAGAAGGTCGCGGTGCCCTTGTCGGCCGCGACCACCAGGTAGGAGTCGTCCCCGTCGTGGCGCACCACCGCCGAGGGCGGCACCGTCTCGCCGTCGACGAGGTTGTCGGTGATGTCGAGCAGCCCGGAGATGAACGTCGTGTAGCAGGCCACGCCCTCGGCGAGCCATGCGTCACGGTCGGAGGGGTCGGGGAGCTGCTTGCAGAAGAACCCGCCCTTGGCACCCACCGGCACGATCACGGTGTTCTTGACCATCTGTGCCTTGACCAGACCGAGCACCTCGGTGCGGAAGTCGTCGCGTCGGTCCGACCAGCGCAGGCCTCCCCGGGCGACCGCGCCGAAGCGCAGGTGCACGCCCTCGACGCGGGGCGAGTAGACGAAGATCTCGAACTGCGGCCGCGGCTCGGGCAGGTCGGGGATGGCCGACGTGTCGAGCTTGAACGACATGTAGGTCTTGGTGGAGCCGTCGGTGTCGGGCTGGAAGTAGTTCGTGCGCAGGGTCGCCCGGATGTGCGTCAGGTAGGCCCGCAGGATCCGGTCGTGGTCCAGGCTCTCCACCGCGTCGAGGGCGCGGGCGAGCCGCTCCTCGACCTGCTCCACGCGCGCCGTGCGCGCCTCGGCGTCGGCCGCGAGGCCGTTGCTGCCCGGGTCGAACCTGGCCTCGAAGAGCTTCACCAGCAGGCCGGTGATGTCGACGTTGTTGGCCAACGCCTCCTCGATGTAGTCGAGGGCGAAGGGCGAGTTCCCCTGGCGCATGTACTTGGCATAGGCGCGCAGGACCGTGGCCTGACGCCAGGTGATCCCGGCGCCCAGGATCAGCGCGTTGAAGCCGTCGGTCTCGTTGAAGCCGTCGCGGACCGCACGCAGCGCGTCCTGGAACAGCTCGCGCGAGCGCATCGGCAGGGCCTTGCCGTAGCGCAGGCCGAACTCGTAGATGTACGTCGGTCGACCCAGCCCCTCGAGCTCGTAGGGCCGCTCGTCGACGACCTCGACCCCCATCGAGGAGAGCATCGGCAGGATCTCCGAGAGCGACAGCGGAGGGCCGACCCGGAAGACCTTGAGGCGGGCCTCACCCCGACCGGCGTCCAGCTGTTCGTAGAGCGAGAGGTCGATGCCCTCGTCCCCCTCGATCGCCTCCAGCCGACCCAGGTCGATCGCACCGGTCCGGGCGGAGAAGTCCTCCTTGTACGCCTCCGGCAGCGAGTCGACGTACCGGCGCCCGAGCACGGCACCGGACTCCTCGCCGTACTCGGCCATCACGGCGGTCACGAAGTCGTCGCGCCACGAGCGGGAGGCCTCGGTCAGGCGCCGCTCGAGGTCCGCGGAGTCGACCTCCGCGATCGGGGTGCCCTTGGGCGGGTGCACCACGAAGTGCACCCGGGCCGTGGTCGACTCGTTGACGCGCACGGTGAACTCGACGTTCTCGCCGCCGAGCCGCTCCTTGAGGATCTCGGAGAAGCGCTCCCGGACGGTGGTGTTGTACCGGTCCCGGGGCAGGTAGACGAGCACCGAGACATAGCGGCCGTAGGTGTCGCGGCGGATGAACATCCGGACCTGGCGGCGCGCCCGAGCGTGCATGGCCGCCTCGGCCATCGGGGCGAGCTCGTCGACCGGGGTGTGGAACATCTCGTCACGCGGGTAGGTCTCGAGCGTGTCCATCAGCGCCTTGCCGGCGTGGCTGCGGGGGTCGAAACCGGTGCGCTTGAGCACCTCGGCGGCCTTCTCCCGCAGCAGCGGGATCCGGGTCAGCGACTCGGTGTACGCGGCACTCGAGAAGAGGCCCAGGAAGCGACGCTCCCCCACCACCTCGCCGTTCTCGAACTTCTTGACCCCCACGTAGTCCAGGTAGGCGGGGCGGTGCACGGTGGCCCGCGAGTTCGCCTTCGCGAGGACCAGCAGGGTCTTCTCCCGCGCCTTGGCCTTGACGACCGCGGGCAGCTTGCCGAACGAGGACGACATGTCCTGGTCGGCCCGCAGGATCCCGAAACCGGTGCCCGGCAGGGCACGCAGCAGCTCGTCGTCGCCGTCCCGCTCGAGGCGGTACTCGCGGTAGCCGAGGAAGGTGAAGTGGTCGTCGGCGAGCCAGGTCAACAGCTCGCGGCCCTGACGGATCTCGTCCGGGTCCAGGTCCGGCGGGTCGGTCTCGAGCTCCTCGACGATCTCGCGGACCTGGGCGTGCATCTTCTCCCAGTCCTCGACCGCCTCCCGGACGTCGCGCAGGACGCGCTGCACGGCCTGCTCGATCTCGGTCACGTCGTCGGTGTCGCGGATCCGGTCGATCTCGACGTGCATCCACGACTCCCGGATGGCGTCGCCCTCGGGCTCCAGCGAACCGTCGGAGATCGGCGTCACGCTCTGCAGGGCGCCGGTGATGTCGCGGGTTACGTCGAAGTGCGGGTGGATCACCGCGTGCACGTCGCGCATCTGGCGCGACAGCTCCATGGTCAGCGAGTCGACCAGGAAGGGCATGTCGTCGGTGACGACCTCGACCACCGAGTGACCGACGGCCGACCAGCCGTTCTCACCCAGGCTCGGGGTGAACACCCGGACCATCGCCCGCCCCTGGGGGCGGTTCTCGGCGAGCCTCCAGTGCGACGCGACCGCGCCGTACACGTCGGCCTCGCCGCGGTCGCACACGTCCTCGGGCGCGACATGGCGGTAGTAGGCCCTGATGAGGGCGCCCACGGTGTCGTGGGGCGGGCCACCGGAACCTCGGCCGGCCAGGGCCAGGTCGATCGCCTTCGCAATGAGGTCAGCTTTGTCCTGATCGAGCGTCGTCGTTGACACCCCTCGACCCTAGGACCCCGCATGTGACGTCCACAACACGGGCCACCCCCTGCGCCCCGTCCGTCACAGTTCCGAGCGCAGCTGCCACAGCAGCGGGTAGTACTGCAGCGGCAGCCGGGAGCGCAGGTAGCCCGCGCCGCTGGAGCCTCCGGTGCCGGACTTGGCACCGATCATCCGCTCGACCATCACCACGTGCCGGGCCCGCCAGCTCGCGGCGAGCTCGTCGTGCTGCAGCAACGCCTCGGCGAGCGCCCAGACCACGGCGTGCTGCGAACGGTCGTGGGCGGCGGTCCGTACGGACTGCGAGATCTGCTCGTCGTTCTCGGCCGGCAAGCCCTCGGCTCGCAGGACGTCGACGAACGCGTCCCACAACGACGGCTCCTCGAGTCGGCGCGCGAGTCGGGCCTGCTCCTGCTCGGTCAGCCCGCGGAACTTCTCGACGTAAGAGGGGTCCTTGGCGCCGGAGAGGAACTCCAGCTCGCGGAACTGCACCGACTGGAAACCGCTGGCCGGAGCCAGCCGCTGCCGGAACTCCAGGAAGTCCTGCGGGGTCATCGTCTCCAGCACGTCGACCTGCTGGACCAGGATGCGTTCGATGACGTGCACCCGGGCCAGCAGGTGCTGGGCCCACCACAGGGTCCGACCCTCCACCGAGCCGCTCATCGCGTCGCGGGCGGCCGCCACCTCGTGCAGCAGCTGCTTGAACCACAGCTCGTAGACCTGGTGGATCGTGATGAACAGCAGTTCGTCGTGGGCGGGCGGGTCCGACTCCAGGTGCTGGGAGTCGAGCAGCTGGGGAAGCCGCAGGTAGCTGCCGTAGGTCAGCTGGGCGCCCTGCTCACCGAAGGACACGAACGTTTCACTCATGGGCGTGCACGCTAGTCGTCCGGTCTGGGCCATGATGCATGCCATGAAGTTCCGACACGAACTGTCCTACGACGCCAGCCCGGACCAGGTGTTCGCGATGCTGTCCGACGCCGACTACCGCGAGCGCGTCTGCGCCGCCCAGGACGTCATCTCGGCCGAGGTCGAGCTGACCCGGAAAGGCGGCGGCTTCTCCCTGGTCATCGACCAGCAGCAGCGCACCGACGACCTGCCCAGCTTCGCGCGCACCTTCGCCGGGGACGCCACCCGCGCCATCCAGCGCGAGGAGTGGGCCGACACCACCGGCGGCACGCTCAAGATCGAGGCACCCGGCAAGCCGTCCGACATCTCCGGCACGATCACGCTGCGCCCCGAGGGGAGCCGGACCGTGGAGATCGTGGAGCTCGAGGTCAAGGTGAAGGTCCCGCTGATCGGCGGCAAGCTCGAGAAGCTGCTGGCGGAGAAGATCCGGAGCGGGATGGACACCGAGCACACGGTCGGCGTCGCCTGGCTGGAGGAGAACAACCGATGACCAAGCGACTGCGCCACACCCTGACCTACCAGGCCTCGCTGGACGAGGTGGCCGCGATGCTGGCCGACCCGGCCTTCCGTGAGCAGGTCTGCCAGGACCAGGAGGTGCTGCGCCAGACGATCACGATCGACGGTGAGGCCGCTGCTGGAGGGATGGAGGTCACCATCGACCAGGTCCAGGCGGCCGAGGGCATCCCGTCGTTCGCCAAGAAGTTCGTCGGCGACGAGATCAACATCGTCCAGCACGAGCGGTGGAGCAGCCCCGCGAAGGCGGACATCCGGGTGACCATCCCCGGCAAGCCGGGCGAGATCTCGGGAACCGCGGTGCTCACCGAGTCCGGCGGCACCGTCAGCGAGACGGTCGAGCTCGACATCACGGTGAAGATCCCGCTGGTCGGAGGGAAGATCGAGGGCCTGGTCTCCGACCTGCTGCTCAAGGCGCTGAAGTCCGAGAACCGGACCGGGCGGGCCTACCTGTCGAGCTGACCCTCGGCCGGTCCCTGGTCGACGTCCCCGTCGGGGCGCTCCTCGGGGAGTTCGTCTGCGGCGTCCTGGCCGCGTCGTACGGCGATCAGGACCCCCAGCACCACGAAGGGCCCGAAGGCGAGCAGCAGCACGAGCAGTTGCTCGACCGGATGCAGCGCACCCATGTGCAGTGCCACCAGCTGGGGCAGGATCGACGGTGTCATCGTGGCCGATTCTGCCCCAGCGCTCCCGCCTCACCGTCGGCGGCGGACGGTGGTGGTCAGGTGACGGAGACCTGACTCACAAACGGGCTCCGTTCGGAATGCCACGCCCCCCGGCGGCCGTTCTCCCGTCGTTCAGCTTTGAACCAACTGGAGGAGAGCCCCACATGCCTGACCTTTTCGACGCCCTCGCCACCCCGTCGTTGCAGCTCGACAACCGCCTCGTGATGGCGCCGTTGACCCGCAACCGGGCAGACGAGCAGGGCGTCCCGGGCGACCTCGCCGTCGAGTACTACGCCCAGCGGGCGACGGCCGGCCTGATCATCAGCGAGGGCACCCAGCCCAGCGCGATCGGCCAGGGCTACCCGTTCACCCCGGGCATCCACACCCCCGAGCAGATCGCCGGCTGGCGCCGCGTCGCCGACGCCGTCCACGCGCGCGGCGGACGTATCGTCGTCCAGCTGATGCACGTCGGCCGGATCGCCCACCCGGACAGCAAGCACGGCCTCGAGAGCATCGCCCCGAGCCAGCTGCAGGCACCCGGCGAGATCTTCACGACCGACGGCATGCAGCCCCACGCCACCCCCCGAGCACTCGACCTCGCCGAGATCCCCGCGGTGATCTCCGACTACGTGCACGCCGCGCGCAGCGCCATGGAGGCCGGCCTGGACGGCGTCGAGGTGCACGCAGCGAACGGGTACCTGATCCACCAGTTCCTCGCTCCGGGCGCCAACCACCGCACCGACCTCTACGGCGGCTCTCCCGCCAACCGGGCCCGGTTCGGCATCGAGGTCACCCGCGCGATCATCGACGCGATCGGTGCCGACAAGGTGGGCATTCGGATCTCGCCCGCCCACAACATCCAGGGCGCCACCGAGGACGACCCGGCCGACGTACAGGCGACGTACGACGCGCTCCTCGAGGGCATCGCTCCCCTGGGGCTGTCCTACCTGAGCATCCTGGCCGACCCGTACGCGGAGCTCACGCAGCGGCTGCGCAAGAACTTCGGCGGCGTCGTGATCGCCAATGACGGGTTCGCCTCGGTCACCACCCGGGAGAGCGCCCAGGCGATCCTGGACGACGACAAGGCCGACGCCGTGGCCGTGGGCCGCCTCTTCATCGCCAACCCGGACCTGCCCGCGCGGTGGGCCGGCGATGCGGAGCTGAACGAGCCGAACCCGGCCACGTTCTACGGCGGCGGCGCGGAGGGCTACACCGACTACCCGGCCCTCTCCGCCTGACCCCCAGAGACGGCCAATGCCGCCGACCCGTCACTTGTGGTTGACGGGTCGGCGGCATCTGTACAACCACAAGTGGCAGGTCAGCGGCCTTTCAACAACCGAAACTGGCAGGTCAGCGCATGTGCGGGTAGCGGTAGTCCTTCGGGGGCACGAAGGTCTCCTTGATCGACCGCGGCGAGGTCCAGCGCAGCAGGTTGATCGCCGCTCCGGCCTTGTCGTTGGTCCCGCTGGCCCGACCGCCACCGAAGGGCTGCTGACCGACGACCGCACCGGTCGGCTTGTCGTTGATGTAGAAGTTGCCAGCCGCGAAGCGCAGCGCGTCCTGGGCCCAGGCGATCGCGTGCCGGTCCTGCGCGATGATCGCGCCGGTCAGCGCGTACGGCGCGAACGACTCCATCTGCGCCACGACCTGCTCGAAGTCGCCGTCCTCGTAGACGTGCACCGCGAGGATCGGACCGAAGTACTCGGTGGAGAACATCTGGTCGGTGGGGTCGCTGGACTCCACCACGGTGGGCCGGACGAAGTACCCGACCGAGTCGTCGACCTGGCCGCCGGCCACGATCTCGAGGTTCTTGCTGCGCTTGGCCCGGGTGATCGCGGCCTTGTGCTTGGCGAAGGCACGGTCGTCGATCACCGCGCCCATGAAGTTCGACAGGTCGGTGACGTCGCCCATGGTGAGGCTCTCGACCTCGGCCACGAACTCGTCGCGCATCTTCTTCCACACCGACCGCGCGACGTACGCACGAGACGCGGCCGAACACTTCTGGCCCTGGTACTCGAACGCGCCGCGCACCATCGCCGTGCGGACCACGTCCGGGTCGGCCGAGGGGTGCGCGACGATGAAGTCCTTGCCGCCGGTCTCGCCGACGATGCGCGGGTAGGAGCGGTACGACGCGATGTTCTCGCCGACGCTGGCCCACAGGTGCTGGAAGGTCGGGGTCGAGCCGGTGAAGTGGATCCCGGCCAGGTCGGGGCTGCTGAGCGCGACCTTCGAGACCTCGAGACCGTCCCCCGGCAGCATGTTGATGACGCCCGGCGGCATCCCGGCCTCCTCGAGCAGTTCCATCAGCAGCGAGGCGGCCAGCTGCTGGGTCGGCGACGGCTTCCAGAGCACCGTGTTGCCCATCAACGCCGGAGCGGTGGGCAGGTTGCCGGCGATCGCGGTGAAGTTGAACGGCGTGATCGCGTAGACGAAACCCTCGAGCGGGCGGTGGTCGGTGCGGTTCCAGATGCCGGGGCTGTTCGCGATCGGCTGGTCGGTGAGGATCTGCTTGGCGTAGTGGACGTTGAACCGCCAGAAGTCGATCAGCTCACAGGCGCTGTCGATCTCCGCCTGCTGGGCGGTCTTCGACTGGCCGAGCATGGTGGCGGCGTTGATCCGCTGGCGCCAGGGGCCGGCGAGCAGGTCGGCGGCCTTGAGCAGCACCGCGCAGCGCTGGTCCATGTCGAGCCCGCGCCAGGCGGGGGCGGCGTCGGCGGCCGCCTTGATCGCCGCCTTCGCGTCGGCCTGGGTCGAGTTCTTCATCACCCCGAGCACGTGCTGGTGGTCGTGCGGCTGCACGACCGTGATCTCGGCACCGCCACCGGCCTTCGTGCGGCCACCGATGTGGGCCTTGAGGTCGTGCTGCGTGCGCTCGAGCCGGTCGAGCTCGACGACGAGGTCCTCGCGTTCGGGGGTGCCCGGGGCGTAGGTGAGGTTCGGCTCGTTGGTGGGAGCCGGCGGGAAGGTGATCGCGTCCATGGACGCGATCGTGTCAGACCTGCCCGGCGGACTCCAAGCAGCCGCAGGCGTTCGACGACGACCTAGAGCAGGTGCTGGATCTCCTGGGTGGCGAACCACGCCAGGTCGTCGTCCTCGTCGGCGTCGTCGGGACGGTCCTCGGTGTCCGCGTGCAGGGCCGCCACGTTCTTCCACGGCACGTCCGCGGCCACGTCGACCAGCGTGGGGTCCTCGCCCGCCACCGGGCTCACCGACGGCACGTCGGCGGCCAGCACGTAGCGTCGCGGTCGATCGCCTGCTCCGCGCAGTCCCCGGCAGCTGCCCGCGGCCGCCATCAGGGCGGCGTACTCCCAGCCCTCGTCATCGCCGTCGCTCCACTCCGAGCGCAGCTCGTCGGTGACGGCGTGGGCGCGCAACGGCCCGCCGAGACGTCCCTCGGCCACCAGGGCCGCCAGGCCGGTCGAGGTCAGGGGCACGTAGATGCGCTCGGCCATCAGTCCGTCACCGTCCTGCGCGCCGTCGCGCGCGGCTTGGCCGGGACCCGCTTGCGACCGCGCGGAACCTTCGGTCGGGCGCCGGTCGCCGTGTCGAGCAGCTCGTCCAACGCCTCGCGCAGGCAGGGCCCGAGCAGGTCGGCGTCGGGCAGCAGGTCCCGGTCGGCGGTGATGCCGTAGAACACGCCACCGTCGTACGACGTGACGCCGATCGCCAGGGCGTGCCCGGGCAGCAGCGGCGGGACCGGGTAGGTCTCGGTCATCCGGGCGCCGGCGGCGTACAGCGGCGACTGCGGGCCGGGCACGTTGGTGACGCTGAGCTGGAAGCCGCGCCGGCGGGCCTCGTCGGCGGCCACCCGGGCGCCGATGGCGTGGAACGTCGTGGGCGCGAACCCGGCGATCCCCGCCAGCCGATTGGCCGCCACGCCGCGACCGGTCTCCTTGTGCACCTGGAACGAGTAGGACACCTGGTGCAGGCGGACCACCGGGCTGGCCTCGCCGATCGGCAGGTCGACGAAGTGGGCAGCGATCTGGCTGCCCAGCGAGGTCGCCTCGAGCTCCTTGTCGACCACCGAGACCGGCACCACCGCGCGCAGCTGGCGCAGGCCGCCGAGGGACTCGGTGCGGGTCATCAGCCAGCCCCGCAACGCTCCGGTGACGGCGGCGAGGATGACGTCGTTGACGGTGCCGCCGTGGGCGTCGCGGACCGTGCGGTAGTCGGCCAGGTCGGTGCGGAGCACGACGATCCGGCGCTGCTGGGACAGCGTGCCGCTGATCGGCGACTCACGCTCGGGGTCCCTGCCGGTGAGGGCGCTGACGACCCGGTTGGTGCGGTGGCTGGCGGACTCCACCGTCCGCAGGACCGCCTCGGCGTTGCTGCGCACGGTGTCGAGCGTCGTGGTGGAGCTCGTCACCGAGTCCCGCACCGCGCCGGTGAGCAGTTGCAGGGGGCTGACCGGGCTGCGCGGACGCCACTGGTCGCCGCCGAGCTCCTTCGGGGTCTGCGTGACGTCGAGCAGCACCTGGCCGAGGTCGACGGTGTGCACGCCGTCGACGAGGGCCTGGTGGGACTTGGAGAGCAGGGCGACCCGGCCGTCGGCCAGCCCCTCCACGAAGTACATCTCCCACAGCGGGTGGTTGCGGTCCAGCGGGCGCGACACGATCCGGCCGACCAGCTCGCGCAGCTGGTCGAGCGACCCGGGTCGCGGCAGGGCGGAGCGGCGTACGTGGTAGCTCAGGTCGAAGTCGACGTCGTCGACCCAGACCGGGTTCGCGAGGCGCCCGGGCACGGCCTGCAGCCGCTGGCGGTAGCGGGGCGCGAAGGAGATGCGGTCCTGCACGAGGTCGAGGAAACGCCGGTAGTCGAACCCCGAGTCGCCGGGGTCGAAGATCTCGACCGTGGCGTTGTGCGCAGGCGTCGAGGGAGACTCCGCGGCGAGGAAGGCCAGGTCCCGCGGTCGGAGCCGGTCGGTCATCCGGAGCCCTTTCGTCGCGTGCGGCCGGGGTGGCGGCCCGAGAGGTTGTGTCACATGGGATTCTGGCAGAGGCGCCGGTCCACCCGGGCGCCTGCCCACCCTCACGAGCGATCGACAGGAACCCCCGACATGCGGCGACTGCTGGCAGCAGCGGCGATCATCGCCCTCCCCCTCATCCTGAGCACCGGGTGCAGCGAGTCCCCAGGACCATCGGACAGCGCCCCTCCCGAGCGTCAGACGATCGAGATCACCTTCTCCGACGGCTCCGTGACCCCCAACGGCGAGCGGGTCCAGATCGAGGCCGGCACGCCGATCGAGCTGGTGGTGAAGTCCGACACCGCGGGCGAGCTGCACGTGCACTCCAGCCCGGAGCAGCAGCTGGAGTACGGCGCGGGCACGACCACGCTGAAGCTGACCATCCAGACCCCTGGCGTCGTCGACATCGAGTCGCACTCGCCGGCCAGGACGATCGTCCAGCTCGAAGTCCGCTGACGTGTCGCCCGACCGGCTGACCGGGGCCCACGGCATCGGCGGCGCCAAGGACCTCCCGCTCTCCCCCGAGCTGGCCATCGCCGGCGCTGTCGCGGCGCTCACGGTCTCGTTCATCGTGCTGGCGGTCGCCTGGCGCTCGCCGCGGTATGCCGGAGCCGCCGGCGGGGTCGTCCTTCCGGGCACCACCCGGATCGTCGACTCGGCGGCCTTCCGAATGCTGCTGCGTGCCCTCGGCCTCGCGATCACGGCGTACGCCGCCGTCGCGGCCCTGCTCGGCCAGGACCTGCTCACCAACCCGTTCTTCGGGATGTTCTTCGTCTGGTGGTGGGTCGGCCTGGTGCCGCTCTCGCTGCTGCTCGGACCGGTCTGGAAGGCCATCAGCCCGGTCCGGACGATCAACCTGCTCTTCGCCCGGTTGTCGGGCAGCGACCCCGACCGCGGCGTGTTCACCTACCCCGAGCGACTCGGCTACTGGCCGGCGGCCCTCGGGCTCTTCGCGTTCGTGTGGTTCGAGCTGGTCTTCCCCTACAAGACCGAGCTGGATGCCGTCCGGCTCTGGTGCGCGGTGTACCTCGCGGTGATGCTGCTGGGCGGCGCCCTCTTCGGCAGCCGCTTCTACGAGCGCGGCGACCCGTTCGAGGTCTACTCGAGCCTGGTCGCGAAGATGTCGGTCTGGGGGCGCCGCGACGGCATGCTCGTGCTCCGTAGCCCGCAGGCCAACCTGGACACCGTCGAGGTGGGGCCGGGCCTGCTCGCCGTGGTCAGCGTGCTGTTCGGGAGCACCGCCTTCGACTCGTTCCGGGACTCCAACGCCTGGGTGCGCTTCCTGCAGAACACCCCGGCCTTCCGGGACCACGGCTGGCTCGCGGACGTCGCCAACAACCTCGCGCTGCTGGTCTTCTGCGCCGGCGTGGGGCTGGTCTTCGCCCTGGGCTCGATGCTGACCGGCGTGGACAAGGCGACCCGGCGGGTGGACCTGCCCGACCTCTTCGCGCACTCGGTGGTGCCGATCGTCGTGGGCTACATCTTCGCCCACTACCTGACCTACCTCTTCGAGGTCGGCCAGCAGACGCTGATCCAGGCCAGCGACCCGCTGGGCGACGGCAGCAACCTGCTCGGCACCGGCGACTGGAGCGTCAACTACTGGCTCTCCTACCACCCGACCCTGCTGGCGAACTTCAAGGTGGTCGCGGTGGTGCTCGGACACGTGGTGGGCGTGGTCGCCGCCCACGAACGGGCGATCCAGCTGCTGCCCAAGCGCCACCAGCTGACCGGCCAACTCTCCCTGCTCGTCGCGATGATCGCCTTCACCGTCGGTGGGCTGTACCTGCTGTTCGCCGCCTGAGCGGGCGACGGGCGGCGCGGTCCGCCGGCGAGGGCAGAGAGCCCGGAGCGACCACGTCGACCACCCGGTCGAGCGCGCGCCCCAGCGCCGAATCCCCGGCCTCGGCCAGGGTCTGACCGGCGAGCAGTTGGCGATCCACGCTGGCGCGGTCCTCGGGCAGGAAGTGCACGTCCGCCACCCGCAGGAAGCCGGTGACCATGCCGGCGATCTCCTTCTCCGACCAGCCCAGGGACGGCCGCATCCGGTTCACGACCACGCGTACCGGGGTGCCCTCGACGACCGGGCGGAGCTCGACGAGACCCCGGGCCAGTCGGGAGAGCCCGACCGGATCGGCGCTGCCCACGACCACCACCTCCTCGGCCCTCGCCAGCGCCGTCAGCGTCAGGTGGTTGCGGCCGGGCCGGGCGCCGAACTCGGCGCCGGGCTCGTCCTCGATGCTGAAGCCGGTGTCCACCAGGACGTCCCCGCGGCCGGCGGCATCGTCCAGCAGGGCCTCGAGCACGCCGGGGCGGACCTCCACCCACCGGTCGGCCCGCGGCAGCCCGGTCACCACGGCCAGCCGGCTGTTCATCCGGCGCGGCAGGGTGCGCCCGTGCTCGTCGAACGCGCCGGTGCCCGCGAGGCGAGCGGCCGCCAGCAGTCCGGACACCTCGTCCAGGATGCCCAGCTGCTGCGCCACGGACCCGCCGTACGGGTCGGCGTCGACCAGCGTGGTCGCCCTCCCCCGGGCCGCGAGCAGGGCCGCGAGGCCGGCGGCGACGGTGGTCCGGCCGGGAGCTCCGGCCGGACCCCACACGGCGATCACCCGGCCGCGCGGCCCGGCGGCGTCGGACGGGTCCGGGTCCGCTCGGGCGGGCGGCTCCGCACCGGCCGGATACGCCGGGTCGTCCCCGGGGCCGATCACGGCGGCGACGAGACCCGTCAGATCGGTGGCCGGGACCAGGGCGGAGACGCCGATCCTCGCAGCCCGCAACCGGGCCGGCTCCTCGTCGACCGTGCCCGGCAGCACCAGCACGGGCCGGACGCCGTGCCGGCGCAGGAGGTCGATGGCGGAGCGGTCGAGCCCGGGCGACTCCAGACCCAGCACGGCCACGTCGGCCTGGCCGGCACTGGAGGCGGCGAGGAGGTCGGCGACGTCCACGCACCGCTTGAGCACCACGATCCCGCGCTCCTCGTTCAGACGGCCCAGGGCGTCGGACTCCCAGGCGGCGCCACTGGCGACGACGAGGACCACCACCGGACGTGCGGGCACGCTCATCCCCGCCGGACCACGGTGAGGGTGGGCTGGTCGAGCGAGCCCAGGAGGCGGAAGAAGCGATGGGCCGCGCCTTCGTCCACGGCCAGCACCAGCTGTCGGCGCCCGGTGGCGGCGAAGCCGGCGTCCAGGGCCGGGGACTCCACGACCGGCACCGAGGACAGCGCCGGTCGACCCGACTCGAGGTAGACGTCCACGACCGACCCGGCGGCCACCGACGGTGGCACCAGGTGAGCGTCGACGGCGATCGGGAGCCGGAGCCGTTCGTCGCCGCTCTCCTCGGCCCCCACGGCCGCCCGCGGCAGCAGCTCGCCGTCCGCCACGGCCCGGGTCAGCCTGATCACGGCCGGGAGCTGCTCCTGAGCCCGCAGGTAGCCCGCGGACGCCTCGGCGAGGTGCACCCGCGCGACGACGAGGTCCTCCGGCGCCAGCACGTCGCCCTCGACGTGGTCGCCGGCGACCGACCAGACCTCGATCGTCCGGTCGGCAGCACCGACGACGCGTGCGCCCAGGACCACGGAGAGCGTGACGACGAGCAGGCCGACCCATAGGCGGGGGTCGCGCCAGCCGGGCGCGCGCACCCGCAGCGCAGGTGGAGTCGACGATGAGGTGGGAGTTCCCGAGTTCCTGACCACGCGCCCATCATGCAGGCCGGACCCGGCGCAGGCACACGGCGGTCCACAGGACGTCCTCCACAGCGTCCGGAGTGGGTGAACCGGATCAGCCGGTGGAAGGTGCGAACATGGGGCCATGTCCGGCAGCCCACGCTTCTTGACCCTCGCCGACGTGGCCGAGGTGCTCAACACCTCCAGCGCGCAGGTCTACGCGCTCGTCCGCCGCGGCGACCTGCCGGCGATCAAGATCGGCGGACGGGGTCAGTGGCGGGTCGAGTCGAGCCAGCTCGAGGAGTTCATCCAGCGGATGTACGCCGAGACCCGCACCTTCGTGGACCAGCACCCGTACGTCGAGAGCGACTCCTGATCAGCCGACCTCGGAGCCCAGCTCCACCGAGATCGTCAGTTCGCGGCCGCCCCGCTGCACGGTGAACTCCAGGGTCTCTCCCGGCTGGTGCGAGCGGATCGAGACGATCAGCGCGATCCCGTCGGTGACCCGCTCACCGTTGACCTCGGTGATCATGTCGCCCTTGACCAGCCCGCCCTTCTCGGCCGGGGTCCCGGGCAGCACCTCGTCGACCTCGGCCCCGACGCCGTCGTCGCGGCCGGTGCGCACCTTGGCACCGATCACCGGGTAGCGCGCCTTGCCGGTGCGCAGGATCTGGTCGGCGGTGATCCGCACCTGCTCGATCGGGATCGCGAACCCGACACCGATGTTGCCGGCCTCGGCACGCCCGCCACCGGTGGTGGCGATCGCGGAGTTCACGCCCACGACCTGGCCGCGAAGGTTCACCAGGGGCCCGCCGGAGTTGCCCGGATTGATGGCGGCGTCGGTCTGCACGGCGTTGATGTAGGAGGATTCGTTGTTCTCGTCGCCCGTGGTGACGGGTCGGCGCAGAGCGCTGACGATGCCGGAGGTGACGGTCGAGCTCAGGCCGAGCGGGGAACCGAACGCGACCACGGACTCCCCCACCCGCAGCGTCTGCGACGCGCCCAGGGCGGCCGGCTCGAGCTGCTTGACGCCGTCGGCGTACAGCACGGCCAGGTCGTAGACGGTGCTGCGACCGACGACCGACGCCTCGTAGCGGTTGCCGTCGTGGTCGACGATCTCGATCAGGCCGTCGTCGGCCGCCGCTTGCGCGACCACGTGGTTGTTGGTGATCACGTGACCCTGCCGGTCGAGCACGAAGCCCGAGCCGGTCGCGCCGGCGGAGTCCCCGTCGTACTCGGCGGCGATCTGGACGGTGCTGGGCAGCAGGGTCTGCGCCACGGCCGCGATCGAACCGTTGTCCTGCTCCAGCGGCGGCACCCAGACGGTGTCGACGCCGTTGAGACCGGAGCTCACTGCGCCCGGGTTCTGCGCCTCGGTCACCGTGTCGTAGGTGAGCCCGCCGACGACCCCGCCGACCAGGCCCAGCACCAGGGCGAGGACGGCCACGGCCGGCCAGGTCCAGCCGGGCACGCCTCGGGCCGATCGTCCTGACGGCGCCCCGTTCGGCCCAAGGTGCTGCCCCGGGTGCTGACCCGGCTGCTGCGTGACCTGCTGCGTCGCCGGTCCCGCCGGGGGAAACCCGGACCAGCTGCCCGGCAGCGGCTGCGTCGTGGGCGGCACCCAGCTGAGCGGCTGGGTGGGCTGGTCGTCGTCGTGGCTCACCTGACCATCTTGACCCACCGCACGAAACCGGGCCTAGGGGGTGCTCGGTCGGAGCCGGTCCCCGGGAGCCGGCTGGCCGGTCGACTGGCCCGTCGACTGGCCAGTCGGACGGGCGGTCGGGCCGAGGACCGGCACGAACGTGGTGGCCGGCCGGACCAGCTGCGTCGCCGGCGTACGCCGCTCGGCCGGCGACACGTCCGCCGGGGCCGTGCCGAGCGCCAGCACCCCCAGCACCGCCGCACCGACCGCGCCGCTGCCCAGGGCGACGACCCCGCCGTACGCGCGTGCCCGCGAGGCACCGTCCGCGGGCAGGGTGGGCGACGCCGCTGCCCAGCCCCCGGGTCCCCCGAGCAGGGCGCCCTTGAGGTGCTCCGGCGCGTGTCCGCCGGTCGGCGCGAGCCCGGCCAGCTGGGTCTTCACCCAGCCCTCGTGCTCGACCCGGTCGCGACACTGGTGACAGGCGTGCACGTGCGCCCAGGCGCGCTCGGTCTCGGCAGCGGAGAGCTGGCCGTCGAGGAGGGCGCTGACGCGCGCGCCGAGGTGTCCGATCATCCGTCGCGCCCCGTCGGGGCCAGGGACGGCCCGCACGTCTCGACGGCCGGGCCGGAGTAGCGCGCTCGGCCCTCACCGGGCGCGCGGTGGGAGAGGGCGCTGCGCAGCATGGCGCGGCCGCGGTGGATCCGTGAGCGGACGGTGCCGATCTTGGTGTCCAGGATGGTGGAGATCTCCTCGTAGCTGAGCCCCTCCACGTCACAGAGGACCACCGCGGCCCGGAAGTCGGGCGGCAGCGTGGCCAGCGCTCGCTCCACGTCGTCGTCGAAGGTCCGGTCGGCGTAGGCGAGGTCCGGGCTCGGCGAGGCGCTGGTGAGTCGCTCGGCCCGCTCGTCGGAGAGGGCGTCGAAGCGGATCCGCTGCTTGCGACGGGCCTGGTCCAGGAACAGGTTGGTGGTGATCCGGTGCAGCCAGCCCTCGAAGGTCCCGGGCGTGTAGGAGGCGAGCGAGCGGAACACCCGGACGAAGACCTCCTGGGTGAGGTCCTCGGCGTCCTGGCGGTTGCCGGTCAGGCGGTAGGCGAGCCGGTAGACACGGTCGGAGTGCAGCTCGACCACCTCGTCCCACGTCGGCACCGCGGACGTGCCTGACTGGCCCTGGGTCGCAGCGTCCACCGGGGTCTCCTCATGGCGCGATTCGCGCGCCTTCACTCCGAACAGCGTCTGACTTCCTCACCGTAGGAACCG